>NZ_JBAYTI010000057.1:0-16528 GCF_041675725.1 Castellaniella sp. | reverse complement strand
TGTAATGGCGGCCCAGCTGCAGCCTGCCCATGATGTCGACGGCTTCGGCCAGCGTATCGACGGCCCCGTCGTGGAAATAGGGATAGGTCAGCTCGACATTGCGCAACGTAGGCACTTTGAAGCTGAACCGGTCGGCATCCTTGCCCGTAACGGCTGAACGCCCTTCGGCCGGGTTGTCCGTCTTGTACGGCTCGATGAGGCCCATTTTCTGAAACGAACGCCCGCCCAGATTGGGCCCGTTGTGGCACGCGATGCAGCCGCTGGCCTTGAACAGCTGATAGCCGGCCAGCGCCTGCTCGGACAGGGCCGCCGAATCGCCCTTCAGCCACAAATCGAAGGGGGCGTCGGGCGTGACCAGCGTCTCTTCGAAGGCGGCAATGGCATCGGTGACCTCGTCGATGGTGATCTCGGGCGTGTGGTAGACGTTTTCGAACGCGTCCACGTACTGGGGAATGGATGCCAGCAGCTCGACGGCCAGTTCATGGGTAAAGGCCATTTCCATGGGGTTGGCGATCGGGCCGCCTGCCTGGTCGCGCAGCGTGTCGGCCCGGCCATCCCAGAACTGCGCCATATTCAACGCCGAGTTCAGGACGGTCGGCGAGTTGATCGGCCCCTGCTGCCATTGGTCGCCGATGGACGTGGCCAGGTTGTCAGACCCGCCGGTGCTCAGGTTGTGGCAGGAATTGCAGGAAATGAACCCCGAACGGGACAGGCGCGGATCGAAGAACAGCATTTTGCCAAGCTCGATTTTTGCGGCATCGCCGGCTTCCGGGTAAGGAATGGGCTCCACGGGCTCGTTGGACTGAGCCTGCACGACGCTCGCGCATCCCAGTGCCAGAAACAGCACCGCTATACCGGTTTTGAGTGTTGTCATCAGGTGCTCCTTCGCGATGCGGTGAGGGTTGGCCGACCAAAACCATGCAGACCATATGGTTATAGCTTAGACTAAAAGCTCACGCCGTATGTTGATCCCGCGCAAGGGTTTCGCTGCGCGCAGCGCCGGCAGGCCGCCAGTCCTTATAACGATCGGATCGTTCAACTTGGATTTACATGCATAGTTTGTTATAATCCACCGTTTTGCGCTTGCTGCAGCATGCAGATTTCAGCGCGGCTGCAAGTGACGTTTAACGCCGCAAGCAGCGCAAAAGGCGATGTTCGTGCTCGCACACGCATCGTTACGAACCGGTCATTCGGCGCTTCGGCTCATACACGGCTCGAAGCGGCCGGGCACCCACAGGGTGCCAGTCTGGCAACACATAGTTGCGCCGGGTACGTCCTGTAATCATTCAACGGTTGCAACCAGCGGCGCCCGACGCTCAACAGGCGAGGAAAGCGCATGGCCAAGCCCATCCAGATCCAGAACCTTTTCAAAGTCTTCGGCGACAGCCCGGCCCGGGCGCTGGAGCTCGCACGCCAGGGACATTCCAAGCAGGAGATCCTGGAACGCACCCGGCAGACGATCGGTGTGTTCGATGCCACATTCGACATCAAAGCCGGTGAGATTTTCGTCATCATGGGCCTGTCCGGGTCTGGAAAATCCACGCTGGTGCGGCTGCTCAATCGCCTGATCGAACCCACCAGCGGGCAGGTCATCGTCGACGGCCACGACATCGGCACGTACGGCAGCGCCGAACTGAGGCGCCTGCGGCGCAAAGACATGAGCATGGTTTTCCAGTCGTTCGCCCTGCTGCCCCACCTGACGGTCGAAGATAACGTGGCCTTCGGGCTCGAACTCGACGGCGTGGACAGAGCCACCCGCCTGCGGCAGGCCCACCAGGCCCTGCGCCAGGTCGGCCTCGAAGTCTGGGCACGCTCGTACCCCGATGAGCTCTCGGGCGGCATGCAGCAACGGGTGGGCCTGGCGCGGGCGCTGGCCGCCGACCCCTCCATCCTGCTGATGGACGAAGCCTTTTCGGCGCTGGACCCGATCATACGAACCGAAATGCAGGATGAACTGCTGCGCCTGCAAGAAGAAAAGCGACGCACCATCGTGTTCATTTCACACGACCTGGATGAAGCCATGCGCATTGGCGATCGCATCGCCATCATGAATGACGGCTACGTGGTGCAGGTCGGCACCCCCGAAGAGATTCTGCGGCGCCCGGCCAATGCATACGTGCGCAGCTTCATTCGGGGCGTCGATGCGGCCGCCGTCTTCAAGGCGGGCGATATTGCGCGCAAGACCCAGGTGGAGATCTCGGAGAGCCCGAACCGGGGCTGCCGAAGAGCACTGGAACGGCTGCAGGAGCACGACCGCGAATGGGCATTCGTGGTGACGCCGCACCACCGGTTCCTGGGCATGGTCTCAAGCGACTCGCTGCGTGCAGCCCTGCGTGGCCAGGACGGTCCCGTCGGCCTGGAGAAAGCGTTTCTGGCCGACATCGAACCCGTGGCCGCCGACACACTCATCAACGATCTGTACACGCGCATGGTCGCCCATTCCTACCCCCTGCCCGTGGTCGACGGCCAGGGCCGGTTCCTGGGTGCCATCAGCCGCACCACCCTGCTGAAATTCCTGGACCCGACCACCGATCCGCATGGCGATCCGCTGCCGGAGATCTCCGAAGCAGCCAGCGCACCCCAGGCTACGGCCTTGGCCGCCCCCCATGACGCCTGACCCCATTTACCCAAAGGACTTCACAATGGACCAGACCAATCCGGATCCCTGGGCCGCCCTGAGCGGCCAGGATGACGATGGCAGCGCCGCCACCACGCCCTCGGACGCCGCCACCGAACCAGACGACCCCTGGGCGGCCATGGGCGACGACGGCGCCGTGGACTCGAGCGACCCGTGGTCGGCGATGTCGGGCGGCGACGGCACGGGCGCGGATGCGGGCGGTCCGGCCAATGGCTGGCTGAGCAGCCCCAGTCAGGATTCCGCCACGGACGCACAGCAAGCCCTGTCCGCTGACCCTGGCCTGTCCTGGCAGCAAATCTGGGACGGCACGCTGCCGATCCAGGATTGGATCAACCAAAGCCTGGACTGGATCGTGCTGCACTTCCGTGCCTTCTTCCAGGCGCTGCGCCAGCCGGTGGACGTCTTGCTGAGCTATGTGGACGCCGTATTGCAATATCCATCGGCGCCGGTCATGATCGCCATCCTGTCGCTGATCGCCTGGCAGCTGGCGGGCCGTTTCCTGGGCCTGGCCACGCTGTTTTCACTCTTGCTGGTGATCACCCTGGGCGTCTGGCAGGAATCCATGATCACTCTGTCGCTGGTGCTCACGTCCCTGGTGTTCTGCGTGCTCATCGGCATCCCCCTGGGCATCTGGCTCGCCCGCAGCGACACGGCCGAGCGAATCTGCCGCCCGTTTCTGGACGCCATGCAGACCACGCCCGCCTTTGTCTACCTGGTGCCGGTGGTCATGCTGTTCGGCATCGGCAACGTGCCTGGCGTGATCGTGACCATCATCTTTGCCTTGCCGCCGCTGGTGCGGCTGACCAACCTGGGGATCCGCCAGGTGCGGCCCGACCTGGTCGAAGCGGCAAAATCATATGGCGCCTCGCCCTGGCAGCTGCTGCGCAAAGTGCAGCTGCCGCTGGCCATGCCGTCCATCATGGCGGGCATCAACCAGTGCCTGATGTTGTCGCTGTCCATGGTGGTGATCGCCTCGATGATCGCCGTGGGCGGTCTGGGCCAGATGGTGCTGCGCGGCATCGGCCGCCTGGACATGGGGCTGGCCGTGGTGGGCGGCCTCGGCATCGTGATCCTGGCCATCGTCCTGGATCGGATCACCCAAACCCTGGGAAAAGCCAAGCGCAACCCGCACCAGCGCTGGTACATGAGCGGCCCCGTGGGGATTTTCTGGCGCCTGGCGGCCACACGCCGCGAGGCGGCCGAACCCCAAAAGACCGCACAACACCCCAAAGGCCTGCCTTCCTCCTGAAGGCATGGGCCATTCCATCCCTCAACCCATAAAAGGAGCTACGCTATGTCTGATGACACCCGAACCGCACGCTACAGCCACTTGCTGGCCGGCGTCGGTCTCGCACTGGCCATGACCGCCGGTACAGCCATTGGGGCCGAACTGCCCGGCGCAGGCATCAAGATGATCCCGGCGAAAAGCAGCATCGCCGAAGAAAATTTCCAGACCAAAATTGTCATGAAGGGGCTCGAGCGCCTGGGCTACGATGTCCAGCCGATCGTCGAGCTCGACATTCCGACGGTCCACCTGGCCGTCGCCAACGGGGATGCCACGTTCTTTCCGGTTCATTGGGATCCCCTGCACAACGACTTCTACGAGCACTCGGGCGGCGATGCCAAATTGTGGCGCGACAACGCATTGGTGGAAAATTCCCTGCAGGGCTACCTGATCGACAAGAAGACCGCGGACGAATATGGCATCCACAATATCGAGCAGCTCAAGGATCCGAAGCTGGCCGCGCTGTTCGATACGGACGGCGACGGCAAGGCCAACCTCACGGGCTGCAACCCCGGCTGGGGCTGCGAACGCATCATCGAACACCAGCTCGATGCCTACGGCCTGCGCGGCTCGATCAACCACGATCAGGGCAATTACACGGCGTTGATGGCCGACACCATGACGCGCTACAAGCAGGGCAAGCCCATTTTCTACTACACCTGGACGCCCTTCTGGATCAGCAACGTGCTCAAACCCGGCCAGGACGTGGTGTTCCTGGAAGTGCCGTTCTCTTCGCAGCCCGAAGACCAAAAGCAGCAGAATACCCAACTGCCCAACGGCAAAGACTATGGCTGGCTGGTGAACACCACGCGCATTGTCGTCAACCGCGACTTTCTTGAAAAGAACCCCGCCGCGAAGAAATTCTTCGAAGAGGTGAAGATTCCGATCGCCGACATCAACGCGCAAAACCGCGCCATGGCGGACGGCGCCGATACCCCCGCCGACATCGAAAAACACGTCAACGGCTGGATCAAGGCGCACGAAAAAGAATTTGACCAGTGGGTGAACGACGCGCTGGCGGCCGCCAAATAAACACGCTCGGCCCCCACAACGGGCCGGCTAACCCAGCTGAAGCGCGGCCAGCACGCTTTCGAGCTCCTGGCGCGCTTGCGCCTGCAACGGCCTGAGCGGCAAGGGCAAACAACCAGCCTGCGCCAGCCCAAGGATTTCGGCGGCGGCCGCCATGACGCGCACGCTGCCGCATTGCCGATACAGCGCCCATAATGGAGCCAACCGTTCGGACTGCTGCGCGGCCTGCCGCGCATCGCCAGCCTGGGCTGCCCGGGTAATGGCCAGCGCCGTTCGTGGAAACAGCCCACCCACCACCGAATACCAGGCCTCGCAGCCCGCCAGCAGGCCCTGGGCGGCCGACGCGTCGCCGCTGACCCCTATGGTGACCTGCGCGGGGATCTGCGCCCGCAGACGCGCGACCCGCTCGCGCGCGGCGTCCGGATCGAGCGGCACGGCTGGAATCTTGATGGATGCCACGTGCGGCAGCCGCGCGATCCGGCCGTGCAGGGCATCGGAAAATTCGAAGCGCGTCGTGCGCGGATTGTCGTAGACGCACAGCGGCACCGACAACGAGCGCGACACGGCCTCATATAGGCCATAGACCTCGTCGGGCAAGAGCAGCTGATAGGATACGGGCGCCAATAGCACCCCGCGCACCCCCGCCTGCTGCGCGTCGTGCACCAGATCGAGCACGTCGCGGGTGCGCAACGCGCCCACCCCCACCATGACCGGGATCGGACCGGCATGCTCGACGGCCAGACGGGCAATGCGCGCCCGTTCAGCCCGCGTGAGATACGGATAACTGCCCGTGGACCCCAAGGCGCAGATAGAGTCTACGCCGGCATCCACCAGCCGCTCGATCAGGCGCACGAAAGCGGCTTCATCGAGGGCGGATTCAGACACGGGGGTCAGGGGGAAAGCGCTGAGACCTGAAAACATGACGTGCGCACACCTTGCAGGATCGAGGAACGGAATACCTGCCCGGAACGGCAGGCCAACCCGGTTATCGTACTGCTTAATGCACCCGCTCGGCGCGCCGGGGACTCGGCGATCTTCATCAAAACAGGCTATCTTAATGATCCAGGCATCGCGAATCATTCAGAGGAATCAAAATGGCAAACATTGAAAAACTGGGCTTCATAGGCGCCGGTCTCATGGGGCACGGCATGGCGAAAAACCTGCTCAAGGCGGGCTATCCGCTCATGCTCATGGGGCATAAGAACCGGGCGCCCATCGACGACCTGCTCGCGCGCGGCGCCACCGAGGCCCAGACGCCCGGCGAAATTGCCGCCGCGGTCGACATGCTGATCTTGTGCGTGACTTCGTCCACGGTCGTCCAAGAACTCGTGCAGGGCGAGCACGGCATCCTCGAAAACGGGCGCGCGGGATTGATTGTGGTCGACTGCTCCACCGGCGACCCTTCGGTGACGCTGGACATCGGGCGCCAGCTCGCCGAGCGCGGCATGCACCTGATCGACGCCCCGCTGGCACGAACGCCGCGCGAAGCCGAAGAAGGCCGCCTGAACATCATGCTCGGCGGCGACCCCGCCATCCGCGCTCAGGTCCGCACAGTCGTCCAGGCGTGCTGCGAAAACATCTTCGACATCGGCGAGCTGGGCAGCGCCCTGAAGCTGAAGCTGATCAACAATCTGCTGACGCTGGGCCACGCCGCCCTGGCGGCCGAGGCCATCATGGCGGCACGCGCCACGGGCGTGGATCTGGCCAAACTGTACGAAGTCGCGTCGCGCGGCGGCGCCAACAGCACGGCCTTCAGCACCATCGTCTCGCGCCTGCTCGAAGGCGACGAGACCGGCATGCAATTCACGCTGCGCAATGCCCGCAAAGACCTGGGCTGCTACCACCGCATGCTCGACGGCACCGATATGCTGGGCTTGCTGTGGGCGCCGATCTACGACACCTTCAACCTGGCCACGCTGATGGGCCATGGCGACAAGCTGGTGAGCCAGCTGGCCGGCCTGCTGGACGCCCAGGCGCTGGGGTCGCACGGCCCCACACCCTGATACCGGCGCGCCACGCGGCTGGTGCATCACCGCGATGTCGAGCCCTCGGGGCGATGGCTCATGAAGCGCCGGACGTAGTCGTTCACCGGGTGGGCGCGGATGGCCTCGAGGCGCCCGGCCTGCTCTACCCGGCCGTCGCGCAGGACTACGACGTGGTCCGCCACGCGCAGCGCCTCGTCGATGTCGTGGGTGACAAAGACGATGGTCTTGTGCAGTTCGCGCTGCAGCGCAAGCAGCTGATCCTGCATGTCGTAGCGGATCAGCGGATCCAGAGATGAGAAGGCCTCGTCCATGAGCAGGATTTCGGCGTCCATGGCCAGCGCGCGGGCCAGCCCCACGCGCTGGCGCATGCCGCCCGAGAGCTCGTCGGGATAGCGTTTTTCGTAGGTATCCAGACCAACCCGCGCCAGCCAGTAACGCGCCGTCTCGCGGGCCTTTTGAGCGGCCTCGCCGCGAACTTTCAGGCCGAAAGCCACGTTGGCCTGCACGTCCAGGTGCGGCAGCAGCCCGAAATTCTGGAACACCATGCTGATTGCCTGCCGGCGCCAGGCACGCAGCTCTGACAGGCTCAGCGCGAGGATATTCTTGCCATCGACGCGCACCTCGCCGGCGCTGGGATCGATGAGGCGGTTCAGATGACGGATCAGCGTGGATTTTCCGGAACCGGACAAGCCCATGATGACCGTGATGAGCCCATCCGGGATGTCGGCATCGACCCCGGCCAGGCCCACGCTGGCACCCGTGCGTTGCTGGACTTCGGCCTTGGCGGCGCCCTGTTGGAGGTCTGCCAGGGCGGCGGCCTGGGCAGCGCGCGTGCCATAGACCTTGTAGATCCCGCGCAGGACGATCTTGGAAGAAACCGGCTGGGGGGCTGCGGGCGAAGTCATCAGGCGTCCTCTCGAGTGGGGTGTTTCGCGCGCTGGCGCGAGGCCCGCCCATAGGCCTGGGTAATCCGGTCGATCACGATGGCCAGGATCACGATGGCCACCCCCGCTTGCAGGCCACGGCCGACATCCAGCGTCTGGATGCCGGCCAGCACGTCTTCGCCCAGGCCCCGCGCCCCGATCATGGAAGCGACCACGACCATGGCGAGCGCCATCATGGTGGCCTGGTTGATGCCGGCCATGATGCTGGGGCGCGCCAGCGGCAGGGTCACCAGGACCAGCATCTGCCAGCGCGTCACGCCAAAGGACTGGGCCGCCTCGGTGACATTGTGGTCGACCTGGCGCAGCCCCAGAGTCGTCAACCGCACGAGCGGCGGGATCGCATACACCACCGTGGCGAACAGGGCGGGGACCTTGCCCAGGCCAAAGAGCATCAAGATGGGTACCAGATAGACGAAGCTGGGCATGGTCTGCATGGCATCCATGACGGGGGCCACCAGGCGCCGCAGCCAGCGGCTTTGCGCGGCGGCGATGCCCAGCGGAATCCCCAGGGCAATGGTGAGGAGGGTAGCCACCACGACCAGCGCCAGCGTCTGCATGAGCGCCAGCCACAGGCCCACTGCCCCAATCAGGTAGAGCCCCAGCGTATAGAGAATCACGGGCGCGATCCGGCGCGTGGCGTGCCACGCCAGCGCCGCGACGGCCAGCAGCACGAGCCAGGGCGGCAGCCGCTCGAGGCCCCGTTCGATGGGTGTCAGCACGGTGCGCAAGACAAAGTCGCTCACGGCGTGCAGCCGGTCGCCGTAGGCCTTGACTGCGTCCATGAGCTGCTGGTTGATGAATGCGGTCGTGGACCAGTCGGGAAAAAAGGCAGCCCCCGCAGTGGCCGGGCGCGCGGCCGGATCGGCCACGCGCAATGCCGCCTGGACCCTGGCGCGGGTGTCTGGTTCGAGCCACGCGCCCCATACCTCGGGGTGGTCGCGTAAAAAAGCCTGGGCCAGGGTCGCGCCGTCTTCATGCGCCTCGCTCATTTTCAAAATGGCCGCATTGAGCAACTGCGGTTCGACCTGCAGACGCTCGAAAAATTCGAGGATGCCCGGATTGTTGTGCGCAAAGGCCGACGTCACCGCAATGCCGATGTGGGCAATGGGGAAGTCGGACGCGCACATGGGTTCTTCGCCCGTGAGCACTGTTTGCCAGCAGCGCTCGTCAAAGGCCGCCTGCTCTATCTTGAAGAACGCGTATTTGGCCATCAGGCCAGCGGGCTGCCAGTAATAAAAAAGCAGGGGAACGCCGCGGTCATAGGCCGAGCTGATGGTCGAATCCAGCGCCGCCCCGGTGCCCGGATGCACGTCGACGTAGTCTTGGGTCAGCCCATAGAGCTGCAGCAGGCGCTCGTTTGTCTTCTCGCACACCCAGCCGCGCGGACAGCCGAGAAAACGCCCCAGGGCGGGCTGTTCGGGATCGCGAAACAGGTCTTTGTAACGCGGCAGATCGCGCCAACTGCGCAAATCCGGCGCCAGCGGCCGGATGCCGCGTGCTTTGTCGCCATGGACGACGTAGTCGGGTACGTACCAACCCTGGGTGGCCCCCCCCGCCAGCGTATCCCCCACCACCTGGACCGTGCCATCGTCCACCGCCTTCTGCACAATCGGCGAGCGGCCTGTCCATTGTTCGGCGATGACGTCGATGTCGCCGCGGGTCAGTGCGGTCTCGAGTGCGGCCGTGGTGCCGGGCACGATCTCGGTGGCGCAGCCGAAACCCATCTGCAGCAGCCGCTGAATGACGTGTGTGGTGAACGCCGCGCTTTCCCAGTCCTGCCCGGCAAGCCGGACCGGCGGGCCCCCTTGGCAGCCCGCGGCCTGCACCAGCGTCAGCGGCGCCCATAGCCCCAGGGCCAGCAGTATGGCAAGCAACCAGCGTTTGCAAATCATCAGAGTTTCTCCGGCAGCTCAAGGATCCACTCTAACACCACTGGCTGGCCCGTGTGCGCTCAGGCCAGGCTTGTTGCCGCGTACCGGGTCAAACCAGCCGGATGAGCCGCTTGCCCATGTTCTCGCCCCGATACAGCCCGGCAATCGAATCCGGCGCGCTTTCAATCCCCTCGGAAATGTCTTCCAGGTATTTCAGCTTTCCCTGCCTGATCCAGTTGGCAAGGTCGGCGCGAGCGCTGGCGTCTTTATCCGCGTGATCGAGGATCACGAAGCCCTCGATACGCGCCCGTTTCACCAACAGCGTGCGCTCCATCCGCGGGCCCAGCGGCGGCGGATCCCAGTTCGGGATCGACACGGTACCGCATACCGCTACCCGCGCGCCGATCGCCAAATGTTGCATGACCGCGTCGGTCACCGGCCCGGACGTGCAATCGAAGTAGGCGTCGACGCCATCCGGACATGCCTGGGCTAGATGCTGCTCGAAGTCCTTCGATTTGTAGTCCAGCGCGACATCGAAGCCGAAATGATCGGTGCACAGCCGGACCTTGGCCTCGCCGCCCGTGATTCCAACCGTCCGGCAGCCCAGGATCTTTGCAATTTGCCCGGCGCAGGAACCGACCGAACCCGCCGCGGTGGACACCACCACCGTCTGGCCCGCCAAGGGCTTCAGCACGTGGAAAATCCCATAATGCGCCGTGACGCCATTGAGGCCCAGCACCCCCAGCGAGGTGGACAGCGGGAGATCGTCTTCTTCGATGCGGCGCTTGATGGCCTTCGGATCCAACAAGGCGTATTCCTGCCAGCCGAACATCCCCGTCACCGGAACGCCCACCGGCCATTGATCACAGTGCGACTCGACGATGCGCCCCGCCGCAAATGCCCGCATCACGGCACCAATGGGGACCGGATCCGAATAATTCTGGGCAGCATTCACCCAGCCGCGCATGGCCGGCTCGACGGAAAGCCACTCATTGCGAACGACGACCTGCCCGGGCCCGGCTTTGGGAACCGGGGCGCTGTCCACCACGAAATCGCTGGCTTGGGGGATCCCAACCGGACGCCGGCTCAACAGGACGCGCCGGTTTACAGTGCCCTGGTTCTCTTGCATGCTCGATATCCTCTGTTAGTTTTGAACGAGCGGGCATTTGGACTCTGCAACCGTCCCGTAGGCAATATCCGCGGGAACGGTCGTCACCAGTTTGAGCAGATCCCAGGGGCCCTTGGATTCGTCGGGCGACTTGACTTCAAACAAGGACATATCATAAGCCATGCGCCCATCCGGACGAATCACCCCCGAGGCGGTGTACACATCGCTGATCTTGTGGGATTTCAGATAGTCCATGATGACATCGGCGTCATCCGTCCCGGTGGCCGCCACCGCCTTCAGATATTGGCTGACGGCCGAGTAGTCACCCGCCTGCAGCATCGACGGCATCGAGCCGGTCCGTTCAAAATACCGCTGGGCCCAGGCCCGGCTTTCGTCGTCGCGGTCCCAATAAAACCCGGTCGCCAGAAGCATGCCCTGCGCGACGTCCAGGCCCATGGATTTGACTTCGATGATATCCATCTGGAGCGCGGCCACCCGGGCATCATCCGTGACGCCGAATTCGCGCGCGGCCTTGATCGCATTGACCGTATCGGGGCCACCATTGGCGAGCCCCAGTATTTTTGCGCCGGACGCATGGGCCTGGAGCATGTAAGAGGAAAAATCGGGTGCATTCAGGGGATGGCGAACCGACCCCTTGACCGTGCCGCCATTGGCCTCAATCACTTCCGTGGCATCCTCTTCGAAAGAGTGCCCAAAGGCGTAATCCGCCGTGATGAAGAACCAATCCTTGCCCCCCTGGTCCAGAACGGCCTTGCCCACCGAGCGCGCAAGCGCCGTGGTGCTGTACGCATAATGAATAGTGTACGGATTGCATTCCTCATTGGTCAGGCGCGGCGATGCCGCACCAATATTGATGTGGACCTTTTTCTTTTCGCCCGCGACCCTAGCCATCGCCAGGGCCGCACTGGAATTCACGCCGCCCACCAGCAAATCGAGGTCTTGTTGATCAAGCCACTCGCGCGCCTTCGATGAAGCAAGATCCGCCTTGTTCTGATGGTCCGCGACGAGCAGCTCGACCTCCACGTCGCCCAGCGCCGGCATGGCATCCTCGATGGCCATGCGAATGGCCTCGGCGCCATTGGGCCCATCATTGGCTGCATACAGCCCCGACATGTCTGTGATAAACCCGATCCGGATGACGTTTCCGGAAATCTGCGCATGCGCAGACGCAACCATGCCAATATTCATGATCGCCGCTGCCGCAGCCGCATATACGAACCCGTTCATATGTTCCACCTATCATTTTTATCAATAAGATTTATAGAAGCACCGCCCGAAACAACCACCCCCTTGGACATCTCCCTGATCTCGTCTGCCGGTTCATAAACGCATAAACGCCGTCGTCCAAAGGAAAAGTTCCTGAAGGCAGTTGATTTTTAACGCCGCAACTTCTGTGCCAAATAGCCCAGCATACAGGGGCGGGCCGGCAGCCGCAGCACGCGCTGTCGGTGCCATTTCAAAGAACCGTATTATTTGCGGTCACTCTGTTCATAACAGATACAGCCATCGCAAAGCGGCCGCCGGCCGTCATGAAAAAGCCGCTTTGGGCGCGCGCACGGGCAGCAACGACCACGCCTTGCCAACGAACGGTTACACTGCCGCAACCCCTGACAGCACACTGACACCCGCCATGACCTTATCCCAGAACATCCATATGGGCCACGACGGTTCTGCCTATCCAGACGCCTATTATGTCCGCCAGAATGGAGACCGGTTCCTGTCCACCATGCATTCACAAGGCTCCTGGCAGCCAGGGGAACAACACCTGTCACCGGCTGCCGGGCTGGTCCTGGCCGAAGCGGAACACCGCCTGCCCAGCGACAAGCTGATCTCGCGGGTGACGTTCGACGTGTTGGGGGTGATCCACTCCGGGCCGTTCGCCATCGACGTCGAGGTGGTACGCCCCGGGCGCACGATCGAACTCGTCGAGGCGCGCATGCGCCACGGCACCCAAACCAGTGTGCTCGCCCGCATCTGGCGCCTGCAGCCCAGCGACACCACATCCATCCAGGGGCTGGAGTGGGATGCCCTGCCCCCACCCGATGCATACCCGTCCATCCGGATGTCCAGCATCTGGGAAGGCGGCTTCATGGCCACGCTGGAAGCGCGCCGCAACCCCCAGAACCGCCCGGGCCGCGGGCAGACCTGGCTGCGTACCACCATGCCTCTGGTGGCGGGCGAAGCCGACCCGCCCATCGCCACATTTGTGAAACTCATCGACACCGCCAATGGCCTGGTCGCACGCCTGCATTCCGACCAGGCATTCTTTGCCAACGTGGATCTCACCGTGCATTTCACCCGTCAACCCGAGGCGGGCTGGGTGGGCTTCGATACGTACGTCAACTTCGGCCCCAACGGCCTGGGCGAGACATTCTCGGTACTGAACGACATCCACGGGCCCGTCGGCACGGCGGCCCAAAGCCTGACGCTGCGTTTGCGACAGCCCCTGGATCGTGGCGGCGCCTCGTCGTGAGGATGCCTCATTACGCGTATAATCAGCCGCAGGATGCCGGGCCACGCCAAACGGCAACCTGAAAGAGAAGCCCGCCCATGAGTCTTGCAACGACAATCCTACAAACCGAAGTGGCCGCCGAATGGCTGGACGACAACGGCCACATGTACGACACCGAATATGGCCGGCTGTTCTGTATAGCATCCAACTGCCTGATGGACGGTATCGGCCTGGACACCCAGGGGCGCCAGACGTACGACTGCACCCTGTATACACTGGAAACGCACGTCCGCTATCTGGGCAAAGTCCGTCAGGGCGAAGTCCTGAAGGTCACGAACCGCATCCTGGACCGCGACGCCAAGCGCATCCATGCTTTTTTCTCGATCTACCGGGCAGATGGGCAGCTGATTGCCACCGGCGAGCGCTTGTTCATCGCCATGTCGACGACCACGCGACGGCCCACGACGCTGCCCGAGGCAGTGCAAAAGCGCCTGGACACCTACGGCCAACTGGCCCATTCCGCCTGGCCGGCGGCAGCCGGGCGGCCCATGGGGATACGAAAGGGCGACGAAATAGCGTCCAGCGGCTGACCTGCGACCATCGCCCCATCCCCAATCTGATCAACCACCGCATGAAACTCGCCACCTGGAACGTCAACTCTCTCAACGTACGCCTGGGCCATGTCCTGGACTGGCTGGCCGCCAATCCGGTCGACGTGCTCTGCCTGCAAGAGCTCAAGCTGCCCGACGAGCGCTTTCCAGAAGAAGCCCTGCGTGCGGCGGGCTACCATGCCTGCTGGGCGGGGCAGAAAACCTACAACGGCGTGGCGATTCTCAGCCGCAGCCCGCTCATCGACGTGCAACGCAACATCCCGGGCTACGACGATCCGCAGCAGCGCATCATCGCCGCCACCCTGCCCGAGGTCGGCGACCAGCCGCTGCGCGTCATCAGTGCCTATTGCCCCAACGGCCAGGCGGTGGGCAGCGACAAGTACGCTTACAAGCTGGCGTGGTATGACACCCTGCGCGACTGGCTGGCCGATGAACTTCAGCGCCACCCCGAGCTGGCCATCCTGGGCGATTACAACGTGGCCCCGACCGACGCGGACGTGCATGACCCCGAGGCCTGGGAGGGCAACATCCTGGTGTCCGAGCCTGAACGCGAGGCCTTTGGCAAGCTGATCGACCTGGGCCTGGCCGATACGTTTCGCCTGTTCGATCAGCCGCCGGGTTCGTTCAGCTGGTGGGATTATCGCCAGGGGGGCTTCCGGCGCAACCATGGGGTGCGCATCGATCACGTGCTGGCCAACCCTCAGCTGGCGCAGCAATGCACGGCCTGCGACATCGACAAGGCGCCGCGCGGCTGGCCCAAGCCCTCGGATCACGCGCCAGTGATCGCGACGTTTTCGCGCTAGCAGACCCGCCCGCCTCCATGCAGACGCCCGACGCAGCAGCCGTCCCGGACGCCAGGGCGCCAGCCTGCGCACGGCGGAGCCAATCCAGACGCCAGCCTGCGTATGCCAGCCTGCGTATAATGAGGGTTTCTGCGTATCAACCCCTTCGCATGCCGCTAGACAGCCAATTGATCCGGCGCCTGGACCCCGATGGGCAGGTGCTCGACATCCGCCTCGAAGGGCACGTGTTTCGTGTGTACGTGGCCCAGCGCCCGGCCGATGTCGAACAGGTGGCCCAGCTCGTGCCCGCCGAGCAGTTCCAGGGCGATGGCGATGTCCACGTGGCCGCCCTGCATACGGATGATGACATGGCCACGCAGATCGGCGACGTGCTCTTCAACCTCAACCCGGGCGATGCCATCGTCCTGCTGTGCACCAGCCAGTCGGCGTACCAGGCCGCCCTGGCCGAGCTCGGGCAGGACGCACCCGCCCCATCCAGACAGCAATGACCACGTCCTCGGCCGGCAATATCTTCATGGTGGTCGCCCCCAGCGGGGCGGGCAAGTCCAGCCTGGTCAATGCCCTGCTGGCAGCCGACCCCGGCATCGCCCTGTCCATTTCCTGCACCACTCGCGTCCCACGCCCGGGCGAACGCGACAAGCAGCACTATCGCTTCGTCACCGTGGAAGAATTCCAGGCCATGCGCGAACGCGGCGACATGCTCGAATGGGCTGAAGTCCACGACCACTACTATGGCACCCCGCGCGACCGGGTCGAGGACGCCGTGCGTTCGGGCACCGACATCGTCCTGGAGATCGACTGGCAGGGCGCGCGGCAGGTGCGCGGGCATTACCCGCAGGCGACCGGCATCTTCATCCTGCCGCCCTCGATCGAAGCACTGGAACTGCGCCTGAAAAAACGCGGACAAGACGCTCCCCAGGTCATCGCGCGCCGGCTGCTGGCCGCCGGCGGCGAAATGGCGCATGCGTCAGACTGCGAATATGTTATTATTAATCAAGACTTTAACCTGGCTCTAGAACAAATCCGGCACATCGTGGCCGCCACCCGCCTGCGCTACGCCAATCAGGCGGTGCGCCATGCCGACCTCTTCTCCCAGCTGGGCATCCGCAAACCGGTCGCAACCCCTCTTTAAACAAGGACATCCATGGCCCGCATCACCGTAGAAGACTGCCTCGAGCAGGTCCCCAACCGCTTCGATCTGACGCTCGTGGCCACGTACCGCGCGCGCGAGCTGGCCCAGGGGCACGAACCCCGCATCCAGACGCACAACAAACCCACGGTCACCGCGCTGCGCGAGATCTCGCAGGGCCTGGTCGGCATCGAGATGCTGCGCAAGGTACCCACCTAAGGGCCAAGGGGCGGCCGATGGCATTTTCCACCCTGCGGGGTGCCTCATCCGGGCTGCTCGCGGTCTTGCGCAAGGGCCCGCGCCTGCGCAAGCGCAAGCCGCGCGGCGCCCCGCTGGTGCCCGACGCCACCACCCCATCCACCCCGCCCATCGCCTCGCTGGCCGATCTCCAAAAGATCGTCAGCACCTACCTGGGCCCCAAAGAAATCGAGCTCATCCGCGAGGCCTATCGCTTTGCCGACAACGCCCACCTGGGCCAGTTCCGGGCCAGCGGCGAACCTTACATCTCGCACCCTATCGCAGTCACTGAAATCTGCGCCGGCTGGAAACTCGACGCCGATGCGCTCATGGCCGCGCTGCTGCACGACGTCATCGAAGACCAGGACGTCAGCAAGTCCGAGATCGCCGAACGCTTCGGCACCGAAGTGGCCGA
>NZ_JBAYTI010000056.1:0-16870 GCF_041675725.1 Castellaniella sp. | reverse complement strand
GCGGGCCAGTGCGCCGCCCACGCTGATGCGCCGTACCCCCAGGCCAGCCAGGTCGGCGAGGGTCAGGGTGTGGTTGCTGCCGATCAGCACGTTCAACGGCTTGGGCGCCACGGCCTGAACCAGAATGCGGATATGTTCTTCTGAGTGGATGCCGGGGGCATACAGGCAATCGGCGCCGGCTTCGGCATAAGCCTGCAAGCGCCGGGCCGTGCCATCCAGATCGGGCTGGCCCGCCAGGAAGTTTTCGGCCCGGCCCACCAGCAGCACGGTACCGCCGGCGTGGTCGATGGCCTGGCGCGCCGCCTGGATGCGCTCGACCGCGTCGGACTGCTCGCGCAGGGGGTGGGCGGGATCGCCCGTGGCGTCTTCGATGGAGAGGCCCGCAATACCGGTATCCACGGCTTGGTGTACGTGGGTTTCCACCCCTTTTGGGGTGTCTGCGTAGCCTGCGACGAAATCGGCGTTGATGGGCAGATCGACCGCCTGTACCAGTTGGCGCAGGTGGTCGAGTACCTGTGCCAAGGGAACCCGGCCATCCTGTTGCCCCACCGACCAGGCATGCCCCGAACTGGTGCTGGCAAGGGCCTTGAACCCCATGTGCTGCAACAGGACGGCGCTGCCGATGTCCCAGGGGTTGGGGATGATGAAGCAGCCTTGCTGGTGCAAGGCCTTGAAGGCGGCGCGCCGGGCTTCGATGGCGTGTGTCATGGCGGATTCAGGGGATCGGATGTTTCAGGGAACCGGGTGTTGCGACTTGAACCCCAGGGCGAAACGGTTCCAGGTGTTGATGGTGTTGATGAGCAGGGTCAGGGCCACGATTTGTTTGTCGTTGAAGTGCTGGGTCAGTTCTTCGTAGACGTCATCGGGGGCGCCGCGCTCGGCAATCAGGGTGAGGGCTTCCGTCCAGGCCAGTGCGGCGCGTTCGGCGGGCGTGTACAGGCTGGATTCGTGCCAGGCGCTGAGCAGGTACAGGCGCATTTCGGTCTCGCCCAGTTTGCGGGCGTCGGCCGTGTGCATGTGTAGGCAATAGGCGCAACCGTTGATCTGTGATGCCCGCGTTTTCACCAGTTCGTAGAGCAGGGGATCCAACCCGGCCCCCTTGGCGGTTTTTTCCATGTGCAACACGGCCTCCATCAGTTCGGGGGCCACCTTGAAGTAATCCATACGTGTTTTCATAAAAAATCCTTGAAGCATTGAACAAGCAGGCAGAACGTGCTTTACTTCATAACGATACGCCGATTTCTCTACAAATAAGGCAAAGTCACTGGTCTCAGTAGACATTTGTCATCGTATATTTTCGGTGCTGTGCCGGCGGTGCGGTGTTCGTACGGCACAAAGGTTGGGAGACAGTGGTTGGCCGATCAAGGGAAGCATCCGGGGTTTTTCCGGGGATCGCGCTATTGGCAGCATCTTTGGGGCAGTGTCAGGGCACGTTTCCTGCTCGTCGTTCTGGTGGCCACGATACCGGCCATGGCGGGCATGGGTTATTACGTGGTGCGCCAATACCATGCGTCACTGGATGACAGCCAGCGCCGTGCGGAAACCCTGATTCAATACGTAGCGGCCTACGACCGGGCGCTGATCGACGATGCCCGTCAGTTGTTGACGGCCTTGTCCCATTCGCCCGTGTTGCGCTATCGGCGCTGGGACGAGTGCTCTGAATACCTGTCGTTGCTGGTGGCGCACATACCGACCTACACCAACCTCGGAATGGCCGACGCGGACGGTCACGTGGTCTGTGCAGCGACGCCCGGCGCCGGCCCCACGCGGCAATATCTGGGTGACCGCGATTATTTCCAGGCGGCGGTGCAGGCGCCCGATGTGGTTACCAGTGGTTTCCTCGTGGGGCGACTCACGCGTCATACGGTCGTCGTGCTGGCGCTGCGCATCACGGATCCGGTCGGCGCGCTGGCGGGGGTGCTATTTGCCGCGCTCGATCTCCGTCTCCTGCAGATGGATGCGGTTCCACCCCAGCTGATGCCAGGCGCCCGCCTGTGGGTTCTGGATCGCAATGGGCGGGCCTTGCCTCATCAATGGGCGGCGCAACAGCTGCCGGGCGGTCAGTTCGATCCTTACCCCGAAGGCGCAGTCGGCCTGCAGAGCCGGCTGGTCCAGGACGACCAGCGCCAGACCTGGCTCGAACTTTCTCTGCCGGCGGGGCCGGAAGGGGATGACCGCGGTTTGTCCATGCGGTATCAGGTCCCGCTGGACAGCTTGCGGGCCGAAGCCCGCCAGGCCTTGTGGGCCGGCGTGCTGATCATGGGGCTGTTGCTGATGCTGGCCCTGTTGGCGGCCTGGGGCCTGGTCCAGCTGGCCGCTGGGCGCAGCCTGGACATGCTGGGCGATGCCGTGCGGCGCCTGGCCGCGCGTGATTTTTCGTCGCGCGTGGCGCATCGCTTGAAGGGTCGCGAATGGCGGCTGATCGGCCAGCAATTCGACGACATGGCAGAAGCCGTGCAGCGCTACCAAAATTCACTGGAGCATTCCGAGAGCAGTTATCGGGCGCTGTTCGACAGCAGCCCCACACCCATGCTGGTGCGGGGCTCCGAAAACGGGTTTTTCCTGGCGGCCAATCAGCAGGCCGAGCTGATGTATGGGTACCGGCAGGCGGATTTCCTGCGCCTGACCATCAGTCAGCTGCGCCTTCGGACGGTGGGGCAGGAGGCCGACCCACCGCGGACCGTCGAGATCCACCGGGGCGCCCGGGGCGACGAACGTCATGTCGAGGTCCGACGCCTGCCGCTGACGTTCTCCGGCGTGGCGGCCGAGGTCCTGGTGATACAGGATCTCACCGAACAACGGGCCCGCCAGGAGGCCCTGAACTGGCGCGCCACGCACGACGCGCTCACGGGCCTGCTGAATCGGCCTGAGTTCCTGCGCCGGCTGGGGGTTCGGGTGGCGCCCCCCACCTCTGCGTCATCCGTGCAGTCGCTGGCGGGGGTGCTGGTACTGGGCAATCTGGATGACTTCAAGGAAGTCAACGCAGCGCTGGGACACGGAACGGGCGACCAGCTGCTGGTCCAGGTGGCGGGGCGCTTGCGCGAGGAATTGGGGGCGGACTGCCTGCTTGCGCGCCTGAGCGGCGACGAGTTCGTCTTCCTGCTGCAGGACCCCCAGGCCGTGAAGCTGCGCGAAGTGGAGCACCTGGTGACCCAGATGCGGGCGCCGTTCAACCTGAACAACCTGCAATTGCGGGTCAGCGCCACGTTCGGGGTGGTCGTGCTGGCGGACCTGGCCGGGCGCGACTACCGGCCCGAAGACCTGATCCGCTATGCCGATGCCGCCTTGCGCCGGGCGCGCAGCGAAAGCGCCAGCATTGGCGTTTGTGACGAGCGCGATTACACGCAGATGTACAAGGGCCTGATGCTGCGGGGCGAGCTGCGGGTGGCGTTGGTGCAGAATCAGTTTCTTTTGCATTACCAGCCCAAGGTGCGGCTGCAGGCAGGGCTCTCTCGGGCGGGCAGCGTAGCCCGCTTCGAAGCCCTGGCCCGCTGGCAGCATCCGGATCGGGGCCTGGTGGCCCCGGGCGAATTCATTCCCATGATCGAGGCCAGCGACATGGTGCACGCTTTCACCCGCTGGGTGGTCGATCGGGCCGTGATGGAATGCGCCGGCTGGCAGGCCCATCATCCCGGCGTGGGGGTCGCCGTCAATATCTCGGTGCGCAACCTGCTCAATCTGCGCTTTCCGCGCCAGGTCGCGGCCACCCTGGGGCGACACAAGCTGCCCGCGCACCTGCTCGAACTAGAGGTCACCGAGCGGGTGATCATGGGGGATCCGGCGCGCGCGATGGATGCCTTGCGCACCCTGCAGGATCTGGGCGTGCGGATTGCGGTCGATGATTTTGGCACGGGCTATTCGTCGTTCGCGTATCTCACCCGCCTGCCGGTGGATACCCTGAAGATCGATCATTCGTTCGTGGCCAACGTGTTGGATGACGATGACACGCGGGCCATCGTGCGCGCCATCATCGACATGAGCCATACCCTGCAGCTGGTGGCGGTGGCCGAAGGGGTCGAGTCCGTCGAAGCGCTTGGCGTGCTGGCCGAGATGGGTTGCGACATGGCGCAGGGATACGCCATTGCACGGCCCATGCCGGTGAACGAGGCGCTGGCCTGGCTGGCGGTTTATTCCTGATAGGGTTCGAAGCGGCCGGTGTGCGGATCGCGAATGAACAGGACGCCGGTGGCTACGCCGAAATAGGCGCCATGCAGGCGCAGCGTGCCCGCATCGACGCGCTCGTGTACCGCCGGAAAGGTGAGCAGGTTGTCCAGGCTGTATTCGACCACGCCCCACTCCATGCGGCGGATCCAGTCGGCGCGATCCCCTGTCTGTGGGCCGACCTTGTCGGCCACCGGGGCGATCTGCGACATCCATTTGCCGATGAAGTCCGGGCGCGTCAGGGGCGGGGACTGATTCACGTAAGCCGCCACCCCGCCGCAGCTGGCGTGACCCATGACCACGATGTCGCTGACTTCCAGCGCGTTGACGCCGAATTCGATGCAGGCGCTGGTGCCGTGAAAGGCATTTTGAGAGGTTGGTTCGCAGGGTGGGACGATGCCGGCGATGTTGCGCACCACGAACATTTCACCGGGGCCCGCATCGAAAATGGTTTCCGGGGCGACCCGGGAGTCGCCGCAGCTGATCAGCATGATACTGGGATGCTGGCCATTTTCGGCCAGGTCGAGGTAGCGGGCGCGCTCGGTTTCCAGCCGTCCGTGCAGAAATGAGGCGTAGCCGTCGGTGAGTCGCTTCGGGAACATGAGGGCGTCCTGGTCTGATGGCAAGGCATCCGATTGTACGCCTGTGTTTTCAGACGCGCCGCCGCCGTACGGCGTACGTCAGCCTGAATTGCGCAGGCCGGCCGCAATCCCGTTGATGGTCATGTGGATGGCGCGCTGGTCGCGTGTTTCTTGTTCGTCTGGGGCGTGGCTCATGCCGGGGGCCGAGCGCACCCGCCGCAGCAGCTCGACCTGCAGGTGATTGAGCGGGTCGATATAGGCAAAGCGCTCGGCCAGGGCGGCTTTCAGCGGAGCATCGTGGGCGAGCAGGGCGTGCCCCGTGATGACGTGGAACAAATCCAGGGCCCGGTGGTATTCGGCGGCGATGCGCTCGAAGATCTGCCTGCGCAGGACCTTGTCGGCCAGCAGTTCGGAATAGGCGCGGCCTATGGCCAGGTCCGTCTTGGCCAGCACCTGTTCCATGTTCGAGAGCAGGGTACGAAAGAAGGGCCAGTCGCGCGCCATGGCCTGCAGGCGCAGCAGGCGTTCGTCGCGCGTCAGCGCGTGATCCGGGCCGCCTTCCTCCAGGTAGCGGGCGAGCGCCGTCCCCATGCCATACCAGCCAGGCAGCGGCAGGCGGCATTGCGCCCACGAGAAGGACCAGGGGATGGCGCGCAGGTCTTCGATGTGGTCGAGGGCCTTGCGTGAGGAGGGGCGCGAGCCGATGTTCAGCCCCGCGATTTCGCGGATGGGGGTCGAGGAAAAGAAGTAGTCGGTAAACCCGTCGGTTTCGTAGACCAGGTTGCGATAGGCGGCCTGGGCCGTGTCCGACATCCAGGCCATGGCCTGCCCATAGCGGGCCGCGTATTCGTCTTCTGCCTGCGTGCTGGAGGTGGTGGCCGCCAGGCTGGCTTCGAGCGTGGCGGCCACGAAGAGCTCGAGGTGCCAGCGCCCGACCTCGGCATCTTTGTACCGGCCCTGGATGATTTCGCCCTGTTCGGTCAGGCGGATCTGGTAGTTCACCGTGCCGGGTGGTTGCGACAGAATGGAATCGTAGCTGGGGCCGCCTCCGCGCCCAACCGACCCGCCGCGGCCGTGAAACAGCCGCAGGCGTACCCGGTGGCGTTCGAAGACGGCCACCAGGCGGCGCTCGGCCTGGTAGAGCGACCAGTTCGAGGTCAGGTATCCGCCATCCTTGTTGCTGTCCGAGTAGCCCAGCATGACTTCCTGTATGCCTTGCTGCGCGTGGCGCACGCGCGCGGCCACTTCCGGCAGGCCCAGCCAGGCATCCATGATGTCCGGGCCGCGTTCGAGGTCTGGAATGGTCTCGAACAGCGGCACCACCATCAGGCCGCTTTGCGGGCTGCGATCATTGACCGTAGGGGCGATGAGCCCGGTTTCCTGCTGCAGCACCAGGACCTCGAGCAAGTCGCTCAGGGTCTCGGTGTGCGAGACGATGGCCTGGCGTATGGCGGCTGCGCCGAAGCGCTCGCGGCAGCGGGCCGCCATACGCAGAATGCCCAGTTCTTTCTGGGTTTCGGCGGAGTACGTGATCCAGGGGGATACCAGGGGGCGGGGTTCGCGCAGTTCCTGGCGCAGGACCCGGATGCGGTCCGCCTCGGACAGCTGGGCGTAATCCACGGGTTTGCCATCGAGGGTGACGGCCGCCTGCTGCATGAGTTCGGCCAGAACGCGTTCGTGCACGTCGGAGCTTTGGCGCAGGTCTACAGTGGCCAGGTGCAGGCCGAAGATTTCCACGGCCTGGCACAGCGGCGCAAGACGCAGGCGCGCCACCAGGGTGCCGTGGTGGATGTCCAGCGAGTCTGCCACGGTCTTCAGATCTTGTGCGAACGCGGCGGCCGACGCGTAGGGCGCCGCGGCGTACACCTGCCGCCGCGCGAGGGTGCGCCCGGTCAGCGCCTGGGCCGTGGCGGCCAGCCGGGCGTAGATGTGGATGCAGGCCCGGCGATAGGGCTCGTCGCGGCGGTGCTCGGATCCGTCGCGGCTTTGTGCGGCCAGTTCGGCGAGCTCGGGCGTGACCCGCATCATGGACTGCGAGATGGACAGCTCGATGGCGAGTTCGTGCACTTCGGCCAGGTAGTGGCGCAGCACGTGGGCACATTGGCGCAGCAGGGCCTGCTCGAGCGTGGCGGCATCCACGTTGGGGTTGCCGTCGCGGTCGCCGCCGATCCAGCTGCCCATGTGCATGAAAGCCGGCAGGGGCGTGTTGTCGATGGCGAAGATCGATTTTGCCGGCCTGCGCAGTAGCCGGCTCATGTCGAGATGCAGCTGGGGCAGGGTGCTGAAGAAGGTGCTGGTGTAGTACGTCAGCGCATTGTCGATCTCGTCCAGCACGGTGAGCCTGCTTTGGCGCAGCATGCGCGTCTGCCACAGGGATGCGATCAGGCCGGTCAGGTGTTCCTGGGAACGGGCCGAATCCGGCGCCCCCTGGATCCTGTCCATGTGGCGCAACTGACGCGCGATGGCCTGGTGCAGATCGAGCGTGCTTTTGCGCTGGACTTCGGTGGGATGCGCCGTGAGCACCGGCACGATACAGGCTTCGGCCAGTTGTCTGCGGATGCGCGCCTTGCTGAGGCCGTTGGCCTGCAGGAGCTCGAGCGCGTGCTCGAGGCTGCCGGGCACGTTGCCGCCCTGATCGTGCCACTGCTGGTGCTGCCGGCGGGTCTGGTCGCGGTCTTCGGCGATGTTGGAGAGGTGCAGGAAATAGCTGAAGGCCCGAACCACGGAATTGACTTCGCCATTGGCCAGGCGCCGGATCTGACGTTCGAGCAGGCGGCCATCGCGGTCTGATCCCGCCCGCCGGAATTTGACGGCGGCACGGCGCAGGCGCTCGATGACGTCGAACATGGCCCGGCCCTCGCTGTCGCGGATGACTTCGCCCAGGGTCTTGCCCAGCAGCCGGATATCCTGGCGCAGGGGGCTGATGACTTCGGGCGAAGGATCGGGCATCGCGGCGGCTCCGGTGGGTGGGTTCGGGTGGGGGCAAAAACCGGCGCCCGGCTGGGCGTGGTGTGTCGCAGCAATCATGATAAGGGTTTTCAGGCGATGGCGTGTTTTGCGTCGGCGCGCTGGCGGGGGTGCGGTATCATGTTCGGTGTCTTTTGGTGCCTGATCGATGAAACGCTCTGTTGCGACCCCGGATTGTCCGGCCCTGGTTCTGGGCCACCCCCTGTTTCAGGGGCTGCCTCCAGAGTGCGGCGCCCAGCTGCTTCTCAATATGGCCATCCTGCACGTCCAGGATGGCGAAACCCTGTTCAACGAGGGTGACGAAGCCATCGAATATCTGTACGTGCTCAGTGGGCAGGTCGAAGTTCTGCGGCATACGCAAGAGGGGCTCGAGCGGGTCTTCCATATTTTCCGCACGGGTCAGTTGCTGGCCGAGACCGCCATGTTCATGTCCCATGGACGCTACCCCATGCAGGCCCGGGCGCGGGGCGATGGCATTGTGCTGTGCCTCAAGCGTCAGGGCCTGTTGGCCGTGTGCCAGGCCTGGCCCGAGCTGGCTCTGCGGTTGCTGGCGCGGCTCAGCGATCAGATCTACCGGCGCATCAACGAGGTCGAGTGGTTCAGCGACAGCACAGCGGCCCAGCGGTTGGCCGAATATCTTCTGCGTCTGCCTGAAGAGGCCGATGGCCGCATCCGCCTGCCGCTGACCCAGCGCCAGCTGGCGGTGCATCTGGGGGTGCGCGCCGAAACGCTCAGCCGCATGCTGGCCGAATGGGTCAGCCACAAGCGCATACAAGGGGCCCGGCGCGAGTGGCAGGTGCTGGACTATCCGTTTCTGGAACAGCTGGCCCAGGCCGCCCGGCGCGCCTTCTGAGCGTCAGGCCAGCCCGGTGGCCTGCCGGCGCGGGGGCTTGGCGCTGGCGCCAAGGCGTGGCCAAGGGTTCACAGTGATCGTGTAAACACCTTACACTTGACTACTCTGCTGCATTTCAATCAAGGATCCTGTCATGGCCAAGAAGCTGCGTTCCGCACACATCACTCAGGGGGTGGAGCGGGCCCCGAACCGCTCCATGTATTACGCATTGGGCTATACCGAAGAAGATTTCAGCAAGCCCATGATCGGCATCGCCAATGGCCAGAGCACGATCACGCCGTGCAACAGCGGTCTGCAGCCCCTGGCCGATGCGGCGGCGGCCGCCATCAAAGAGGCGGGCGGCAACCCGCAAATGTTCGGCACGCCCACTATTTCGGATGGCATGGCCATGGGTACCGAGGGCATGAAATATTCGCTGGTCTCGCGCGAGGTGATTGCCGACTGCGTCGAAACCTGCGTGCAGGGCCAGTGGATGGACGGTGTGCTGGTCATCGGCGGCTGCGACAAAAACATGCCCGGCGGCATGATGGGCATGCTGCGCGCCAACGTGCCCTCCATCTACGTCTATGGCGGCACCATCCTGCCCGGCCACTATAACGGCAAAGATCTGAACATCGTCAGCGTGTTCGAGGCGGTGGGCGAGCACGCCGCCGGGCGCATGAGCGCCGAAGACCTGCGCAATATCGAAATGAACGCCATCCCGTGCAGTGGTTCGTGCGGGGGCATGTATACGGCCAACACCATGAGCTCGGCCTTCGAGGTCATGGGCATGAGCCTGCCGTATTCATCGACCATGGCCAACGTGCACCAGGAAAAGCTCGATTCCGCCGCAGAGTCCGGCCGGGTGCTACTCAAAGCGGTCGAAATGGATCTCAAGCCGCGTGACATCGTCAACCGCAAATCCCTCGAGAATGCCGTGGCCGTGGTCATGGCCACGGGCGGCTCCACCAACGCCGTGTTGCACATCCTGGCCATCGCCCATGCGGCCGAGGTCGAATGGACGATCGACGACTTCGAGCGGGTGCGCCGCAAGGTACCGGTGATCTGCAACCTCAAGCCCAGCGGCGAGTACCTGGCGGTCGACTTCCACAGGGCGGGCGGCGTGCCCCAGGTGATGAAAATCCTGCTCAACGCCGGCCTGCTCCATGGCGACTGCATCACCATCACCGGTCAGACCATCGCCGAAGTCCTGGCCAACGTACCGGACACCCCACCGGCCGACCAGGACATCATCTTTCCCATCAGTCAGGCGCTGTACGCCGAGGGTCATCTGGCGATCCTCAAGGGCAATCTGGCCGAGCTCGGCGCAGTGGCCAAGATCACCGGCCTGAAGAATCCCGCCATTACCGGTCCGGCCCGGGTCTTCGACGACGAACCGTCGGCCATGGAGGCGATCCTCGCCGGGCGCATCCAGGCGGGCGACGTCATGGTCCTGCGCTACCTGGGCCCCAAGGGCGGGCCGGGCATGCCCGAGATGCTGGCCCCCACCAGCGCCCTGGTGGGCGAGGGCCTGGGGGATTCGGTCGGCCTGATCACCGATGGCCGCTTCTCCGGGGGGACCTGGGGCATGGTGGTCGGTCACGTGGCCCCCGAGGCGGCGGTGGGCGGCACCATCGCGCTGATCGAAGAGGGCGATTCCATCACCATCGACGCCCATCGGCAATTGCTCCAACTGAATGTGCCAGACGATGTCATCGCCCGGCGCCGGGCCGCCTGGACCCCGCCCAAGCCCCGCTACCTGCGCGGCGTGCAGGCCAAGTTCGCATTCAATTGTTCAGACGCCAGCACGGGCGCCGTGCTCGATCGCTTCGAGCCACCAGCCTGAGCGGCCGTTCCAGGAGACTTCACCGTGCTCAGCCCCGCCCAACAAGCCCTCCAGGCACAGATCCGTACCAGCCTGGGTGTGGTCGATGCGTTCGACGCACACGCCGAAATCGCCCGGCGGGTGGATTTTCTGGCGCATTACCTGCGCCAGACCGGGGCACGGGGCCTGGTGTTGGGCATCAGCGGCGGGGTGGATTCCCTGGCGGCCGGGCTGCTGGCGCAGCGGGCGGTCGAACGGGCGCGGGCACAGGGCCATGCGGCTCAGTTCGTGGCCATGCGCCTGCCCTGCGGCCAGCAGGCCGACGAGGCCGATGCCCAGGCCGGGCTGGCGCTGATCGGCCCCGATGAAACGCTGACGGTCGACATCGAGCCGGCCTCCAGCGCCCTGCTCGGGGCCCTGCTGGGCGCCGGCCTGGCGTTCCGCGACCCTGCCCAGCAGGACTTCATCCACGGCAACATCAAGGCGCGCGAGCGCATGGTGGCCCAGTATGCCGTGGCTGGCGCGCGCGGCGCGCTGGTGGTGGGCACCGACCACGCTGCCGAGTCTCTCATGGGGTTTTTCACCAAGTTTGGCGACGGAGCGGCCGATGTCATGCCCCTGGCAGGGCTGAACAAGCGGCGGGTCAGGGCCCTGGCGCTGGCCATGGGGGCGGCTGACGGCTTGGTTTTCAAAGTGCCCACGGCCGATCTCGAAGCGCTGCGCCCGCTCAAGCCCGACGAGGACGCCTTCGGGGTCACCTATGAACAGATCGACGATTTCCTCGAGGGGCGCGAGATTGCGCCCGAGGCTTGGGACATCATCATCGCCGCCTGGCGCGCCAGTGCCCATAAACGGGCCCTGCCCGTGTCGCCGCTGACCCTGGCGCGAGGCTGAGGCCTGCGTTCAGCCCCAGCCCTTGTTCAAACCCGACCCCCGTCCAGGCGCCGCTGGTCAGGCCGGGCTCATCAAGCCCGCCGCGATCCCGAAAGAGCGCAGGCGCGCGGCCGGATCGTAGATATTGCAGGCCAGGATCAGCTCATCGACCCTGGTGTCGTCGATGAAGGCCTGCATGGTGGCGGCCACCGTGTCTGCCGAACCAATCGCGGTACAGGCCTGCACATGATCGAGCAGGTCGCGTGCGCCCGGCGGCAATGAGTCGACATACCCTTCTACAGGCGCTGGCAGGCGCACAGGCTGCCCGGTGCGCAGGCTGATGACCGATTGCTGCCAGGAGCTGGCCAGCCAGTGGGCTTCTTCGTCCGTGTCCGCTGCATACACGTTGTAGCCCAGCATCACGTAAGGCTTGTCGAGGTGGACCGAGGGGCGAAACAGGCGGCGGTACAGGGCCACCGCATCCCGCATCTGGGCGGGCGCGAAGTGTGAGGCGAAGGCATAGGGCAGGCCCAGCGCGGCGGCCAATTGAGCCCCGAACAGGCTCGAGCCCAGGATCCAGACAGGCACGCGGGCCCCTGCGCCCGGAACCGCGGGCACAGGGCCCTGGCCGGCAAAATAATCCATGAGTTCGGCGACGTCGTTGGGGAAGGCATCCGGATGGCTGGCCAGGTTGCGCCGCAAGGCGCGAGCCGTGACCTGGTCTGAACCTGGCGCCCGGCCCAGGCCCAGGTCGATGCGCCCGGGATAGAGGGCATCGAGTGTCCCGAATTGCTCGGCGATCACCAGTGGCGAGTGGTTCGGCAGCATGATCCCGCCGGCCCCGACGCGAATGCGTTGCGTCGCCCCGGCGACGTGGCCGATCAGCACGGCGGTCGCAGCGCTGGCGATACCCGGCATGCCATGGTGCTCGGCCATCCAGAAACGCCGGTATCCGAGGGTTTCGGCGTGTCGGGCCAGGTCGATGGAATGACGGAAGGATTCGGCCGCATCGCCCCCTTCTCGGATAGGGGCCAGGTCCAATACGGAAAATGGGATGCGGCGGCTCATGACTGGCGCTCCGGCACGGCGATGATGGTCTGCTGCATCAGGGCGATTGCGGCTTTTTCGCCCGCCTGAAGCGCAAATACGTCGACTTGGCAGACCGTCAGCGTGCGCCCGCTGCGCACCACCCGACCCACCGCTTCGAGCGATTCGCCTTGCGCGGGCGCCAGCAGATTGATCTTGAATTCGACGGTCAGCACCGTATGCCCGGGCGGCTGCAGCGTCAGGGCCGACCAGCCCCCTGCCGCATCCGCGATGGCCGACGTGGCCCCGGCGTGGAACAGCCCGAGGTGTTGGGTGACGCTGGCCGAAAAAGGCAGGTGGATGTGCACGCGCCCCGGGGCGACGTCGCCCAGGTGGGCCCCCAGGTGCAGCATCAGGCCGGAACGGGCGAAGTCGCGTTCGATACGCACGCGCAACGCCTGGGGCGTCGCGTTTTCAGGTGTGGGGGTGGCAGCGCTCATCGTGTCTCCGGTCGGGCAAAACCCCAATGATCGCAGATTGTGGCCCGATCGGGGCGATGCCCGGGCGCCGCCACTAGCATTCGACCACGTTCACGGCCAGGCCGCCGCGTGAAGTCTCTTTATATTTGGACTTCATGTCAGCCCCGGTCTGGCGCATGGTCTCGATGACGTTGTCGAGCGACACGTGGTGCCGGCCGTCGCCGTGCAGCGCCAGGCGCGACGCATTGATGGCCTTGTTGCCGCCCATGGCGTTGCGCTCGATACAGGGAATCTGAACCAGGCCGCCGACCGGGTCGCAGGTGAGGCCCAGGTTGTGTTCCATGCCGATTTCGGCGGCATTTTCTATTTGCGCCACCGTGCCGCCCTGGACTGCGGTCAGGCCTGCCGCCGCCATGGAGCAGGCCACCCCGACCTCGCCCTGGCAGCCGACCTCGGCCCCCGAGATGGAGGCATTCTTTTTGTACAAAAAGCCGATGGCGGCGGCCGTGAGCAGGAAGTCGACCACCCCGTCTTCCGACCAGCCCGGAACGAACCGGCGGTAGTAACGCAATACGGCGGGCAGCAGGCCCGAGGCGCCATTGGTGGGTGCCGTGACCACGCGCCCGCTGGCGGCGTTTTCCTCGTTGACGGCCATGGCGTACAGGTTGACCCAGTCCATAGCGAACATCACGTCGTCGTTGTTGCGCGGCGTGTGCAGTAGCTGCCGATACAGTGCGGGCGCGCGGCGGCGTACTTTGAGGCCGCCGGGCAGGATGTCGTCGGCCAGAGGAGACTGCAGGCCGCAGCCGCGGTCGATGGCGTCGTCCATCACACGGGCGATGTGCAGCACCCCCGTGCGCACTGCCTCAGGCGGGCGCAGAACGGTCTCGTTGGCCATCATCAGCTGGGCGATGCTCAGTCCATGCCGGCTGCATTGCGCCATCAGTTCGTTGCCGGTGGCAAAAGGGTAGGGCATGGGTTCGTGCGCCGGCACGGTTTCGTCGGTATCGATGCTGTCCAGTGCGCGGATGAAACCCCCGCCGATGGATACGTAGCGTTCGTCGAGCAGCGAGCGGCCCTGGGCGTCGAAGGCCATGAAACGCATGCCGTTGGGATGCTCGGGCATGGGCCGGATGCGCGCCGAAAAGACCCGGCCGGGCTGGAACGGAATACGGTGCCGGCCGCACACCGACAGGTGCCCGCTGCCGTGCACTTGCTGCATCAGGCCCGGAATGGCCGCAGGGTCCACCGTGTCGGGCGCCTCGCCCATAAGGCCCAGCATGATGCCCATGTCGGTACGGTGACCCGCCCCCGTTTCTGCAAGCGAGCCATAGAGGTGGATGGACAGGCGCGCCAGTGACGGGAACAGCCCCCGGGTGTGAAGGTTCTGGGCAAAATTGCGCGCGGCCCGCATGGGCCCCACCGTGTGCGAGCTGGAAGGCCCGATGCCTATCTTGAACAAATCGAACACCGATAAGGCCATGATGCGTCCTGTTGAATGTCCTGCTGGATGAATGTCTTTATGTCGATTCTAGCGAGCCTGAATGAATTTTATTGAACTAATACGACATTATCGTAGTAATTTTTGAATTATTCTCTAGGATTGATTTTGTGTTGAACAAAAAATCATGCATAATTGAATAAAAACGACTTATTCAGAAGAATCGATCGTATGACAGTCCGTATCGGAGTGGTGCTGCTGCCTCAATTTGCCTTGGGCGCACTGGCGCCTTTTGCCGACGTGATCAGCCTGCTGCCGCTTGCCGCCGATGGGCAGCCCCTGTGCACCGCCGAGATCGTGGCCGAGACCCTGATCCCGGTGCGCTCCGCCAATGGCATTCAAGTCGTGCCCGAAGGCCTGCTGGGGGATGCGGCGCGCTTCGATCACGTCGTGGTCGTGGGCGGGCCGCACGCGCCGGAAACAGGTGCCGCGTCCGCCCGCCTGCTCGCCTGGCTGCGTGACGCAGCGCGGTCCGGCTGCCATTTGGTGGGGCTGTGCAGCGCCGTGTTCACCCTGGCGGAAGCCGGCTTGCTGGCAGACCGGCGCCTGAGCCTGAACGCCGCCCATTGGCCCGCATTCATACAGCGGTTTCCAACGCTCGACCCGCGGCAGGTGGTGACTGACCGCCTGTATGTGCAGGATGGCCGCCGGATCACCTGCGCCGGCGGGGCGGGCGCCTTGCTCGATACGGCATTGCGGCTGCTTCGCCGACACGTGCCCGAGCCTGAAATTCGCCAGGCGCTGCTGCGCCTGCAGCAGGCCGAACCGGGCCCTCATGCCGTACTGGCGCCGGCCCCCCGCCCCGTGCTGCCCGAAGTCCCGGCTGCCTTGCAGCGCGCCCTGGTACTGATCGAGCAATATGCCGCGCAGCCCCTGTCGGCCGATCAGCTGGCCGGGCGTGTCGGGGTGTCGGTGCGCCACCTGCAGCGTCTGTTTCGCGAGCACTTGGGCAGTACGCCGCAGGCGCAGGCGCGTGCTGCCCGCCTGCGCCTGCTGGAGTGGAAGCTGCGGCACAGCCGCTCGGCGCTGTCCGTCATCGCCGCCGATTGCGGGTTTGCCGACGCGGCCCACATGGCGCGCAGCTTCAAGATCGCCCACGGGATCACCCCCGGCGCCTGGCGCCGGCAAGCGCTGGCGGAGAAAAACACCGTATAATAGCCATCCTGTTTCGGGCCGCTGTTCAGCGCCCTGATTGCCCGAGTGGTGAAATTGGTAGACGCAGGGGACTCAAAATCCCCCGCCGCAAGGCGTGCCGGTTCGATTCCGGCCTCGGGCACCAACGGCTTGTTCCGGTGGTTTTCAAAATTTAGGCCCTGCGTGAGAGCATCCGGCGACTGGGCCAGGTACTGGTGCAGTCGCTCCTTCTGTACTGACGACAGTTCCCAGTGGTGGCGGCGCATCAGGCTCAACAGGCCCCGGTTTCTGCGCCCCTCGGGATCGTACTGTTGCCAGAGCTTGAGGAAGTGCTGATTGACCAGCCGAATGACGTGGAAGCGGTCGGCCACGATCAGGGCATTGGGGAAGTACTGTCGCGCGATCGCGCGATAGGTTTCAGACAGATCCATGACGATGACGCGGACATGCTCACGACCTGGCAAACGTTTGAGGTAGCTGCGCAAACTGGCCTTCGATCGCCCCAGCACGACATCGAACACCTTGTGGTTCTTCAGATCAATCAGCGTAGTGGCGTAGCCCTGCTTGCGAGTGAAGAAGTGTTCATCGATATCCAGGACCCAGCATCAATGTGGAACCCGCTCCAATGGATTGGACGGTGACCTGGCGCTGGCCCCGGCCTATGCTGCCGGGACGCTACACCGCCGGGCAGGCTCTCTCAGGCGACTACGTTGACAAACGAGATCAAGGAGACCAAAATGATCTTGTCTCAAACCTACCTGGGAGATGACCATGCCCACTGCCATCAAATCTATTGCCGGTCGTCTGCCGCGCGTCACGGTGGAGGACGTGCGCCGCTTTGCGGATAGCGTCGAAATCCGGGATGCTCCGGCTTTCGCGGCCGAGTTGCAGGCGTTCATCCACGAGCGCGTGGAGGCGGTGAAGCTGCCCGCCAACCTCGAAGGCGAAACGGTGGCGCAGGCCTTGCAACGCAAGGCGGCCGCGCTACGCGCTGACACGCGCTGGGCACCGACTGAAACCGACATTCAACGAGGCCGCGCCGTGCTGCTGGAAGCCTTCAACCAGCCGGACAAACTGTCGATCCCCAAGTACGCCAGGCTGGCGGACAAGTCGCGCCAGCAAATCTACAAGGACATCCTCGCCCGTCGGCTGCTGGCGCTGAACGTGGGGCCGCGCGGCCAGAAACTGCCCGACTGGCAGCTCGACCCGGTGAAGCAACAGTTGACCCAAACCGTGCTCCAGGAAGTCGAGGGCATCGACCACTGGACGATCTACCGCGCGCTGTCCGAACCACTCGAAGGACTGGGTGGTCGTTCGCCGGTGGATGCGGTGACGCATGGCACGATCGACGACGTGGCCGAGGCCGTGTTCAACGTGCTGGGCGTCCAGGTGCATTGAAACCAGATCGCCATGAGCCACGAGCCGCCTTCGTTCCTGATCGACGCCGGTGAACTGCTCCAGCACGTGAGCCGCGTCGTCTATCGGGGCGGC
>NZ_JBAYTI010000055.1:0-17071 GCF_041675725.1 Castellaniella sp. | reverse complement strand
GCCGCAATTGCCCGCCCGAAAGCCCATGGCCGGCCCGCCCCAGCACGGTGTCCAGGCCCGCCGGCTGCTCGGCGACGAACGCGTGCGCAACGGCCTGCCGCAGTGCCCGGCGAATGGGCTCGTCCTGGGCCGCCGGGGCCACCCAGCGCAAATTGTCGCGTATCGTGCCCGCCAGAAAAAAAGGCTGTTGGCCAATCAGCACCAGGCGCTTGCCCAGTTCGGGATGCGGCGCGCAGGCCGGCATGACGCGCCCTGGCGCGCAAACCGAACCGCCTGGCGCGGGCGGCGGGCCCACAGCGCCCCATGGCGCGGCGCGCAGATGGTCCAAAACCTGAACTTGCCCCGCCAGAAGGGGCCGCAAGCCCGCCAGGGTCTCGAGCAGCGCCGTCTTGCCGACCCCGCTGGGCCCCATCACGGCCAGGTGCTCGCCGGGTGCGAGCGACCCGCCCAACGCCTGCGGCCACAACAGGCCGCCCGCAGACCGGCCGGCCAGATTCAGGCCCTGAAGGTGGACCGCCCGGCGCGGCGTCGCCACCGCGACAGGCTGCCAGCCCGCGGCTCGATCGGCTGCGACTGTGCGCGCTTGCCCGGCCGCCAGCGCGGGCAAGCCGTCGAACCAGGCCGAGATCTGGTCGACGGCGGCCAGGGCGGCGGCCCGGTCATGGTAATGGGCCGCCAGTTGCCGCAGGGGGTTGTACACTTCGGGCGCCATGAACAGGGCGAACAGGCCCAGGGGCAGGCTGACGGGTTCAGCGCGCCACTGCAGAAACCCCAGATAGCTCAAGCCGACGTACAAGGCGATACTGGCCACCCCCAGGGCGGCAAAGAACTCGAGCACGGCCGAGGAAAGAAAGGCGATGCGCAGCACACCCATGGTCTTGCGGCTCAGGTCGTGGCTGGCGCTGTCCATGGCCTGCACTTCATGCTCTATGCGGCCAAACAGCTTGAGCGTGAATGCACCCCGCAAGCGGTCGGCAAAACGGCCCGAGAGGCGCACCATGGCCTGCTGGTGCCGCTCGCTGGCCGCCTGGGCCCCCCATCCGACCAACGCCATGAACAGGGGGATCAGCGGGGCCGTAACGAGCAGGATCAGGGCCGCCACCCAATCCAGGGGCAACAGGACGACGCCGAAAGCCAGCGGCAGGCACGCAGCCGCGACCATGGAGGGCAGGTAGCGCATCAGGAAGCCATCGAGCTGTTCCACCTGGTCGACCAGCACACTGGCCAGTTCGCCCGAGACCTGCAGGCGCGTCCACTGCGGCCCGCGCTCGAGCAGGCGCGCGAACAGTGCCTGGCGCAAGCGCCACTTGATGCGCTCGGCCGCCTGGCTGGCCGCACGCTCGCCCGTCCAGTGGAGAACGGCGCGCAGCAGCACCAGCGCCACGATGCCGGCCACCCACGGCACCGAGGCGGCCCATGACTGTTCGCCCTGCACCATGCGACCCAGCACCTGGGCGAGCAGCCCGACCTGGGCGACCAGCAGCCCGCCCGCCAGAACCGGAGCGCCCATGGCCCACAGCAAGCGCGCCTGCTCTTGGTGCCACAGGCCGGAGAGCCAGCGCGCGCCGGGCCCCGTCGCCGGGGCCTCTGGGGCCGCATCCGGAGCCTCAGGGATCACGCCCGGGGCTCTGGCGGGCGCCACGGCAGGTGCCGCCCGACGTTATTCTTCTTCGTGCAGCTCGTGCCACAAGGCATTGAGTATGGCGAAGCTGCAGGCCAGACCCAGGCCCAGGGCCCATGAGAAATACCACATGTGTTTCCTTCAATAAACGGCGCCATCCACCCGATCATCAGTAGGCGTGGCCATCGAGGTTTTTTTCGGTGACTTTGCCGCGCATGACCCGGTAGACCCAGGCCGTGTAGGCGATGACCACGGGTAAAAGCACCCCCGTTGCCAACAGCATCAGCCACAACGACAGGCGGCTGGCCGACGCATCCCAAATGGTGAGGCCCACGTCGGGATCGAGCGAGGACGGCAAAAGAAACGGATACAGCGCCAGACCGAACGTCAGAATGATCCCTGTGATGCTCAGCGCCGAGGCCAGAAAGGCCCAGGCCTTGCGCCGCAACCCCACCAGCGCGACGGCCAGCAGCGCGCCCAGCACCCCCAGGGCCGGCGCCAGCCAGAAGAGCGGCCAACGCGCAAAATTGAACAACCAGGCGCCGTCGACCACCTGAACCGATTTGCCCAGCGGCGTGGCCACCGCATCGGCGGCCACGCCCCCGCTGACGACGTGGCCCGGCAAGCCCGCGACCCAGACACCGGCCACCACGAACGAGAGCGCGCTGAGCACGCCGGCGATACGGGCCCAGCGACGTGCGCGGCGGGCCAGCTCGCCATCGGTTTTCCAGGCCAGCAGAATGGACCCGTGCTGCGCCAGCATGACCAGTGCGAGCAGCCCGCACAGCAGCGGGAACGGCGTAAACAGATCGGGCAACGAGCCGTGATAGACCGGGCGCAAGGTGGCCGCTTCATAGTCGAACGGCACCCCCAAGATGACATTGCCCACGGCCACGCCAAACACCAAGCTGGCGACCACGCCGCACAGGCACATCAGGACATCCCAGGTCTGGCGCCAGCGGGCGCCCTGCAGCTTGCTGCGAAACTGGAAGCAGATGGGCCGCAGGATGAGCGCCAGCAACAACAGCAACATCGCCAGGTAAAAGCTCGAGAACGACATGGCATACAGCAGGGGCCACGCTGCGAAAATGGCCCCGCCGCCCAGAATCAGCCACACCTGGTTGCCTTCCCAGACCGGGCCGATCACGTTGTAGGCAATGCGCCGTTCGGTATCGGTGCGGGCGACCAGCAGCAGCACCGAGGCCAGCCCCAGGTCGAAGCCGTCCATCACGGCAAAGCCGATGAGCAGCACGCCCAGCAGCAACCACCAGATGACGCGCAACGTGGAAAAATCCAGGGGAATCAGAGCTTCCATGGTGTCCTCCTAGGCGCCAAGGCGTTGCGCGCCGGCCACGGCCGGCGGGGCGGGGGTGGGGATGGGGCCGTCATGCGGGCCCTGGCGGATGGCGCGCAGCATGAGCCGGATGCCGACGATCAGCAAGGCGGTATAGAGCATGAGATAGACGATCAGCGAAATCACCAGATCGGATACCTGCAAGCCCGAGACGGCATAAAACGTGGGCAGGACGCCTTCGATCACCCACGGCTGGCGGCCGAACTCGGCCACGAACCAACCGGCCTCGACGGAGATCCAGGGCAACGGCAACGTCCAGAGGGCCACGCGCCAGAAACGCGGCGACACCAGCAGGCGCCGCCGGCTGGCCAGCCAGAATGCATAGGCAAAAAAGCCGATGAAATAAAACCCGCAGGCCACCATGATGCGGAACAGCCAGTAAATGGGCGCGACTTCGGGCACCGTGCTTTCAGCGGCCAGGGCGATGTCCGCCTCGGTGGCTTGCGTGATGTCGTCGCGGAAGCGCTTGAGCAACAGGGCATAGCCCATGTTGTGCTGGTATTGCTCGAAACGCGCCCGGGCATCGGCGTCGTCCGGGTGCGCCTTGAGCTGCTGCAGTGCTTCGTAGGCCACCAGGCCCTGGCGCACCCAGGTCTTGGCGCGCTCGACCAGGTCGTCGATGCCCAGCAGCGGCGTGGTCAGCGAGCGCGTGCCGATGATGCCCATGACGTACGGGATCGAGATCTCGAAATCGTTCTTTTTGTTTTTTTGGTCGGGGATCGCGATCAGGTTGAAGCTGGCGGGCGCCGGCTCGGTTTGCCACATGGCTTCCATGGCGGCGATCTTCATCTTTTGATGCTCGCTGGTGAGATAGCCGCTTTCATCGCCCAGCACCAGCACCGACAGGGACGCCGCCAGGCCGAAGCTGGCCGCCACGATCATGGACCGGCGCGCCAGGTCGTGGTGGCGATTGCCGATCAGGTACCAGGCACTGACCCCCATGACGAACACGGCCGCCAGCACATAGCCCGCGCTGACGGTATGCACGAACTTGGCTTGCGCCACCGGATTGAAGATCACCGCCGCGAAATCCGTGAGTTCCATGCGCATGGTGGCCGGATTGAAGACGGCCCCCACCGGATTCTGCATCCAGCCGTTGGCGATCAGGATCCAGAGCGCCGACAGGTTGGAGCCGATGGCCACCAGCCAGGTGACGACCAAGTGGCCAACCTTGGAGAGCCTGCCCCAGCCAAAGAAGAACAGGCCCACGAAGGTGGCTTCGAGAAAGAAGGCCATCAGGCCCTCGATGGCGAGCGGTGCCCCGAAGATATCGCCCACATACTGGCTGTAGTAGGCCCAGTTCATGCCGAACTGGAACTCCATCACCACCCCGGTGGCCACCCCCAGCGCAAAATTGATGCCGAACAGCGTGCCCCAGAACAGCGTCATGCGCCGCCAGATGTCGCGCCCGGTGAGCACGTAGACGGACTCCATGATGGCCAGCAGAAACGACAGGCCCAGGGTCAGCGGGACGAACAGGAAGTGATACATCACGGTGGCGGCAAACTGGATGCGCGAGAGATCCACCAATGTCATGTCGATCATGATCAGGCCTTGCGGGAGAGTAACCCTATTGAGGTATCAACTAAACGATACTGCCAAACGGGAAAGGTCCACAACTTTTTTGACATGGGTGGATACAATTGGGCTGGGTCTGCATTCTGAGCCCTGTAACGATTTCGTTTCCCCGGAGCACTGCCCCATGATCGGTATCCTGCTGGCCGCGGGCCAGGGCCTGCGGTTCGACCCGGACCGCAGGCTGAACAAATTGCTGCAAACCCTGCCCGATGGCCCGCTCGTGGCCGAGGCCAGCGCCCGCACGCTGTGTGCCGCGCTGCCCCGCGTCCTGGCCGTGGTGCGCGACGTGCGCGGCCCCCTGGCCGACTGCCTGCGCAACGTCGGCTGCGAGCTGGTGCCGTGCCGCCAGGCAGGCCAGGGCATGGGGGCTTCGCTGGTCTGCGGCGTACAGGCCAGCCGAGATGCCGCAGGCTGGCTGGTGGCGCTGGCAGACATGCCGTTCGTGCAAGTCGATACCTTGCGAGCGCTGGCGCAGGCGATCACGCGCGGCGCGGGCGTCGCCGCGCCTTATTGCCAGGGCCGGCGCGGCAATCCGGTGGCCTTTGCCGCCGGGCACCGCGACCGGCTGCTGCAGTTGGGGGGCGATGAAGGCGCCCGCGCGCTGCTGCGCCATTGGCCAGTCGAGCAGGTCGTGGTGCCGGATCCGGGTATTTTCCGCGACATCGACACCCCGGGCGACCTGCCCACGGGTAATCCCTAGGTGGCGGGGGTGAACCGCCTGCCCCGAGAATGCTAAGGTTGAACAACAAACCAATAATCAGGAGACAGCCGCCATGAAAATCGCGCTCAAGGTCAACGGGCAAGAGGTCAGCGCCGAGGTCGCGCCCAACACCCTGCTGGTCCAGTTCATCCGCGAAAACCTGCGCCTGACGGGCACCCACGTGGGTTGCGACACGGCCCAGTGTGGCGCGTGCACCGTCATCGCCAACGGCCGCAGCATCAAGTCGTGCAACGTGCTGGCCGCGCAGATGCAAGGGGCCGACATCACCACCATCGAAGGCCTGGCCGCGCCCGACGGCAGCCTGCATCCGGTGCAGGCGGCCTTCAAAGAATGCCACGGGCTGCAGTGCGGCTACTGCACACCGGGCATGGTGATGAGCACGGTCGATCTGCTGGCGCACCATCCGGATGCCGACGAAACCCAGATCCGCGAACTGCTGGACGGCAACCTGTGCCGCTGCACCGGCTACCACAACATCGTGCGCGCCGTACAGACCGCCCAGAAAACCATGGCCGCCTGAGGCAAAGGAGACCCATCATGAGCAATCCCATGGCTGCCCTGTCCCACGTGGGCGAATCCGTACGCCGTGTCGAAGACGCCCGGTTCCTCACCGGCACCGGGCAGTACGTCGACGACGTCCACCACGACGGCCAGAAGCGCGCCGTCTTCGTGCGTTCACCGCACGCCCATGCCACCCTCAAGCACATCGACACCGCCCAGGCCAGCCAGATGCCAGGGGTCGTGGCCATCTTCACGGGTGCCGACATCGAAGGCCAGGTCGGCGGCCTGCCCACCGGCTGGCTGATCACCAACCCGGACGGCAGCCCCATGAAAGAGCCGCCGCACCCGTTCCTGGCTCAGCACAAGGTGCGCTACGTGGGCGAACTGGTCGCCATGGTCGTGGCCGACACGCTCGAGCAGGCCAAAGATGCAGCCGAGGCCATCGAGATCGACTACGACCCCCTCGACGTCGTGGTCGACATGCGCCAGGCCCGCCAGGGCCCGGCGCTGCACGACGAAGCCGCCGACAACCACTGCTACACCTGGGTGCTGGGCGACAAGGCCGCCGTCGATGCCACGTTCGATTCGGCCGCGCACGTCACACGCATCGAACTCGTCAACAACCGGCTGATCCCCAACGCCATGGAGCCGCGCGCCGACAACGCGCGCCACGACAGGGCCACGGGCGAGTCCACCCTGTACACCACCAGCCAGAATCCGCATCTGGCGCGCCTGCTGCTGGCCGCCAACGTGCTGCAGGTGCCCGAGCACAAGATGCGCGTCATCGCCCCGGACGTCGGGGGCGGCTTCGGCTCGAAAATCAACCTGTACGCCGAAGACGCGGCGGTGGCCTGGGCGTCGCGCACGCTGGGCCGTCCGGTCAAATGGACGGCCGAACGCTCCGAGAGCTTCGTCTCCGACACCCACGGGCGCGACCACATCACCGTGGCCGAAATGGCCATGGACGCAAACGGCCAGTTCCTGGCGCTGCGGGTGCACTCCCACGTCAACCTGGGAGCCTACCTGGCCACCTTCGGCCCGGTCGTGCCCACCATCCTGTACGGCACGCTGCTGGCCGGCCAGTACACGACGCCGCAGATCTACGTCGAGGTCGACGGCTGGTTCACCAACACGGTGCCGGTCGATGCCTACCGCGGCGCCGGGCGCCCCGAAGCAGCCTACCTGATCGAGCGCCTGGTCACCCGCTGCGGCTGGGAGCTCGGCCTGTCCCAAGACGAAATCCGCCGGCGCAACTTCATCACCGAGTTCCCCTATCAAACGCCGGTGGCCTTGCTCTACGATACGGGCGACTTCCCCCAGTGTCTGGACGAGGCCATGAAGCTGGCCGACGTGGCCGGCTTCGAGGCGCGGCGCCAGGCCAGCGAGGCCAAAGGCCTGAAACGCGGCATCGGCTACTCCAGCTACATCGAAGCCTGCGGCCTGGCGCCGTCGCAGATCGTCGGCCAGCTGGGCGGGCGCGCCGGCCTGTACGAATGCGGCGAAGTGCGCGTCAACCCCACGGGCTCGGTCACGGTGTTCACGGGCACCCACAGCCACGGCCAGGGGCACGAAACGGCTTTCGCTCAACTGGTGGCCGGGCGCCTGGGCATCCCCATCGAGAACGTCGAGGTGGTGCACGGCGACACCGGGCGCATCCCGTTTGGCATGGGCACCTACGGATCCCGTTCGTTGGCCGTGGGCGGGTCCGCCATCATGAAGGCGGTCGACAAAATCGAAGAAAAATCCAAGAAAATCGCGGCGCACCTCATGGAAGCCGCCGAGGCCGACATCGAGTTCGTCCAGGGCGAATTCCGCGTCAAGGGCACCGACAAGGCCGTGCCGTTTGCCCAGGTGGCCCTGGCCGCCTACGTACCGCACAATTATCCGCTCGACAAGCTCGAGCCCGGCCTCAATGAAACCGCCTTCTACGATCCGGGCAATTTCACCTACCCGGCGGGCACCCACATCTGCGAGGTCGAGGTCGACCCGGACACCGGCGTGGTACGCGTCGAACGCTTCACGGCGGTCGACGACTTCGGCGTCATCATCAACCCCATGATCGTCGAAGGGCAGGTGCAGGGCGGCATCATGCAGGGCATCGGCCAGGCGCTGCTCGAAGAGTGCGTCTACGACGACAACGGGCAACTGCTCACGGGCAGTTACATGGACTACACCATGCCGCGCGCCACCGATTTCCCAGACTTCCGGCTGGGCACGGTGTGCACGCCCTGCACGCACAACCCGATCGGCAGCAAGGGCTGCGGCGAGGCCGGCACCATCGGCTCGCCCCCCGCCGTCATCAACGCCCTGCTCGATGCCCTGGCGCCCCTGGGCGTGCACGACATCGACATGCCGGCCACGCCGCACCGCGTCTGGCAGGCCATCCAGGCCGCCCACTAAGGAGATCGCTCATGTATGCATTCAGCTACACAAGCCCGGCCACGCTGGACGACGCCGTACAGGCCGTGCAGGCCGGCGGCCAACCGCTGGCGGGCGGCCAGACGCTGCTGGGTTCGCTCAAGCTGCGCCTGGCGGCGCCCGAACAATTGGTCGACCTGCGCGCCCTCACCGAACTCACCGGCATCCGCCCCCAGGGTGACACCCTCGTGGTCGGCGCCATGACGCGCCACGCCGAAGTCGCCGAAAGCGCCGAGATCGCCCACGCCATCCCGGCGCTGGCGCGGCTGGCCGCCGGCATCGGCGACAAGCAGGTGCGCGCCATGGGCACGCTGGGCGGGTCGCTGGCCAACAACGATCCCGCGGCCGATTATCCGGCGGCCGTACTGGGCCTGGGGGCCACCGTGCGCACCCACACGCGCGAGATCGCGGCCGATAACTACTTTCAGGGGCTCTTCGCCACGGCGCTCGAGCCGGGCGAGCTCATCACGGCCGTGCATTTCCCCATCCCCCGGCAGGCCGCCTATGTCAAGTTCGTACAGCCGGCGTCGCTGTTCGCCCTGATCGGGGTGTTCGTGGCCCGCTTCGACAACGGTGTGCGCGTGGCCGTCACCGGCGCGGGCAACGGGGTGCTCCGGCACACCGCCATGGAACAGGCGCTGGCGCACGACTTCCGCCCCGACGCGATCGCCGATATAGGCACGGATGCCGCCGAGATGTCGGCCGACATCCATGCCAGCAGCGCGTATCGCGCGCATTTGGTGGGTGTCATGGCACGTCGGGCCGTGGCGCAGGCGCTGGCCTGATCCGCAACCGGCGCTGGCTGCATGCCCGACACCCCAGGCTCGCCACCGGCCCCTTCGGCCTCCATCGCCGCCCTGGCGGCCGCCCTGGAGGCCGAAGGCTATTTTGCCGATCATCGGCTGGCGACCGCGGTGTTCCTCGCCCTGCGCCTGCAGCGGCCCTTGTTGCTCGAGGGCGAACCGGGGGTCGGCAAGACCGAGCTCGCCAAGGCGCTGGCCCGGGCACTGGGCCGCACGCTGGTGCGGCTGCAGTGCTTCGATGGCCTCGAACAGCAGGATGCGCTATACGAATGGGACTACACCGCGCAACTGTTGCACGTGCGGGCCACCGAGGGCTCCGCGCCCCCCGACCTGCTCGAGCGCGGGGTCTACCAGCCGCGCTACCTGATCCGCCGGCCACTGCTCGAAGCGCTGCAGACCCCCGCGCCCGGCGCCGTGCTGCTGATCGACGAAATCGACCGCGCCGACGAACCCTTCGAGGCCTTCCTGCTCGAATACCTGGGCGAATACCAGGTCAGCATTCCACAGCTGGGCACCATCCGGGCCGACACCACGCCGGTCACGCTGCTGACCAGCAACCGCACGCGCGAGCTGAACGACGCCATCAAGCGCCGCTGCCTGTACCACTGGCTGGACTACCCCGACCGCGACCGCGAGCGGGCCATCCTGCGGGCCCTGGTGCCCGAGGCGCCGCAGCAGCTGGCCGACCAGGTCTCGCGCTTCGTCGCGCAATTGCGCCAGGCAGCGGGCGCCGCGGGCTTCGAGCGCGCCCCGGGGGTCGCCGAGGCGATCGAATGGGCGCGGGCGCTGGTCGCCCTGGATACGCTCGAACTGGATCCCGAAGTCGTGCTCGATACGGCCGGCATCCTCTTCAAGCAACGCGAAGACCTGGCTGCGCTCGATACGCCCCTGCTGGCCGACCTGCTCCAGGCTGCGCGTGAACCCTGAACCCGCGTCTTATCCCCCCGGCCCCCTGCCGCACTGGGTGTCGCAGCTGGGCGACGCCCGGCGCGGCAAGCTGGCGGGCAACCTGGCGGCGTTCGGTCGCGCCCTGCGGCGCGCCGGCCTGCCGGTCGACTCGGCCCGCATCGCGCTGGCCCAGCAGGCCTGGGTGTTGACCCAGCCCGAAACCCGGGCCGAAGCCGCCGCGGCCCTGGAATGCGTGCTCGTCAACCGCCCGCAAGACATCGGCGTGTTTCGCGAGATGTTCGCGGCATTTTTCAGGGATCCGGAACTGGCCCAGCAGTTGCTGGCCCGCATGGCGCCACAACCGTCCCGCCCCAGGCGCGAGGCGCCGCGGCCGCGGGCACAGGCCGCGCTGGCCGCCACCAGGCCGCCGCTGCCCAAGCCGGCGGCCGGCGACCTGGAACTGGATGCCGCCATGACGGCAAGCGCGCTGCAGCGACTCAAACACGCCGATTTCAACCAGCTGGGCGCGAGCGAATACCACCTGATCGAGCAATTGGTGCGCCAGATCCCCCTGTCGTTGCCCGCCGTGCCCAGCCGGCGCTTTCGCATCGGCGGGCGCAGCCGCCATCTGCACTGGCAGGCCAGCCTGCGCGCCGCCGGCGCGCGCGGCGGCGAACTGATCGCCCTGCGCCATCGCCGGCGGCGGCCGGCGCCCTTGCCGCTGCTGGTGCTGCTGGACGTGTCGGGCTCCATGGAGCGCTACGCCCGTATCCTGCTGGCCTTTCTGCACGCCGCCACGCGGCGCACAGTCCTGCGGGGCCGCCTGCAGCCGGTGCACCGGCGGGTCTATGCGTTCGGCACCGGCCTGACCGACCTGAACCCGGCGTTTCGGCTGGCGGACACCGATGCCATGCTGCTGCAGGCCGCGCCCCTGCTGCACGATTTCGCCGGCGGCACCCGGCTGGCGGCCAGCCTGGCCACCCTGCGCCGACAGCATGCCCACCATCTCGTGGGCCGACGCACGCTGGTGTTGTTGATTTCCGATGGGCTGGACACGGACGATCCAGCCCAGCTGGACCACGAGCTACAATGGCTCAAGCGACATGTGCGCCAGCTGCTGTGGCTCAATCCGCTGTTGCGTTTCGAAGGCTACGCACCGCTTGCACGGGGGGCCGCCGTGCTGCATGCGCATGCCGACGCCATGCTGGCCGTGCACAACGTCAGCCGGCTGCAGGCGCTGGCCAGCGCCCTGGCCGCCTTGGCAAAACAATAAGGAGACTCTGCCATGCAAATGCAAGGATCACGGTTGCTGTCCATTACCCAGCAACAGGCCTGGGAAGCCCTGAACGACCCCGAGGTCCTCAAGGTCTGCGTACCGGGCTGCGAAAGCATCGAACCCACGGCGGACAACACCTATGCCGTCGTCAGCCAGATCAAGGTGGGCCCGGTTTCGGCCAAGTTCAAAAGCACGATCCAGCTCACGGACATCCAGGCGCCAGACAGCTATACGCTGAACTTCGAAGGCAATGGCGGGGCGGCGGGTTTTGGCAAAGGCACCGCCAAGGTGCGCCTCAGCCCGCAGGGCGACGGCACCCAGCTGGACTACGAAGTCGAAGCCACGGTCGGCGGCAAAATTGCCCAGGTGGGGCAGCGCCTGATCGACGGGGTGGCCAAGTCCATGTCGGAAAGCTTTTTCAAGCGGTTCGACGAAGAAATGCAGCGGCGCCATCCGCCAGCCGCCGATGCGCCCGCGGCAGCCAGCGGCACGGCGGCCGAATCCGCCGGCAAAAAAATACCCGGCTGGGCCTGGGGGGCGATCGTGGTCATCCTGATCGTGCTCATCGCCTGGGCCAGCCAGGGCTAGGGCCGGGGCCACCATCCCGCCACACAGCCATCGGGGGGTACCATGGAAAATCTCGATCTTACTGTTTTGCGCACCGTGCAGGGCTGGCGCGAGGCCGGCCGCCCCGCCGTCCTGGTCACGGTGGTGCGCACCTGGGGCTCTTCGCCGCGCCCCGTGGGTTCCATCATGGCCATGCGCGACGATGGCGTGATCGTCGGCTCGGTCTCGGGCGGCTGCATCGAAGACGATCTCATCCTGCGCTATACCCGGCACGACATCCCGGACGCCCTGCCGCGCAGCGGCCCACCCCTGTTCCTGCAGTATGGCCTGACGGCCGACGAAGCCCACCGGTTCGGGCTGCCCTGCGGCGGCACGCTCGAGGTGATCCTCGAGTTCGATCCAGACGCCGGCCTTCTGGCCGAGCTGGTGGCGGCCCTGGACACCGGCGCGCTGATGCACCGCACGGTCGACCTGGCCACGGGCCAGGCCCGCCTCTCGCCCAGCCAGGTGCCGGCCGATCTCGAACTCGATGCGCAGCAGCTGGTCAATACCTTCGGCCCCGAATACCGCATGCTGATCATCGGCGCCGGCCAAATGAGCGAATACCTGGCCACCATGGCGCAGTTCTGCGGCTTCGAGGTCACCGTCTGCGACCCGCGCAAAGAATACGCCACGGTCTGGAACGTGCCCGGCGTGCAGGTCGTCTCCACCATGCCCGATGACACCGTGCTGGCGTTCAACCCCGACGCGCGCAGCTGCCTCATCGCCCTGACCCACGATCCCAAACTGGATGACCTGGCGCTGCTGCAAGCCCTCGAGACACCGGCGTTCTACATCGGGGCCATCGGCAGCCGGCGCAACAACCACGCGCGCCGCCAGCGCATGATCGAATACCTCGACCAGACCGAGGCCTCGCTGGCCCGGCTGCGCGGCCCGGTCGGCATCTACATCGGCAGCAAGACCCCGCCAGAGATCGCAGTCAGCGTCATGGCCGAAGTGCTGGCCATCAAGAACGGCGTCACGCTGACGCGCGAATCCGACGTCGAATTCGTCAAGGACAGCCAGGGCATGGTCTCGGCCGGCTCCAGCTGCCTGCTCTCGATTCACTCCACATAAGGAAAACCCATGAAATGCTACTGCATCGTCAATTTTCGCGAGGCGCTGGCCGAGCTCGACATGCCCATCCCCAAACCCGAAGGGGCCGAAGTCCTGCTCAAGGTCAAGGCCGCCGGGGTATGCCACAGTGACATCCACCTCTGGGAAGGCGGGTACGACCTGGGCAAGGGCCGCATCCTGTCACTGAAGGATCGCGGGGTCAGCCTGCCGCTGGCACTGGGCCATGAAACCACCGGCACGCTCGAGGCCATGGGCCCGGACGCGAAGGGCGTAGAAATCGGCCGCAACTACCTGGCCTACCCCTGGATCGGCTGCGGCGAGTGCGCCACCTGCAAGGCGGGCCGCGAAAATTACTGTGCGGCCCCGCGCACCCTGGGGATTATGCGCCACGGCGGCTATGCCGAATACATGCTGGTCCCCAATGCCAAATACCTGATCGACATCGGCGACCTCGACCCGGCGCAGCTGGCGCCCTACGCCTGCTCCGGCCTGACCACGTTCTCGGCCCTCAAGAAGATCGGCGCCGAGACCTACACCGAACACCCGATCCTGATCTTTGGCGCGGGCGGCCTGGGCCTGATGAGCCTGCAACTGCTCAAGGCGCTGGGCGGCAAGGGCGCGGTGGTCGTCGACATCGACGCCGGCAAGCGCGAGGCGGCCCTGAAGGCCGGGGCGCTGGCCGTCATCGACGGCAACGCGCCCGACGTGGCCGAGCAAATCGCCCAGGCCATGGGTGGCCCCATCCAGGCAGCCATCGACCTGGTCGGGGCGCCGGCCACGTCCGAGCTTGCCTTCAATTGCCTGGCCAAGGGCGGCAAGCTGGTCATCATCGGGCTGTTCGGCGGCCTGGCGCCGTGGTCCATGGCGCTGATCGCCATGCGCGCCATCCAGATCCTGGGCAGCTTCGTGGGCAATCTGGGCGAGCTGCAAGAGCTCATCGAACTGGTCAAGACCGGCAAGGTGCCGCCCATGCCCATCGAGACCTTTGCGCTGGACCAGGCCGACGAAGCCCTGAGCCGGCTGCGCCAGGGCGAAGTCACCGGCCGCGCCGTGCTGGTGGCTGGCTGACGGTACGCCGCACGCGGCACGGCATGCCGCGTGCACCTCAAGTTTGCGGCATGCGGCTCAAGTTTGCGGTATGCCGTGCTGCATGCGGCTCAAGTGCCAATCCGAATCGCCCAGCAGGCATTCGAACAGGGCCAGGCTGCGTACATAATCGCTCGCTTCGAGTTCGTCGGTCATGCCCATGCCGCCATGCAGCTGCACGGCCTGCTCGGCCACGAAGCGGGCGGCATCGGCCACGCCGACCTTGGCCGCCGACAACAGGTACTGGCGCTCTGCGGCGTCGGCGCTGCCCAGCCCGCGCGCAGCCACGTGGGCGAAAGACACCGCCATTTCCTGGTGCATGAGCAGATCGGCCAAGGCGTGCTGCAGCACCTGGAAGCTGGCCAGGCGACGGCCAAATTGTTCGCGTACCTTCAGGTAGCCCGTGGTCAGGTCGACCAGGCGCCCCACCGCACCCGCGGCATGGGCGCACAGGGCGGCCACGCCATGATCGAAGGCCGACTGCAGGGCGGATTGGGCCGCCGCGCCACGCGCGACCAGGGCCCCTTCGGGCAGGCACGCCTGATCCATGACCAGCGTAGCGCAGCGCTGGCCATCCAGCGTGGGATAGTCTTGCAGATGCACCCCTTCGAGCCGGGTGGGCACCACGAACAGGGCCTGCTCGCCGTCGAGCACGGCAGACACGATCAACTGGTCGGCTTGCGCACCCGCCCACACCAGCTTTTTGCGACCCGAGATCCGCCACCCCTGTGGGCATGCCTGCGCCAAGACCGCCCGGGCCACCGCCTGGTGGCGCTGGTCGGACTCGAGCCAGGCCACGGAAAACACCTGCTGCCCTGCGGCCATGGCCGGCAGGTGGGTCTGGCACGACACCGGGTTGCCGCTGTCGCGCAGCAGCACGGTGGCCATGACCGCGCTGGGGATCAGGGGCCCCTGCACCAGGTGGCGCCCCAGCACCAACTGGGTGAGCATCAGGGTCGCGGGCGTTTCCTGAAAGCCGCCGTGCGCCTCGGGCACCAGCAGTGCGGCGACCCCCAGGTCCGCCAGGCCCTGCCAGGCGGGGCGATCGACCCCGGCGTCGCGGGCCCGGGCCCTGCGCGCCTCGAAGGCCCACTGAGCGGCCAGTAGCTTATCGAGGCTTTCGAGCAGCATGCGCTGTTCATCTCGGTAGGTCAGGTCCATGGGGCCTCCTTGTGGAACCGGTGCATGCCCATCACGCCACCCCCATCAGCATCTTGGCGATGATGCCCTTCTGGATCTGGGTTGATCCGCCATAGATGGTGGTCTTGCGCATGTCCAGGTAGGTGGCGCCGGCGGCGGCCGCGCCCTCTGGCCCCGGGCCGAAGAAATCAGCCTCGGCGAAGCGCCAGTCTGGATCGTATGGCCAGGACTCGAGGCCCATGACCTCGAACTGCAGGCGCGCCAGCCGCTGCTGGATTTCGGAACCCATCACCTTGAGGATGGAGGCCTGTGGCCCGGGCTGGGCGTCGGCCCCCGACACCACACGCAGAAGCAGCATTTCCAGGCCCAGGATGTCGATCTCTACGCGCGCGATGCGATCGTTCAGGCGGGCGTTGCTGGCCACGGCGGCGCCATCAGCCACCGTCCGGGCGGCCATCGCTTTCAGCAAGGCCAGCTCGCGGTGGCAGTGGCCCAGCCCGGCGATGCCGGTGCGTTCGTGGCCCAGCAGATACTTGGCGTAGGTCCAGCCCTGGTTTTCCTCGCCCACCCGCTGATCCTCGGGCACGAACACACCGTCGAGCCAGACCTCGTTGATTTCGGTGGCCCCGTCGAGCGTTCGGATGGGGCGCACCGTCACCCCCGGCTGGCGCAGATCGACGAGCAGCATCGAGATCCCTGCCTGCGGGCGGGCATCCGGGTCGGTGCGGGCCAGACAGAACATCCAGTCGGCGTGCTGGGCCAGTGTCGTCCAGGTTTTCTGGCCGTGCACGATGTAGCCGTCGGCCGTGCGCTCGGCGCGGGTCCGCAGCGAGGCCAGGTCCGAGCCCGCCTGGGGCTCGGAATAGCCCTGGCACCACCAGTCTTCCACCGTGATCATGCGGGGCAGAAAGCGCGCCTTTTGCGCCTCTGAGCCATAGCGGATGAGCACCGGACCGATCATGCTCAAGCCAAAGGGCAGCAGGCGCGGTGCGCCCCCCTTGAACGCCTCGATCTCGAAGATCAGGCGCTGCAGCGGGCTCCAGCCCGTGCCGCCATAAGCGACCGGCCAAGCCGGCGCCCCCCAACCGTGCGCGGCCAGGACCCGGTGCCAGCGGACATAGTCTTGTTTCCCGAGGCGTTGATGGCGCATGCACTTGTCGCGGATGTCCGCGGGCAGGTATTCGGCCACGAATTGCCGAACCTCGTCTTGGAAGGCCAGATCGGCCGCGCTCCAGTTCAAATCCATGGTGTCCCCCAATCCGCCCGCTGCCGATCACAGCCGACCTGGCCGGAGAGACCGCGCGTCGCTGGCATCTTGCAGTTGTACCAGATCCCTACCGCCAGGCCCAGACCCATTTAGCGCGCGGACGCCCTGGACGCCCCAAAAGACCCGATCAGATGGCGCCGGCCGCCCGCAAGGCCGCACACGCTTGCGCGTCCAGGCCCAATTCGCTGGCGAGCACGGCATCGGTGTGTTCGCCCAGCAGGGGCGCGGACGCGCCGTAGTGGATCGGCGTGGCCGAAAGGCGCATGGGATTGGCCACCGCAGGCGCCTGCACCCCGGCGCTGTGCGGCAAGGACAGGCGCATGCCACGATGCTGTACGTGCGGATCCTCGAAGACCTGTTTCAGGTTGTTGATGGGCCCGCAAGGCACGTTAGCGGCCTCGAGGCGCTGCACCCAATCGGCCATGTCGCGCTGCTGCATCACCGCGGCAATCTGCGGGATCAGGGTGTCGCGGTTCAGGTTGCGTTGGCTCGGTGTCGCATAGCGCGCGTCATTGGCCAGATCCGGCCGCCCGATGACCTCGCAAAATGCCTGAAACTGCCCGTCATTGCCCACGGCGACGATGACGTCGCCCTGGCGGCAGGCAAATACCTGGTAGGGCACCATGTTGGAATGCGCGTTGCCCATGCGGCGCGGGATCTGCCCTGAAAGAAAGTGGTTGATGGCCTGATAGGAGCTGATGGCCACCACACAGTCCAGCAAGGAAATATCGATAT
>NZ_JBAYTI010000054.1:0-17428 GCF_041675725.1 Castellaniella sp. | reverse complement strand
TATGCGGATCTGGGCTATCGGGGCGTGGATGCAGAGATCCCTGAGTACAGCCTCAAGCATCGTGGCAAATTCAAGCGTCTGACGCAAAAGGAGCAGCAGTTGCTCAAAAAGCGGCAAGCGATCGAACCGGTAATCGGGCATCTGAAAAGCGATCACGGCATGAATCGCTGTTATTTGAAAGGAAGAATCGGCGATGCGATTCACGCTGTGCTATGCGCGGCGGGGTTCAATATGAAGTGGTTGCTGCACATGATTGCCCGCAAGGGCATCCGCCCTCTTTTTGTGTCCTGTTTTTTAGCGTGGATTCAGACGCGAATTCAGGAAAATACCCGATGGGATGGGCTACTCCGACAGAATTAGTGGCCTCGGATCGCCGCAAATCCGGTCTGAAATCAGTCAAACGAATTCTTCATGGGCAACTCCGTAGTTGCCAAAATGTCGTTCACAAACTCATTTCAGCAGAAGGCTCGCCACCCGATCAACCCTCGCCCTGCATTCCCATCCTGTACACCACCTTTGACTATATCTCAGTCGAAATTGCGCTCCCCCAGCTACAGGCACTATTTTGTCGCGGATTAGCGTACATTTTCTGCACATTGCTTGAAAAACCAATCCAGAAATACCTGCGAGGCTCTGGAGGACGGCGCATCTTTCGGCACAATCAGATGATAGGCAAAGCTGGTATCGAAATCGCGGTCGAAGACATCCACCAACACCCCTCTTTTGAGTTCATCTGTGATCAGCCATTTAACGAAGAGCGACACACCCAGGCCGTTGATCGTCGAACTCAGCTGGAAATGACGGTCCTTCAGCATCATCTCGGGCTGCAGTTCGGGGAGCATCAGCCCGTTATTCTTGTACCACTCCTCCCACATCTCTTTGTCATCCACGTGAAGCAGCGCGCAGCGTGAAAGATCGTGCGGCGTATTAATGTGATGAGCAGCCAGGTACTGTGGACTGCACACCACTACCATCTTTTCCGGCCATAGCCTGGTTACCTCGAAGCCGTTCCAGTCACCACGCCCCCATTGAAAGCCGAGATCCGCGTAACGCTCTGGGTGCTCGAGTCCAGCATAGGTATTATTATGGGTCTGCACGGAGAGTTGCAGGTCTGGGTGATGTACCCAGAAATCACCGAGTCGTGCCGATAACCAGCGGCTGGCGAACATAGGCAAGAGCGCCACCCTCACGGACTCAGCTACTTTCCCAACGCTTTCGAGGCCCGATTGGATCAGAGCAAGACCACGTTCAGCATAAGAAGCAAGCAAAACCCCATGGTCGGTGAGCACCAGTCCGGAGGGTGTTCTATTGAAGAGCGAGACACCGAGCCCACTTTCTAATTTCTTGATGTGGTAGCTGATCGAGCTTTGGGTGGTGTGTAGAAGTTTTGCCGCGCGCGTCGCACTGCCGCAGTCCGCAGCCGCCAAAAAAGCTTGGATTGACTTAATATTCTTGAGTTTTTCCACCTGGAAAACCACACGCTCTAGCTATTTAGGTTATCTTGATGGTATCCAAATTTTCCCTGCATAACAACGCCAACCAAGGGCTGGGTGGGGTCGCCTTCGGTCACAATACTTGTTCGCTGAACTGACAGAAGAAATTGAACGCTTGGCCGACGGCATCCGTGAGTCCAAGACCTCGTGGATCGAGGTGTTGCACGACCTGAGGGCCCAGGGACTGGTCGACAGGCTGCTGCTGGCCACAGGCGACGAGCCGATTCATGGCCTTCACGGCTGGCGCACCTTTTCCGAGGCCGTCCGCCAATATTCATCTCGCAGGAACCGCTTATAGAGCTTGCCGGTCGCCTCGCGCGGCAATTTATCGCGGAAATCCACGCTGCGCGGGCATTTGATCGCCGACAGCCTGCTGCGACACAGCATGATCAACTTCTCAGAGAGATCGGCCGAAGGTGTCACGCCCGGCATGAGTTGCACGACCGCCTTGACTTCCTCGCCAAAATCCTCGTTTGGCACACCAATCACCGCCACATCTTCGACCGCAGGATGGGACAGCAGTACGTTCTCGGTTTCTTGCGGATAAATATTGACCCCGCCTGAGATAATGACAAACGACTTGCGGTCAGTCAGATAGAGATAGCCTTGGTCATCAAGCCGCCCGATATCGCCCAGTGTGGTCCAGCCCATGGCGTTGCGGCTATGTGCAGTCTTCTCGGGGTCGTTGTGATACTCGAATTGATGGCCGTTTTCGAAATATATCTCGCCTTCAGCACCCGCCGGCAGTTCCTCACCATTTTTGTCACAAATGTGCAGTACACCCAACTTCGCACGCCCGACCGAGCCTACGTGACACAGCCATTCTTGGGTATCCAGAGCCACAAAACCGTTGTTCTCGGTGCCCGCGTAATATTCGTGGATGATCGGGCCCCACCAGTCGATCATCTTATGCTTGACATCCACCGGGCAAGGCGCGGCAGCGTGCACCGCCATCCTCAGTGAAGACAGGTCGAATGCCTCGCGCTCCGCCCGTGGCAATTTTAGAATCCGGACAAACATGGTCGGCACCCATTGGCTGTGGGTAATCCGTTCTTGTTCGATGATTTCCAGCGCGTTGAGAGCGTCGAACTTGCTCATGATAAAAGCCGTGCCCCCCATTTTGATCGTCACCATAGAATGGCGCAGCGGCGCCGCATGATAAAGCGGCGCTGGAGACAGATATCGGGTATCCGAGGCATAACCGAACAAGCTCGTCAGCAGCTCAATCAGCATGGTGTTGGTGCCAACCGGTTCGCCGGTCAGCGGCCATTTGATGCCCTTGGGCCGGCCCGTCGTGCCCGAAGAATAGAGCATGTCCAGCCCCTGAACTTCATCGGAGATCGGCGTCGTTGGTTGATTGGCGGCGGCCGCGCACCAGTCATCGCATCCTGCGACTAACGCGCCGACGACAAAGATCCTGCGATGAGCCGGTAAGTCACTACGCAGTCCGACCAGAATTCCGGCAAACTTGTCGGACCCGATCACCACGCGAGCGCTACAGTCGTGGACGATGTAGCGGATCTCATCAAAGGTGAGATGGGTGCTGGCAGTCGTGTAATAGAGGCCGGCGCGGTCCGCGGCAAAGCAGATTTCAAAGAATTCGCGCCGGTTCTCCATCAGGATGACGATGTGATCACCGGCAACCAGCCCGGCCTGGCGCAGCACATGCGCGCCCTGATTGGCCCGGGCTTCTAATTGGCCGAAGCTCACGGTTTCCCCAGTCGTGCACATCTTGTAGGCAAGCTTGCTAGGCTGGCGCTCTGCATGATATCGGGTGTGAAAACGCCGGGTTTCATCCATCATGACTCAGAACTCGATCAACGTTTTTCCGAAATGACCGCCCGCGCGCAAATGGTCGAGTGCGGCCTTGAGATCCTCAAAAACAAAGCTTCGCCCCAGAACTGGACGAACTTCATGCTGTGCCATCGCGACCAACATTGCCTCGAACCCATCGCGATGACCGACGGTCACGCCCTGAAGCCGCACCTGGCGTGTCACGATCGGCCCAAGCGATGCATTCAGATTCAACCCCGACAGCACACCAATCACCGAAATCGTGCCACCTGGTCGAATGGCTCGCAACGACAGCGGAAGGGTCATCTCACCGCCCAGCTCGATGATGTTGTCATAGCCTCCACGATCTTCGGTGATGGGCCGACTGGCTCGCGCCCAGTCCTCGGTCTTGCAATAATTGATGGTGGCATCCGCGCCCATCGCCCGTACCTTGTCCAGCTTCTCTTCGCTGGATGAGATCACGGTGACATGCGCTCCGTGGATCTTGGCAAACACCAGGGCAAACAGAGCCACCGCGCCTGTCCCCTGGATCAGGATCCGATCCCCCGCACGGGTGCGATTGTGCGTTGAAATGGCGCTCCATGCGGTCAAGGCCGCGCACGGCAAGGTGGCCGCTTCGACATCGCTGAGATAATCTGGCACTCGAACCACACCCTCCTCGGACAGGCAGACTAAATCGGCCATGACCCCGTCCAGAGGCCCGCCAAGCGCCGAGGAAAAACGCTCGGGACTAGGGTCGCCGGACGTCCAATTTTGAAAATAAGTGGGGCAGACCCGGTCTCCAGCTTTGACGCGTGAGACGCCCTCGCCGATCTCGATCACTTCTCCAACTCCATCCGAGACCGGAATCAGTGGCAACTCGCCGGTGGCACGACCATAGCCCCTTAGCGGCACGATCAAGTCACGCGCATTCAGCGACGCCTTACTCATGGAGATCAATACTTCACCCCGCCCTGGCTTCGGTTCAGGCCGGTGTGTCAGTTTCAGGCTATCAAAGCCCCAGTCACCTTCGATCTGGAATACACGCATGGTTCACTGCCTATCTGATTGGGTTTTGCGCCTGGCCCGACCGTGAGTCAGGTGCGCGACGCGTTCGAGAAGCATTTCGGTGGATCCATCAACCAGCGCCGCTACCTGCGCAGCGGCCAGATGCCTGGCAAGAGGACGCTCCGGATTGAGTGCCTCGGCGCCCATCGCATGGAACAGGACCGCGAGCTGCCGTTGGGCGCTGTCCACTGCATAGATTTTGGCTTGTGCCGCCAGCAACTGGACATCACAACCCGCCACAATGCCCGCAACCGCTTCCGCAACCAGTGCCTGCGCCGCCGCCAGTTCCGTGTCACAGCGCGCCAGATCGAGGCGCCAAGCCTGGTGGTCGACAAGGGGCTGGCCAAACGTATGTCGCTCCAGTCCATAGTGACGGACGATCCCCAACCCAGCCCGCACCATGCCACAACACATCGCTGCCACATAAATCCGAGCGCCATTGATTTCTCCCAGGATCGACTTGAAGGCGAGACCCGGTTCCAGCAAGAGGCGCTCGGGCTCCACATGGCAATCTGTCAGGCGAAAGCCGCCGGTGCCTGCGCTGACCTGTGAAAAATCCGCATCGCGGGCAAACCGTTCTACCCCCTGGGCATTCAGATCAACGACAAAGGCGCCAATTCCATCACGACTACCAATCTCGCCGCATTGCGCATAAACGATGGCGACCGAGGCATGGCGCGCATTGACGATCCAGGTTTTTTCGCCATTCAGAACCCAGCCGTCCGCCACCCGCCTGGCAGACGTGCGAATCGCTGCAAAGTCCGACCCGGCACCGGCTTCGGTCAGCGCGGTGCAAGCACTGGCCTCACCGGCGAGCAGAGGTCGCAGCAACTGATCTTTTACCGAGGGACGGGCACAGCGCGCTAACTTGGCAGCCACGTTGTGGCTGTTGACCACCGACATCGCGAAACCGAAATCGGCCGCAGCCAGCAGTTCACAGGCTCGTGCCTTGGCGGCAAAGGACAGGCCCAAGCCTCCCTCGGCCACTGGCACCTCGATCCGCGTCAGGCCGTACTCGGCGGCCCGACCAAGTAGGTCCTTTCCAGGAACATCGCCGCAGACCCATCGCCCGGCAAGCGGCGCTACATCGTGATCGGCGAAGGCGTTGATACGGGCCAGCCAGGCCAGTTCGGACACAGTGGCCATCACGAACCGCCCCGGTCTGCAATCTTGCCCCAAGCCTGCGAAGCCAAGCCCACAATGCCGCGCGGCATGAAGATCGTGGCCAACACCAAGATCAGGCCGTAGATAATGAGCCGAAAACTATCGGCAAAACGCAGAACCTCGGGAAGCAAAACCAAGATGAACGCTCCGACCATAGGGCCAGCAATGGTGCCCGATCCGCCCACAATGACGGCCAGGATCGCATCCAATGATTGTGCTACACCGAAGATTTCCGGGTTTATGAAGCTTTGGTAGTGCGCATAGAGCGCGCCCGCAAGGCCCGCGAACATGGCGCTGACGATAAAGGAGAAAAGCTTGTACTTCCAGGTCGGAATGCCGACGGCACTGACCAAGTCCTCATTCTGCCGAATGGCAATCAGGATCTGCCCGACGCGTGAGCGCACGATCCGGGCAGCGACGATCACCATCAGGACCGCAACCAGCAACACGAAGTAGTAGTATGCGATCCGGTTCCGAAAATCGAACGGCCCGCTTCCACTGCCCGGTTTGGGAATGCCTGTCAGGCCCGCTTCGCCGTTGGTCAAATCTGTGAAATTCATCAGGACGATGAAGATCACCATGTTGAAGGCCAGGGTCACAATGGCAAAGTAATGGCCTTTGACCCGCAGGCTGGGATAGCCGGCTGCCAGCGCAAAGACAGCGGTGATGAAGGGGGCGAGCACAATGGTCAGCCAGACAGGCAGGTCGAAGTGCATTCCCATCAGCGCAGTGCTATAGGCTCCGATGCCCATGAACCCAGCCGATACGATCGAGACGTAGCCTGTGTAGCCTTGGATCAGATTCTGCCCCTGTGCCATAATCACCCAGACCAGGGCCAGAATACTGAGATGCACATAATATTTGACTGTGATGAACAGCGGCAGCGCGCACAACAAGGCCAACACCGCAGCATAGAAGACGTGCTTGGCTGAAATAGACATCAGGCTTTCCCCAACAGGCCCTGTGGGCGAACCAGAAGAACGATGATCATCACCACAAAGGCAATGACGTCCTTATAAGCGGACGAAATAAAACCCGCCGCCAGCGACTCGGTGACGCCGAGCACGATGCCACCGATGACCGCACCCGGGAACGAACCCAGGCCTCCGAGGATCAGCACCGCAAACCCCTTGATCACCAGCCCCTCGCCAATGCCTGGCGCAATCGCAAACAAGGATCCAACCATGACCCCGGCAGCTACGCCCAGTGCCGTGGACACCGCAAAGACCACCAGGGAAATCGTATTGACATTGACGCCCATAAGAATGGCGGCGTCGCGGTTCTCCGCCACTGCCCGGATCGCCTGGCCGGTTTTGGTCCGCTCAACGAATATCGCCATTGCCGCGACGAGGACCGCCGCTGAGAAGATGACATACAGCCGCAGTTCTGGGATCGTCACACCCACAATATCGTAAATATGACCCGCGTCAGTAGGAATCACGACCTGTTCGGCTCCGAAGAACTGCAGGTTGATTCCTTCGACCATCATCGTCAGACCCAAGGCGACGATGAAGGCATTGATTGGGTTAGCATCTCTGACAGGCCGGTAGGCTAGAAACTCGATGGCTGCCCCAAGCAGGAGGCCCACAATGACGGCAATCGCAACCGCACCGACCAAAGGCACGCCTAGCGACGCCACCAGAAGATACGTCAGGTATCCGCCAAACATGGACACTGATCCATGTGCAAAATGGGCAATGCCAAGAATGCCGAACACGGTGGTGAGGCCAAGAGCGATCAGGACATACACCCCCCCGATAGCGATCCCATTTACAATTTGTTGAAGGATTTCGATCATGTCACAGGCTCTCGTTTCGCACAGATCGACCATTCGGCAGTGACGACAGCCGATTCAGGTCTGGCGGATTTACGATGGTTAGGGCGGGCAACTCAGATGAGCAACCCGCGGCGTTCCATCAGTCGAGGGTACTCAGGAAGGCCGAATAAGCCGCCGCATCTGATGGCAGTTCTTCGACAAAAGTCCAATGACCATCCTGCCATTGGAACGCGCCGTTGGACGTATAGGCTTGTCCATTTCTATCGAACATCTTGCCGTCGACCGGGATATACTGCATGACCACCTCATCCGGCACTGGGATTTCGCGTAGTGCAGCTGCGACGGCCGCGGTATCTTCAACGGTCCCCGCGGCTTCCAGCGCATCTTTCAGCGCATAAGTCTGATCATAGGCATAAGGGGAGCTGGGTGAAGGCGCAATACCAAATTTCTCGGTAAAGTGTTGGTGGTAGTCAATGCCGTTTTGGGAGGCCGATTGCAGCGTCAGCTCGGTAGGACGCAGATCCCAGACACCCTCCATCTGTTCGGATGTGGCAACACGCAGAAACTGCTCTTCACTGCCACTGGTGAAACCGTAGCGTGGCACGTCAATCCCGAGCTCGACAGCCTGCCGGTAGATGAACGCCGCAGGCTCTACGTAGCCGACAACCAAGATGGCGTCCGGCTCCAAGCTGCGAATTTTGGTCAGTTGAGGCGTCATGTCACGGTCTTTCAGCGCAAAGAGCTCTTTGGTGATGATTTCACCGCCTGCTGATTTAAGCTCTTTCTCGAAGGCGTCGACATAGCTGGCGTAAAACCCGACCTCAAGCGCCCCCAGCACCGCGACGCGCTTATGCCCCTTGGCTGCGACGAAGCGCCCCGCTGCCGCCCCGGTGTAATCGGCTGGCGGACGGGTCCTCACCAGATTCGGAATTTCACGTGTGGTAATCGAGCGTTCCGCTGCATTACCCACCAACATCACCGCGTCCTCATTCTCGATGAAGGAGGCCACCGCCCCAGTAGCCCCAGAGCAGCAGAACCCCAGGATGTATTTCACACCGTCCCGATCCAGGAGTTTACGCACCGAATTCGAGGCCTCCGTCGGATTGGCCTTGTCGTCATAGGCGATGACATTCAGCATATAGGTGTCGTCTCCCACCTTGATCCCGCCGCTGGCGTTGATCTCTTCGGCAGCCAATTCGACCGACTGCGCCTGCGGCAGGCCATAGACGGCCGCACCGCCAGTCAGTGCATCACTGACACCGATATCCAAGGTTTTCTCGCTGGCCTGGACCGCCACGCTCGACAGGGCAAGACCCAGTGTGGCAATGACGGTAGTCGCTGCAAACTTTGCAATCCTCATTTATGTCTCCTGTATCAGAAATAGAATTCGGCGCCTGACGTCCCCGACGGCGCCAGCCATCAATGGCCCAGATAAGCCTTGGCCACTTCGGGATTCGACTGCAGTTCCTCGCCTGTCCCTTCCAACACGATCTCGCCCGCGTCGAAAAGATAAGCTCGGTCAGCGAGACGCAGGGCCATCAACGAGTTCTGCTCGACCAACAGGATGGTCTTGCCCATCTTTTTGATGCGACCAATAATCTCGCCCACCTCAGCCACGATTTTCGGAGCAAGGCCTAGCGAAGGCTCGTCAAAAATGCATAATTTGGGACGCGCCATCAGCGCCCGACCGATAGCCAGCATTTCCATCTCGCCACCCGATAGGGTTCCCGCTGCCTGAGTGGCTCGCTGGCGGAGGATTGGAAACATGTCCATCATCTCCTCGATATCTTGCGCCTGTTCGGAGTCCCTGCGGGCATAGGCCCCCATGCGCAGATTCTTCAGCACGTTCATCTGGGGAAAGACCTGCCGCCCTTCGGGACACATGGTGATGCCGGCGCGAACAATAGAATGACCACTTTGGTTCGTGATGTCCTTGCCATTGAATCGGATCGTCCCGCTCTTGGCCCAAATCAGACCACAGATCGCCTTCAGCGTTGAGGATTTACCTGCTCCATTCGCCCCGATCAACGCAACGCATTCACCTTCCTTAACGTCTAGGTCGATGCCATGAACGACATCGATGGCGCCATACCCAACCCGTAAACCACGTATTTCAAGCATCGGACACCTCCCCGAGATATGCGTCGATCACCGCGGGATTGCTGCGGATTTCGGCAGGCGTACCGTCGGCGATCTTGGAGCCGAAGTTCAGTACCACGATGCGATCACAAACATCCATGATGAGCGCCATGTGATGCTCGATCACCAACACGGCAATGCCTCGCGCGCGGATTGCCTTAATCAAATCGCTCAGTGTCTTGCGTTCGTGTGATACCAATCCAGCTGCGGGTTCATCGAGCAACACGATTTTTGGCTCAGATGCCAGTGCCGTAGCAACCATCAGGAAACGCTGCTGAGCCGAAGAAATTGTTCCCACGAGATCATCGGCCACATCGAGCAATCCTGTGATCTCAAGTAGATCATGCATCCGTGCCTCAATCGCTTCAGACTCGCCCTGGCGATACTCTGCACCAAACACTGACGAAAGCGGCGACGATTTCAACGTCGCTTCACATCCCAACGCTATTTGCTGGCGCACTGTGAATTCTGGAAAGACATTTGCAGTCTGGAAAGTTCGCGCAAGACCAAGCTCAACTCTCTCGCATTCTGGTAAATGCTGAATGCTCGTGCCAGTCAGAACAATTTCCCCGGACGTCACAGGAAAGGTCCCAGCCAGTGAATTGACCGTGGTCGACTTGCCCGACCCATTTGGGCCAATCAACCCCATCACCTCGCTCGATTCCACCTCGAACGAAAGATCCCTGATCGCATGGACCCCACTGAAGGATTTGCAAAGCCCTTCTACACGTAATACTACTTCCGTCATAAGCAACCTCCCCGCACCCAAACGGAAACTTTGAACAATGGTAGCGTAGGGAAGTTGAAGTGGGTAATTCAAAAATGTCAGCTTAGGAATCGAAATTTTCGATTCCTCAGTGTACGTCGTGCACAGGTTATGCACGCCAGGTGTTCGAGCACCCGATGCGCGGGCCAACCTTGATAGAGTCCGAGGAAGTGGTGTAAATCCAGATGGTGGGCTGCAGGTAGCAGCGAGCCATCGCCGATCTCCAGTAAGGTTGAGTCTACGAAGTCCAACCGTTACGACAAGGAGATGACGATGGCCGAGGACATCTCCAAGAGCCGGGTCTCGCTGCTGTGCCATGGGATTCATGAGCTGGTCGAGTCCTTTCTGAATCGTCCCATCGAGGGCGAGTGGCCTTACCTGCGACTCGATGCGGCGTATCTGAAGACGCGCCGTGGCGGGTGCGTAGTTTCTGTGGCTACGATAATCGTCTGCGGGATGAATCAGGACGGGCGTCGCGAGATTCTGAACGTGGGCATCGGCGAGTCCGATGTCCGCGAGTTCTGGGTGGAATTCCTGCCAATCTACGGATTTACACCACCTTGACGGACGCTATCATCCGTACTCGTCAGTTCTATTCATTACTCAAACATTCGGAAGCAAAGTTCGAAATTAGAGATAGACCGCACCACCAAATCAAACGCCCGCCGCGTCGGGGCCCACCCGAGGGTCAGCCATTTCGACCCGGTTGCGGCCGGCGCGTTTGGCCCGGTACAAGGCCTGATCCGCTGTCTCGATGGCCGCCGGCACGCTCGAACCGGGTTGCCAGTCTGCCACGCCGGCAGACACGGTGAGCCGCAGGCCATCGGGCAGCAGCGGTTGCCCGGCCAGGTGGGCTTTCAGGCGCTCGGCCAGCTGCGCCGCACGATGGACATCCGCATCGGGCAGCAATACCAGAAACTCTTCGCCCCCTACCCGAAACACCGTGTCGTCCATACGCACCACGTGTCCGATGAGCTTTGCGAACGCGCACAGCACCTGGTCTCCAACCGCGTGGCCATAGGCATCGTTGACGGTCTTGAAATGATCGATGTCGAACGCGATGATGGCAAACGGCTGATCCTCTCCCACCAGTTTTTCGAGCATCAGATCCAGGCCCCTGCGGTTGCCCAGACCCGTCAACGGGTCGGCATGGGCCGCCTCGCGCAGTTCGGTGATTGTCCGCCGGGTGCGCCCGATACCCGCCAGCAAGGCCTTCTGCAGCAGACGGGCCTCAAAATACCAGCAGCGTACCTGGGCGATCTGCTCAGCCACGCCATCGCTGGTTCCTCCTTGCACCAGTTGCGCCAGCTGCCCGATCGGGCGCACGATCCAGCGCGCCGACCACCACGCCAGCAGCATCAGCAGCACGATGGGCGTCAGCACGTCCAGCAAGACGTCCAGCAGGCGACGATTCAGGCCCTGCAAGACCGAGTTTTCGGGGCGCTGCACAAGCACCAGCCACCCCGCTTCGGGTACGGAGGCATAGCCAGCAAGGCGCTTGAAGCCCTGCCGATCTTGATAGGCCAACTGGCCCGACTGTTGGGCTTGACGGGCCTGCACGATAGCGGGCTCGCCCAGGCCACTGTGGCCGATACGCCCGAGATGCGAGTCATACAGCACGCGACCGACAGGGTCGACAACCAGCCACTGCGTGTCATCCTTGAACTGGACGTGGCCAAACAGCCGCCGCAGGCCGCTCTCGTCTTCCAGGTACATGATGGCAGAAAGATAGCCGGCATCCAGCCCCTGGGATCCCGTCAGGGGCTGAACCAGCATGATGGCCAGCTTGCCGCCCGCCGTGAGAAAGGCCGGGCTGACGCCCGCCTGGCGCTGGCCCAGCAAGCGATCCACGCCTGGGGCTTCCAGGTGCCCTTCGGGGCGTGCGGCTGAATCCTCTATGGCGACCGCGAGCAGCCTGCCTTGGGCGTCGTGCACGGCCGTGACCGAAAAGCCCAGCCCCAGTTTCAGCAGCCGGGCCACTTCGGAATCGAGCACGAAGCGGTTCATGCCGCTGCTCACCATGCGTTCAGCCACGGCCGCCAAGTCACCCTGGGCGCGCTGCAGCCGTTCGGACGCCAACTGTGCAATCTTGACGGCCAAGGACTCGTTGGCGGCCAGCGCCGCTTCGATCAGCAGGTCATGCTGGGCATTGCGGGTGCCCACCAGGCCCACCAGATGCGTCAGGAGGATGGCCAACATCACCAAGAGCATGAGCCAATGGCTCAATCGGAGGCGCATCTGCAAAAAAACGCGTTTCATGGCACCGGCCCGCATACGGCTTCGTGCTGTTGCGCTATCCAGGCCGCCAGCGGCATCGGGCGCGCACACCAATATCCCTGCAAGGCGTCGCAGCCATGCTGGAGCAGGTAACCGGCCTGTGCTTCGGTTTCGACGCCTTCCGCCACCACCCGCAGGCCCAACTGCCCGGCCATGCCCAGGATCATGTGAACGATCGCCCGGCTGTCCCGGTCCGTCGGCAGCCCCGCAATCTGGCTGCGATCGATCTTCAGTTCGTGGATTGCCAGGCGGCGCAGATAGGTCAGATTGGTGTATCCCGCGCCGAAATCATCCAACGAGAAGCGGATGCCCAGGCAGCTGAGCTCGAAAATCTTATGCGCCGCCAGGTCCAGGTCGTCGAGCCAGGCCTCTTCGGTGATTTCGAAGATGAGCCGATGCGCGGATGCATCGGTCTCGCGGATCACGGTCCGTACCGAATCGACAAAATCGGCACGCAGCAGACAATGCGGGCTGATGTTCACCGACAATGTCATGTCGCCCCGCAACGTCGCCAGCGCCTCGCAGGCGACCTGCAGCGTCCAGAGCGTGAACGGCTGCAGCAACCCGATGCCGACCAGCATAGGAATGAATTGCCCGGGTGGCACGGGGCCCCGGGTCGGGTGATCCCAACGGGCCAGCAGCTCTGCGCCGCTGACGCGGTTATGCACGTCGAATTGGGGCTGGATATACATGGCCAGTTCGGTGCGTTGCACAGCCAGGGCCAGATCACGCTCCAGCGCGGTGCGATCGGCAATCTCGGCCTGCAGCGCCTGGTTGAACGGTACGATGCGGTCGCCCCCGCCCGCCTCGGCGGCACGCACGGCCATACCGGCCTCCCGCAGCACTTGCCTGACGTCGGTGCTGCACGCATGAATCATGGTGAACCCGACGCTCAGGCGCAACGCAATTTGCTCGCCACCCACCTCGATGGGCTCCTCGGTCAGCTGCCGATACAAGGCATGCGCCACCCGGAATGCGTGGCGTCGGGCCTCTTCGACCCTGGGACCCAACATGGTCAGCAAGACGGTGAATTCATCGCCCGCAGTGCGCGATACCGTGTCGCGTGGCCGCGTCCCCACCAGCAGCCGCCGGCTGATTTCACGCAATATGGCGTCCGCGACGTCCTGGCCGTACGTGTCGTTGATCTTGCCAAAGCCGAATATATCGAATACCAGGATCGCGGCGTGCGCCTCGCCGTTGGCTGCGAGCGCGACGGTCTGCTCGATCCGGCCCAGCAGAACCTGACGCTGTGGCAGCTCGGTCAGGGCATCGTGGAAAGTATTCAGCCGGACCGATTCCCCGGGCGAAGCGTGATTTTGCAGGGCCTCGCGCGCCGTTTCGGGCGTGGCCGGGTGGGCTGCGCCAATGCGATTCAATGCCCGCCCACGGCGCCAGTACAAAAGCAACAAACCCACCAGCGCCAGCAGTACCCCAGCCAGTGTCAGTTCCAAAACCCAGTACGCTGGCGCATTCGAGTCCGCCTCCTGCCTGACCGGATCGTGCCAGTGTGACAAGAGCCGGAAGTAGGGCGACTGTGGATTGGCCTGCCAGGCCGAGAGATAATCGTCGATGTGCGCCAATACGTCCGGGTGCCGCCCCTTGGGGGCCGCATAACGGATCTGCACGGGCAGGATCGAGACACTGGAGGCCTGGAGCCCGTACGCGGGCGCTGTCAGCGCCCCGAAATACGTATTGGCAAATACGGCATCCGCGTGCCCGGACTGCACCATGGCAAAACCGGCCTGCAGTTCGGCGACGGGCACCAGTTCGACGTCCAGTTCCATCTGCCTTAGTAGCCGGTCCAGATACTGTGACTGAATAGCGCCATCGAGCACCGCCACGCGCTTGCCCGTCAGCCCGGCCAGCGTATCCAACTGTACGCCTTCTGGCACGAACACCTGCATCCAGCGTTCGTAGGCCGTCACGTGGTTGAAATCCAGCACCTTCGACCGCTCGGGACTGTAGACGACATTTGGCAGAAGATCGAGTTCGCCCGCGAGCAGAGCCTGCAGGCAGTTGCGCCACTCGCAGCGGTGCGGCTGCAGTGTCCAGCCTTCATGATCGGCCATCTCCTGCAACAGTTCGCCCAACAGGCCGCTGAGGCGGCCGTCTGGAGACAGCATCAGGTCAGGGGGCGAACCAAACACACCCACCCGCAATGCAACGCCTTGCGCAGCGGCAGGACCCACCGCGGACCAGGCGACCACCAGCACGACCAGCAGACCCCGCGCGGACCGCAACAGGCGTCCAACCGCACCAGCAAAGCCACGCGCGCCTACACCCACACCCCGCCCCCATCAAATCCCGGCCGCTAGCGACGCCTCGACACAAGGCGCTGGACCAAACCGAAAAGTTTAGGAACCTTACTTTCCAACCGTCAACCGAACCCCCCCGCCTTACGCGAGCATCGTTGACCTATGTCAAACGCCCGTTCCCAATCATGGCGCAAGTAGTACGCTATCATGGTGGGCGCCGCGCCCCTGTTGCGCGCCCATCACGAAGACAACCCGGCTGCGGGCCCGCCAACAGGGCCAGCCTGTCATATACACGGACCACACCATGAAGACGATCGGCCTGCTGGGCGGAATGAGCTGGGAATCCACCGTACCGTATTACCGCGCGATCAACGAGGCCGTAAAGGCCCGCCTGGGGGGCCTGCACTCGGCCCGGCTCGTACTCTACAGCGTTGATTTCGCCGACATCGAGGCCCTGCAGCACCAGGGGGATTGGGCGGGCGCGGGCCAGGCGCTGGCCGATGCCGCCCGCGCACTGGAACGGGCCGGTGCCGATCTGCTGGTCTTGTGCACCAATACCATGCACAAGGTCGCGCCCGCCATCGAAGCGGCCACCCCCCTGCCACTGCTGCATATCGCCGACCCCACCGCCCAGGCCATCCACAAGGCCGGCCTGAACCGGGTGGGCCTGCTGGGCACGGCTTTCACCATGGAGCAGGCGTTCTACCGCGAGCGGCTGGCCCGCCGGCACGGAATCGAGGTCCTGGTGCCCGGGCCGGCCGACCGCGCCGTCGTGCATCGCGTCATCTACGACGAGCTGTGTCTGGGTCGCACGTGCGACGCATCCCGCGAGGCCTATCGGCGCATCATGCAAGGCCTGGTCGACCAGGGCGCGCAGGGCATCATCCTGGGGTGCACAGAAATTTCCCTGCTGGTGGGCGCCGCCGATGCCAGTGTGCCCTTGTTCGACACCACCGGGCTGCACGCCCTGGCTGCGGCCGACGCCGCCCTGGCCGGGCGCTGACCCGGTGCGCGACAAGCCCCGCCGTTCAGGGCGGGGACGATGGCGCTCAACGCACGAACAACAGCACCCACACCCAGGCGAAGGGCGCGAGCGACAAGGCCACAGCCGCCACGGCAGATACGCGCCGCCAAAAACCGGGCGTACGCAGACCAGCCAACCGCCACTGGAAGCGCAGGCTCCAGAGCAGGGCCAGGGACAGCAGTGAAAAACGGGCTGGATTGGCCCATCCGGTGGCTACGCCTTCATGCTGCAACAGGCTCAGGGTGGTCGCCGACAAGCCCAGAAAAACACCGATACCCGCGGCCGGTATCAGGCCTTGCGCCAACATGTGCACACCAGCCAGCGGGCTGCGCAGCAAAACACCCGAGGCAGCGCGCACGCCGGGCCGTTCCAGCGCCGGCAGGTTGCGGTCCGCCAACCACAGCCCGGCCAACACACTGCCTGCCACCACGGCCGCCGTGGCAAAAATGAACAGTAGAATGACCACGCCATCGAGCCAACTGAAGCTGTCATTGACCTGGGGATAATGCGTCAGGATGAACCACGGCGCCGTATCGGCCAGCGGCCAATATATGTCGGCCTGTACCAGCCAGGCGGCCAGCGCCTGCTTGAGAGACACATACCAGGGGCTGGCGCTCCACAGAAACGCGCCGGGTGCCAACCCCATCAGGCCGAACACGATCAGCCCGGTCTGCCAGGCATTGCCGCCCGACACATGGACGATCTCGGCTTCGGGTGAACGGGGCGACAGCGTGATGGCGCCCCGGTAATCGCTGCAGCGCCCGCACATGTGGCATTCGGCCGCGCCCTGCATGGTACGCAGGGGCAACAGCGGTGCGCAATTGATGGATGCCGTGCGCCGCACGGGCGCGCGCCAAGCGTCGGCGTCGACCCGGTAATACCAGGGCGAGAGCTTGGCCAGCAGATTGAACACCCCGCTGACCGGGCACAAGTACTTGCACCAGACGCGCTTATCCTTTCCGTACAGCCAGCCCACCCCCATGGCGGCCAGCGTCGATCCGCCAAGAATCGCCGCCACGGCCCACGGGTATTGATACACACTGATCAACTGCCCGTAGATCGTGGTCAAGCTGAATGCCACCAAAGGCCACCCGCCCCAGCGCATCCAGCGCGGAATGGCCCGGCCGCGCCCATGCCGGCTGGCCCACTCCGTGAGCGTGCCTTCCGGGCAGAACAGCCCGCACCAGGCGCGGCCGAACAACGGGATGGATATCAGCACGAATGGCCACCAGAGCCCCCAGAAGGCAAACTGGGCAAAAACGGTGAAATGGTTGAATATGGAAGCCGTGCGATCCGGCAGCGGTAAGAATACGGGCACCAGCAGCAGTACCAGATACAGCCCGACGATCGACCACTGCAGGCGCCGGATGCCCCGTTGATGGTCACGCAGAAAATCGCCCGCACGGGCCACGCGCGCGCGAAAACCAGGCGTGACCGTCATGACACCTTATACCTTATTTGAAATAATTTGATACTGAATGATGCTGAATGTCAGGGATCAGTAGCCGCCCTTCTTGCCGGTCCCGGCGAATACGAAATCACGCTGCACCTCGAAGGTCTCGAACCACGGCGCCACCCCGGTCTCTTTGTCGACGTGGCGGCCAAATAGATGGTTTGCCGCCGTCGCCGGTGAACCGATTACCAGCGTGAGCTGATATTTGCCGGGCCCCTCGAGTTTGACGTTGTCGCCGT
>NZ_JBAYTI010000053.1:0-17563 GCF_041675725.1 Castellaniella sp. | reverse complement strand
TAGGAGGACTTCTTGGCGATGTCCATCCAGGCCTGATACTGGTCGGGCGTCATGGTGACGACCTCGACCCCGGCCTTGCCGTAGATATCGCGCATTTTCTGCTCGCCCTTCTTGGCTTCTTCAGTGAAATAGGCCTCTGCCTTCTTCCCCGCAGCGAGCATGGCTTCCCGTTGTGCGGGCTCGAGCCGGTCGAATACCTTTTTCGACATGAGCACCGGTTCATACATGAACCATAAGGCATTGTCCCCCGGCGCCGTCAGGCATTTGGCCAGTTCGTACAGGCGGTAGGAGACGAAACTGTCGTTGGACGTATTGGCGGCATCCAGGACGCCGGTCTGCATGGCCGAATACACCTCGGACGACGGCATGGACGAGATCGACGCGCCGGCCGCTGCCAGCATCTGCTCGAAAGCCGGCCCCGCAGCCCGAATGACCTGCCCCGCGATGCTGTCGGGTGCCGTAATGCAGTGTTTCTTGGACGCAAACCCACCCGCCAGCCAGGCATCGGCAATCACCACCACGCCCTGCTTCTCGATCAGCGCCTTGACGTCTTTCATGAAATCGGACCGGTTCAGGCGCTCGGCGTGTTCGTAGTTGCGCACCAGGCCCGGCATGAGCGTGATGGAGAACTGCGGGACACGACCGGATGCATAATCGAGTGGAAACGCGGCAATGTCGAGTTGGCCGCGAGTCAGCGCGCCCCACTGCTCGCTGGCCTTGTACAACGACTGCGCCGGAAACACCTGGATCTTCAGGTCGACCCCGGCATCGGCCACTTCACGGGCGATGATCTGCACCATTTCGTCGCGCGGATCGCCCTGCCCACCCGGAAACTGATGCGAAGCCCGCAGCGTCGTTTCAGCCGTCGAAGCCCCTGCACCCACGGCCAGTGCCAGCCCCACCGCAGTACAAATCATGTGTCGTTTCATTGCAGCCTCCGTATCAGTGGGGAACCGGCCTGGTCATCAGGCTCGATCAGCCCTGCCCGGGCCCGCCCCCTTTTCAAGAACGGCTCGCATACTGCTCCCGCAGCCGGTTTTTCTGGACCTTGCCCATGGTGTTGCGCGGCAATGCCCGAACTTCGACAATGGTTTTGGGTACTTTGAAATTGGCCAGAAGGGTCTTGAGCCGGGCCTGCATGGCCGCCAGATCGAGCCGGGCCCCCTCGCGCGGGACCACCACAGCCATGACGGATTCACCAAAATCGGGATGCGGCACCCCAATGACGGCCGACTCGAGTACGCCCGGCATGGCATCCAGGACCCCCTCGATTTCCTTTGGGTAGACGTTGTACCCGCCCGAGATGATCAGATCCTTGCTGCGCCCCACGATGCTGAGATAGTCGTGCGGGATCCCTGGCCCGCCCAGCACGCCGATGTCGCCCGTACGGAACCAGCCATCGGCGGTGAACTCTGCCCGTGTCTTCTCTGGCATGCGCCAGTACCCGGCAAACACGTTGGGCCCGCGCACCTGCACGTGCCCCGGCTGGCCCGCCGCAACAGGCCGATCATCATCCGCCACCACGCGCACGGCCACACCGGGCAGCGCGGGCCCCACGGTACCGGCCAGACGTTCGCCACGAGCCGGATCGTAGGGATTGGAGGTGTTCATGTTGGTCTCGCTCATGCCATAGCGTTCGAGAATTGTCATCCCCGTGCGGTCACGAAATTCATTGAACGTGTCCGCCAGCAAGGGGGCCGAGCCCGAGACGAACAGCCGCATGTTGCGGCATGATTCCCGATTGAAACGCGGATCGGCCAGCAAGCGGACGTAATAAGTGGGCACACCCATCATGACGGTGCACCGTGGCAGCTGAGCCAGTGCCAGCTCAATATCCAGGCGCGGCAGCCAGACCATGCGCGCACCGGCGAGCAAAGCCCCCTGCGCCGCGACGAACAGCCCGTGCACGTGGAAAATGGGCAACATATGCAGCAACACGTCATCGGGGCGCCAACCCCAGCATGCCTTCAGGGTGCGGGCATTCGAACTGAGATTGCCGTGCGTCAGCATCGCCCCCTTGCTGCGCCCCGTGGTACCGGACGTATACAGGATGGCGGCCAGGTCATCCTGGCCACGGTGCACGGTGTCGAACACCCCTGGCTGGCCTTCCAGCGCCCGCATCAGGCTTCCACCGCCATCGCTCTCGAGTGTTTCGACGTGCTGCGCGCCGTGGCGGCGGGCCAGCGGCTCGCACCAGGAACGCGCGGCTTCGGTACAGATGACGACGGCCGGCTCGGCGTCGCCCAGAAAATAGCCAACCTCTGCTTCGTGGTAGGCGGTATTCAGCGGCAAGTACACCCACCCGGCCCGCAGCGTGGCCAGATACAGGAAGAGTGCTTCAGGCGACTTGTCGACCTGCACGGCCACCCTGGAACCCGCCGGCGCGCCAGTGGCTGCAAGCCAGGCCGCCATCTGACTGCTTCGGGATTCGATATCCTGCCAAGTATAGGAACGTTCTGCCGTTTCAAGCGCCACCGAGCGGCGATCATCGGGAAAGCCCGATTGCAGTACGGCATACATGTTGTCATTGGCAGCGATCAAAATCATTCTCCGATGAAAACGGGATCCAGACCGTCCTGAAAAGCCTGTACACCCTGCCGGCCCACCTGGATCAACCAACGCCTTCAGCCACGCCGGAACACCAGGCGGGCATCGTCTGAGTTCGCCGCGTCCCAAGCATACCCCTCGGCGGTGAAATCGCATAGCTGCTCGGGCGATTCGGGCTGCCGCTGGATGACGTATCGGGCCATCAGCCCGCGCGCCCGCTTGGCACGGATACCGATCACTTTCCAAACGCCGTCTTTCAGGTCTTGAAACACGCATTCGATGACCCGGGCCTGTAGCAGGGGAACCTGCACTGCCTTGAAATATTCGGCCGAGGCCAGATTCAGGAGGACCCGTTCACCCGGCAAGCCATCGAGGCGCCGGTTCAGCGCCTCGGTGATCTGCGCCCCCCACCAGGCATACAAATGGGCACCCCGCCCGGTTTTGAGGCGGGTGCCCATTTCGAGCCGATGCGGCTGGATCAGATCCAGCGGCCGCAGCACACCATACAGACCACTGAGCAAGGCAAGATGGTCCTGCGCCCAGGCCAGCTGCTGGCCATCGAGCGTGTGCGCCTGCAACCCGGCATAGACGTCGCCATCGAACGCCAGCACGGCCTGGCGCGCATGCTGCAGATCGGGCTGCCTGACCCAGCCGGCGTACCGCTGGGCGTTCAGTTCGGCCAGCGCATCCGACAGCTTCATGAGGCGTGCCAGCCCCGCCGGCCCCAAGCCCTGCAGATGCCCGACCAGCTCGTTGGCCTGTTCCAGAAACAAGGGCTGCGTGTGCGCCGTGACACGCAGCGGAGAATCGAAATCCAGCTTCTTGGCCGGCGACAGAACCATCAACATGGCATGACCTCCTTGCAGGCTGACCAGTGTAACGCGAGCTCAGGCCAGGCGCCGGTTGCGTGCGTGGCGCCGGCGGGCCACCAGGCGCCCCACGGCCATGACCAGCACCGCGCCCAATGCTTCGGCGCCCCACACCCAGGCCGTCGGCATCGGCCCATACCAACGCGCGAACACCGCATCGCCGACCAGCATCCCGCCGGCAATCCAGCCCAGCAAACCGGCCCCCAGGGTCACCACGGCCGGATAGCGGTCGATACACTTGAGCACCAACGTGCTGCCCCAGACGATCACCGGCACGCTGAACAGCAGCCCGAAGATCACCAGGCCGAGCTGATGGTGCTCGGCCGCATTCTGGGCCGCCCCGGCAATGGCGATGACGTTGTCCAGGCTCATGACCACGTCGGCCAGCACAATCGTGCGAATGGCCGCCAGAAGCGATGGCCCCGCGTGGATCGCCCCATGGGGATGGGCTTCGGGCAAGAGCAGCTTGACGCCGATCCAGAACAACAGGAGCGCGCCGGTGATTTTCAGGCCCGGCAGCCCAAGCAGCACCAGTGCGAAGCTGATCAGCAGGATGCGCAATACGATGGCGCCCGCGGTGCCCCACAGAATGCCCAGCAGGCGCTGGCGGGGCGGCAGCCGGCGGCAGGCGAGCGCAATGACGACGGCATTGTCGCCACCGAGCAGAATATCGATGAGGACGATCTGAAAGACGGCAGCCCAATGCAGGGTCAGGAAAAATTCGGATAGCGAGGCGGTGAGATCGTGCACGGAGACTCCAGAAAAAAGCCGGACACTTCAGTGGCCGGCGTTTCTTGAAGTTGCACCTTGCCCCTGAGCGGCAAGGTCTTGCCCACAGCCCGTGACAGGCTGCCCGTGCACCGGAAGCCCGCGATGGGGCAACGTATTGACGACACAACGGCGGGAGGGCGACTCCCCTTGTTGAGGAAAATTATAGACGAATCCTGGTGCCAATGGCATGATGTCGAATGCCGAACTGAAAACATTCCTTACAACGGGGGTATACACATGCTGGGGCGTATCGGTATTCATCTGAACCAGGACCACACCTGCGAAAGGCGCATCGACATCGGCCTGCGGCTGGCGGCCGCGCACGGCGCCGAAGTGGTCGGTATCTACCCGTCAGCCGGCGTGGCCGGCCTGCAACAAGACGACAACATCCTGCCACAGGAAGTGCGCACGGCCCTGCGGGGGCGCCAGGAAGAACACCGCGAGGCCACCCGCGCGCTGTTTCTGGAAAAGGCCCAGGCGGCCGGCGTTGCATGTCAATGGCGGACCCCGACGGGCGACGTCGATGATTCTCTTGCCCTGCACGCGCGCTACTGCGATCTGCTGGTCATGAGCAAGGTCGACCCGGCCGACAGCTTCTCGTCCTTGCGCCCCAACCTGCCCGAAGCCGTGGTCATGGCCGCGGGCCGGCCGGTGCTCATGGTGCCCAACTATGGCCGCTTCGAAACCATTGGCCAGCGGATACTGTATTGCTGGGATCAGCGCCGCGAATCCGCGCGCGCCTTTACCGATGCTGCTCCGCTGCTGCGCGAATGCAAATCGCTGGTGGTGCTCGAAATCGATCGCAATGAAAAACTGGCCACCGAGCACGACCTGCACGATGACGACTTCGCAAACTACTGCCGGCGTCTCGGTTACCCCGAACCCCAGCACATGGTCAAAGAAAGCACGGGCTATGGCGTGGGCAACGTCATCCTGAACACTGCCGCCGACACCGACCGCGACCTGATCGTCATGGGGGCCTATGGCCATAGCCGGATGCGCCAATGGATCATGGGCGGCGCCACCAGCACCCTGCTGACCAGCATGACCGTGCCCGTGCTGCTGGCCAACTGACGGCGCACCGGCCGGGCCGCGGGCGCTGCGGCGCGGCCGGCAACCCCGGGCGCACGGCGCCCGCGCCCAAAGCCCCTGCTCCTATGCCTTCAGCAAGGCGTTCAGGTCCGGGCGCCGCTCGTGCCATTGGGTGCCGTCCTGATAAGCGCAGCCAATGCGCAGGGCCATGGCCTCGTCGTACTGGCGGCACAAGACCTGCAAGGACGTCGGCAAACCCAGTTCGTCATGGCCATTGGGCAGCGCCATGGCACACAGATTCAGGAAATTGCCGAACCGGGTAAAACGTGACGGGCTGCTGTCCTGGTCCAGCTGGTCGAGCGCAATGGCCGTGGTGGCGGTGGTCGGGGTCAGCAGGGCATCGACCGAATCGAATATGCGGTCAAAGGCCTCGATCGACGCCTTGCGTTGCGCCAGCGCCTGCAGATAACCACAAGAGGAGATCTCGCGCCCCGCCAGCACCCGCGCCCGTACGGCTTCGTCCAGGGGTTGGTCTGGGTCATCGACCATGTCGTGCAACACGGCATAGCTTTCGGCCGACATGATACGGCCGTTCAAGGTCGCGACCTCGGAAAAATCGACCGGCAGGGGCAGCGACACGATGTCTGCCCCCATGTCGGCCAGCTCATCCAGCGCCCGGTCGTAGGCATCGAGTACGGACTGTGCCAACCCCGCGCGTTCGCTGTCCGGCATGCGGGCGAACCGCAGCCCTGCAACGCCTTTGTGCGGGCCGGCCGTGCTGCGCTCGGGCGGCAGGCCCAGCGTACGGGCATCGAGCGGATCCGGCCCCTGCATGGCCAGATACAGCAGGGCGGCATCCTGCGCCGTGGCCGTCATCGGGCCGGGGGTGTCCAGCGTTTGGGCCAGCGGCAACACCCCGTAGTTGCTGATGCGCCCGGCCGACGTCTTCAGGCTGGTGATGCCGCACCATGACGCGGGCAAGCGCACGGATCCGCCCGTGTCCGTGCCGATGGCCCAAGGGGCCAGCCCAGCGGCCACGGCGACCCCCGAGCCGCTGCTCGAGCCCCCTGGAATACGCGCCCGGTCGAGATCCCAGGGGTTCCATGGCGCCCCCATGCCGGTGTTGGTGCCCCAGCCGCCATACGCGAACTCGACCATGTGGGTCTTGCCGAGGATGATCATGCCCTGCGCCAGCAGGCGCTGGATCAGCGTGGCCGTGACGGCCGAGCGCCGCTGCCCCCAGGCGGCGCAACCCGCCGTCGTGATGCGCCCTTCGATCTCGATCAGGTCCTTGACGGCAACCGGAATGCCGTGCAGAGGCCCCAGCGGATAACCCGCCCGCCTGGCCAGGTCGGCCGCCTGGGCAGCCAGGCGGGCATCCTCTGCATAGACTTCCGAGTAGGCGTGCAATGTGTCATCGAGCGCCGCGATGCGCGCCAGATAGGCATCGACCAAATCGACGGCCGAAATCTTCCGGGACGACAGGGCCTCGGATTGCTGGGCAATCGACCACGCCGTCAAGTCTGCAGATGTTTCCATGATGTCTCCAACGTTGTCTTAAATGTCATGGTGCCCCTGACCGCACCGGATCAGCGATGCGCCACTTCGGGGTTGATGGGCGTCCTGGCCTTGCCTTCGGTGAGCCAGCCAATCAGGTTGTCGCAGGCCAGGTCGATCATGGCCTTGCGTGTCGGGACCGATGCACTGCCGATATGCGGGGTCAGGACCACATTGTTGCAAGCCAGCAGATCGGGATGCACCTTCGGTTCGCCCTCGAATACATCGAGCCCGGCTGCGGCCAGGCGGCCCTCGCGCAGGGCGCGGGCCAGCGCCGCGTCATCCACCACCCCGCCACGCCCGATGTTGACCAGCGTGGCCGTGGGCTTCATCAGCGCCAGCTGCCCGGCGCCGATCAGGTGATGCGACTCTTTCGAGTACGGTACCACCAGCACGACGTGATCCGCCGTGCGCAGCAGCTCATCGAGCCCCAGATAACGTGCGCCCAGCGCCTGCTCGGTGCTTTCGGGCAGGCGGGTGCGGTTGTGGTAGACCACCGGCATGTCGAAGCCACGCGCCCCGCGGCGGGCGATGGCCTGGCCGATGCGGCCCATGCCCACCACGCCCAGGGTACTGCCGTAGATATCCTGCCCGGTGAGCATGTCCCAGGACCATCGGTCCCAGCGACCGGCGCGCAGAAAATGTTCGGATTCGGTGATGCGCCGCGCAGCCGCCATGAGCAGCACGAAGCCCAGATCGGCCGTGGTTTCTGTCAATACCTCTGGCACATTGGTCGCCAATACGCCGGCGGCCGTCATGGCCGGGATATCGAAATTGTTGTAACCCACCGCCATATTGGCGCAGATCTTCAGATCTGGACAGCGCGCCAGCACAGCGGCGTCGATACGGTCGCCCCCGGTGGTGAAGGCGCCCTGCTTGCCCTGCAGACGCGCGATCAGTTCTTCTTGGGACCAGAGCACGTCGTCCTGATTGGCGGTGACGTCGAAGTGTTCGGCCAGACGCTCGAGCGCAGCCGGATAGACGGCCCGGCAGACCAGAACGGCCGGGCGCGCAGCGGGATGAGTGTTCATGCTGTGGAATCCTGAGGTAGCGGCACAATGTTTCAAGCATATCAGCCCAACGACCGCTTTGCAGAGAAACCGCGCGTCTCTGACGGACATCGCCCGTCCGGCGCCCGTTCACCCGCAATCGCCATCCATTCGACATCGCAAATAATAATTGTATTGAGAAGGATTCTTGTTTAGAATTTCCTTGATTCGTACCTCAACTTGATCTTTGTCATTTCTGGAGTCCTCCCTTGAACAGCTCATCCGAACTTGCCGGCCCACGACTGGGGGGCAGCCTGGCCACTGCATTGGCCACCCCCGCCCTGTTGATGCTCCCCCCCTCTGGACAAGCCCAGAACGCCGAACCCGTCGAACTCTCACCCATCCGGATACAAGGCGAGAACCCGGCGCCATTTCATGTGGACGAGTCTGCCTCCAGCAAGTTGACCGAGCCCCTGCTCAATACGGCCCGATCGGTGGACGTCATCCCGCGCGAAGTGATCCAGAGCCAGGCGGCCAGCACGCTGACCGACGTGCTGCGCAACGCCCCGGGCATCACGTTTGGCGCAGGCGAAGGCGGCAACCCGCTGGGCGATCGCCCCTTCATCCGCGGCTATGATGCACAATCCAGCACGTACATCGACGGCATGCGCGACATCGGCGCCACGTCGCGCGACATCTTCAACACCGAGCAGGTCGAGATCATCAAAGGTCCGGACAGCGTATACGCCGGCCGGGGCGGCGCCGGCGGCAGCATCGACCTGATCAGCAAGACGGCCAAGCTGCACGACTTCACCGATATCTCGCTGGGCGTGGGCAGCGCCCGCTACCTGCGCTCGACCATCGACAGCAACTGGCGGCTCAATGACCATTCGGCTTTTCGGCTCAACCTGATGGGCCACAAGCAGAACGTGGACGGGCGCGATTCGGTCGACTACAAGCGCTGGGGCGTCGCACCGACCTTCAGCTTTGGCCTGGGCACGCCCACGCGGGTGTCCCTGTCGTACTACCACATGCAGGCGAACGACACGCCCGACAGCGGCATCCCCTACACCAAGCCGGCCGATCCCGCCGCCATGCGCACTCCCATCGACGTGGACCGCCACAATTTCTACGGCCTGGACAGCGATTACCGTAAAGGCCGCAGCGACATGGCGACCCTGCGCGTGGAGCACGACCTCACGGACCGCCTGACGCTCATCAACCAGACGCGCTATACCCACAGCACACTGGAATACGTGGTCACACAGCCCGACGACAGCAAGGGCAACGTCAACAACGGCCTGGTCTGGCGCCGGGCCAATACGCGCGACAGCCGGGTGGCCACGTGGGCCAATCAAACCGAGTTGCAAGGCACGTTCGCCACCGGCCGGACCCAGCACCGCTTCTTGCTGGGCATAGAGCTGTCCGAGGAAAAGGGTCGCAAGGACAGCCTGGACGTCGCCCGCGGAGATGGCAGCTGCCCGCCAGGCAGCGCCGGCGCACCATCGGGCTACAACTGCACCAGCCTGTGGGCGCCCGATCCATCCGACCCATGGCAGAACACCGGCACGGGCGGACCCAGAGGGGAGAACAGCAACACCCGCACGTTGACACGCTCGGTCTACGCCTTCGACACGCTGGATCTGAGCGAACGGTGGCTCGCTTCGGTGGGGCTGCGGGTGGACGACTACCGCACGCGCCTGACCCCCTACGGGCAGAGCGGGATCGACCGCAGCGACACCTTGTTCAATTACCAACTGGGCCTGGTCTACAAACCGATGGAAAACGGCAGCATCTACGCCACGTTCGGCACGTCCTCCACACCAGCCGGCGCCACCCTGGGCGAAGGCAGCGAGGGGCAGAGCCTGACGCCAAACTGTCGGGGCGGCACCTGCCGGGGTCTGAACGCCGCCGACATGGCACCGGAAAAAAACCGCTTCTATGAGCTGGGCACCAAATGGGCCTTCCTGGATGGCCGCCTGGGCCTGAATGCGGCCGTGTTCCGCATCGAGACCACCAACGCGCGCGTCATCCTCCCCAGCGGCGACTACGCCATGGCCGGCAAGAAACACGTGGACGGCTTCGAATTGGGCTTCTCGGGCACGATCACGCCACAGTGGCAAGCCTATGGCGGCTACACCTATCTGCGCAGCCGCATCGACGACGATGGCCAGAGCGGTTCGGCATCGGACGCGGGCAATGACTTCCCCAACACGCCCCGCAGCAGCTTCAGCCTGTGGAACACCTATGCGTTCACGCCACAGTTCACAGCCGGCGTCGGCGCGTTCTACGTGGACAAGCAATATGGCAACACCGCCAATACCGTCAGCATCCCGTCTTATTGGCGCTTCGATGCCATGGCCAACTACCAGATCAACAAAACGGTGGACATCCAACTGAACGTGAACAACCTGTTCAACAAGACATATTACGAAAAAGCGTATGCCTCGCACTATGCCACCCTCGCCAGCGGGCGGGCGGCCATCGCCACGGTGAACCTGCACTTCTGATGGCGAACGCACACACCGGCAACGCCGCCGCCAGGCCGACGCGCCCGCCCTTGGCCGGGCCGGCCGCGCTGGACACCCGAACCATCAACCGGATGGACCGGCAGGCGCTGGCGGCCCGCTACGCCCAAACGCTGGCAGGCCCGGCCCGTGAAGCCGCAGCGGCGCTCAAGGCGGCGGCCGAAGGGGGCGTGATCCAGGCACAGCTGGTGTATGGCCAATGGCTGCTCGACGGCCACGGCGTCGGGCGCAATCCACAGGCTGCGATTCAGTGGTTCACCCACGCGGCCCGCAATGGCCATCCAATGGCGCTCAACATGCTGGGCCAGTGCCATGCGCATGGGTGGGGCGTGGCGCCCAATCCGCTGATGGCGGCGTATTGGTTTCGCCTCGCGGCCCAGGCGGGCCTGGACTGGGGCATGTACAACTATGCCACGGCCCTGGCGCTGGGCGATGGGATCGGGCGCGACCGTCGTGCCGCATTGGGCTGGTTCCAGGCCGCCGCCGCCCTCGGGCATGCGAAGTCCATGAACATGGTCGGCAGTTTTCATGAAGACGGCTGGATCGTACCCAAGGATCTGGATGCGGCGCTGCACCACTATCTGCGGGCAGCCAGGGGGGGTGATTTCCGCGGCCAGTTCAACGCCGCCCGCCTGCTTCTGGGGCGCGGCCACGCCGACGATGCGCGCGCCTGGCTCGCACGCGTCCCGGACAGCGCCACGCCCGCCTTCCTGCACAAGGCGGCGCGCTGGCTGCGAAGCCAGCCCGCCTGCGCCGACCTGGTGCCCTATTTTCGCGCCCAGGCCCGGCGGCGGCCCGCCCGCGATGCCGATCCCGTGCCTGGTGAGTCATGCTGATCACCCTGCCCGATCTGCTGCCGCGCGAAGAAGCGCGGGCATACCGCACGGCGCTCGCGCAGGCGCGCTGGCTCGACGGCCGCCAGACGGCCGGCCACGTGGCATCCCGGGTCAAGGCTAACCGGCAACTCGCCCTCGGCGACCCGCTCGCCCGACGGATCGGCCAGCGCATCGTCCAGGCGCTGCAAGGCGACCCGGTCTTCCAGTCGGCCGTGCTGCCCGCGCGCATCCTGCCGCCCCGTTTCAACCGCTATGAAGGGGGCGAGCACTATGGTTTTCATATCGACAACGCCCTCTTTCGCCGGCCCGACGACGCCGGACTGATCCGTTGCGACGTCTCGACCACGGTATTTTTCAGTGATCCGGACGACTATGACGGCGGTGAGCTGGTGGTGCAGGACACATACGGCGAACAGCGTGTCAAGCTGCCCGCCGGCGCTGCGGTGATCTATCCCGGGACCAGCCTGCACCAGGTCACCCCCGTGACCCGCGGCGTGCGCCTGGGCGCCTTTTTCTGGACCCAGAGCCTGGTGCGCGACGACCATCGCCGCAGCCTGCTCTTGCAGCAGGACGTCGCCATCCAGCGCCTGATCAACGACCGGGCCGAATCAGAGATCATCGCCGGCCTGACCGGTGTCTACCACAACCTGCTGCGCCTGTGGGCAGACCCGACATGACATCAGCCATGACGCAGGCGAAACCACGACAGCACCCCGTCCAGCGGGCTGTAATCCAGCGCAAAGCGAGCCTGCGCGCGCACCACCGGCTTGGCCCGGTACGCCACCGAGTAATGCGCTTCGGCCATCATCGGCAAATCGTTCGAGCCGTCGCCCAGCACGATGATCTGCTCGGGCGTCGCCTTGAGCCGGGCGGCCAGCTCACGGACGTGGCGGGCCTTGGCGTCGCCGTCGACGATGTCTCCCAGTACCCGGCCCGTAAGCGCCCCATCGACCACTTCGAGCACGTTGGCATGGGCCGCGTCGAGCGCCAGGCCACGCCGCAGGCGCTCGGTAAAGAATGTAAAACCGCCCGACACCAGCATGACCTTGAGGCCGTGGCCGCGCACGACTTCGATCAGGCGCTCGGCGCCGGGATTGAGCCGCAGCCGCTCGCGGAACACCTGTTCGAGTGCCGATTCGGGCAAGCCACGCAACAGGGCGACACGCTGGCGCAGGCTGTCGGCATAGTGCGGGATTTCGCCGCGCATGGCTGCTTCGGTGATGGCCGCCACCTGTGGCTTGCAACCCGCCATGTCGGCGAGTTCGTCCACGCATTCGATGTTGATCAGCGTCGAATCCATATCCATGACGAGCATTTTGCAGCTGCTCAGCAAGGGGATGGTATCCAGCCAGGCGGCATCCAGGCGGGCCGCCTGCGCCAGGGCCATGACTTCTTCGCGGCTGCCTTCGTCGACGTGGAGCAGCCGCACCACGGTGGGGGATAATTCCTGAACCCCGCCGGCGCTGGCCACGGCCGCCAGGCGTTCGACATCCGCCTGCTGGATGCGCGGAGCCTGCAAAATCACGTGAGCCATCGAACCTGCCTGCCTGCAAACGTCAAAACCGACATTATCCCAGAGATCGCCTCTTGAGCCCATCACCGCCCACCGCCCGGCCCGCCGCCCTCCACCCGCCGCTGACTGCGGACGACTACGCCGAGCGGGCACGCCGCCGGCTGGATCCGGCCACCGCCGCCTGGCTGGACGGTGCCGGAGCCGACGCGCTGACGCTACAGGCCAACCGCCGCGCCTTCGAACAGCAGGCGCTGATCGGGCGGGTGCTGCGCCCGCTTCAGGGTGCGCATACCCGTCTGACGCTGGCGGGTCAGCCGCTCGCCCACCCGATCCTGATCGCCCCCACCGCCTGGCATGGTCTGGTCCACCCCGATGCAGAACGGGCGACCGCCCTGGCCGCCGCCGCCACGCATACGATTCTGATCCTCAGCTGCCAATCCGGAACCCCCATCGAGACCTTGGCGGGCCTGCCCGATCCGCCCGCTCTGTGGTTCCAGCTATATAGCCAGCGCGAGCGCGCCCACACCCTGGCGCTGGCGCGCCGAGCCTTGTCCGCCGGGGCCAGAGCCCTCGTGCTGACGGTCGATGCGCCCGTCAGCGGGGTGCGCAATACCGAGCAGCGCAGCGGTTTTTCCTGCCCGGGCTGGATTCGCAGTGTGCACCTGGAAGGCCTGTCGCCGGCCCGTGCGCGGCCCGTGCCGGTCGGCGGCAGCCCACTGTTCGACAGCGGCCTGCTCGATGCGGCCCCCACCTGGGATGACATTGCCTGGTTGCGTGCCGCGCTGCCCGATGCCGCTTTATGGCTCAAGGGCCTCTTGCACCCGGACGACGCCGTCCAGGCCATCACGCTGGGGATCGATGGCCTGATCGTGTCGAATCACGGCGGACGCTGCCTGGATACCTTGCCGGCGACACTCACTGCGCTGCCCGCTGTGGCGCACGCCGTGGCCGGCCGCGTTCCCCTGCTGCTGGACGGGGGCATCCGGCGCGGCACCGACATCCTGAAGGCACTCGCCCTGGGCGCCCGGGCCGTGCTGCTGGGGCGGCCGATCCTGCACGCACTGGCGGTCGGCGGCGCACCCGCCGTCGCCCACGTGATCCAGATCCTGCGCGGCGAACTGGAAGTGGCCATGGCCCTGACCGGTTGCCGCACACTCGACGATGTCAGCCAAGCCGTCCTGTTCGAAAAATGAAACCTGTCGATGCGCCCGGTGGCCAGCCCGGGCGGCGGCACCATGACGGGCTCAGCGCCGGCGCTTGAGCATGTAGCGCCAGACAAAGCCCGGATAGCCCAGCACCAGGAACAGCGCCAACGTGACGGCGTAGAACTCCCAACCCTGCGCAAACGCATTGCCCAGGTTGAGCTCAAAGGCAAAGCCCAGGGTGCCGACGAGCACGTAGCCTACCAGCACCTCCAGAAACCGATCCACAAAGGGCTTGGCCGCAGCCGGGTCCGGCCGTCGCGGCACCCGCCGGGCGGGTGTGTCCTGTGCCGCCGCTGTGGCCGGTAGCGCCGGCGCTACCGGCTGATTGCCAAACGCCCCCGGCAGCCAGAGCAGCACCGCGACCAGCACGCCACTGAAAAGCAGCTTGAGCACGAACAGCCCCACCAGGCCGCCCCCCCCGGCAAATGCCCCGCCCACCAGCCACAAAGTGGCCCAGGACCAGAGCGCCAGGACCAGAAGGAAAACCACGCAGAGCAGCCAGGCCAGCCCGCTGTGGGCCCGCACCCCCCGGATCGAGGCGCGCCAGGGCCAGGGCGCAAGCCGCCGGTTGCAAACGAAGGGCAGGTTCGCCATGACCAGTGCACTGATGATGACGATCCAGGAAGCACCCGTCAGCGACATGAACGACCGACCTGCCTCAGAAGCTGAGCGATTGCTGGATCACGTGCACGCACAGCGCCATCAGCCCACCCGGCAAAATACCCAGGCCGATCACCAGCAGGCCATTGACGGACATCACGCTGCGCGTGACCGGCGTGCCGGCACCCACCGTGATGTGGTCTTCGGGCTCGTCGAAATAGGCCATCTTGACGACCCGCAGGTAATAGAAGCAGCCGATCAGCGAACACAGCACCGCAAACACCGCCACGGCCACGTGACCCGCGCTGATCAGGGCCTGCAGCACCACCAGCTTGGCATAGAAACCCGACAGCGGCGGGATCCCCGCCAGCGAGAACATGGACAGCAGCAGAACGCCCGCCAGCAGCGGATTGCGCCGGTTCAGCCCCTTGAGGTCGGAGATTTCCTCGGCCTCGAACCCCTGGCGCGACAAGACGAGGATCATGCCAAACGTGGACAAAGTGGTGAGCACGTAAATGACCACATAGAACAGGGCCGAACCATAAGCCGCCGCCACGGCGCCAGGCTGATCTTCGTAGACGCCCGAGAGCAGCCCGAGAAACACGAAGCCCATCTGGCCGATGGTGGAATAGGCCAGCATGCGCTTGAAATTGGTTTGCGCGATGGCGACCACATTGCCAATGGCGAGCGATAGCACGGCCATGATGAGCAGCATGGGCTGCCAATCGAAGGCAATGCCGTGCAGGGCCTCGATCAGCAGGCGCAGGGTGATCACGAAGGCGGCGAATTTCGGCGCCGCGGCCACCAGCAGCGTGACGGTGGTGGGCGACCCCTGGTACACGTCGGGCGTCCACATGTGGAAGGGCGCCGCCGTGAGCTTGAAGGCCAGGCCCGAGACGATGAACACGACCCCGAAGGCCAGCGGCAGGCGCTGGGCATCGCCCTGACGGATGACTTCGGCAATCTCGGCCAGGCCCAGCTCGCCCGTGGCGCCGTAAATCATGGACATGCCGTAGAGCAAAATACCCGACGCCAGGCAGCCCAGCACGTAGTACTTCATGGCCGCCTCGGTGGCCACCAGATGGTCGCGGCGCACGGCGATCAGCGCATAGAGCGCAAACGACATGAGCTCGACGCCCAGGTACACCGTGAGCATGTTGCCCGCCGAAATCATGATGAATTCGCCCAGCAGGGTGAGCAGCGCCAGCGAATACATTTCGCCGCCGCGTGCCACCATGTCGCGGTGCTCGGCATAGGCCCGCCCGTAGATGAGCGTCACGCCCACCGCGATGGCCGACAGGATTTTCATGAAATGGGCCAGCGAGTCGGTGACGTACAGCGAACTGAACGTGCGCCCCTGGGTGTCTTCACCCCACTGCCCCCAGGACACGAAGATGACGATCAGAATGGTGCCCATGGTCAGCATGAAGGTCATGCGGCGGGTCGGCTCGTTGCCAAAGGCATCGATGAGCAGTACGGCGCCGGTCAGCACCAGCAGTACGATCTCGGGTGTGGCCAGGGCGAAGTCGAACAGATTATGCATGGTGTATCAGGCCTACAGTTTCGAGATGGACACGTGATCGAGCAGGGCTTGCACAGACGGATGCATGAGCTCGGTGAAGAAACGCGGATAGATCCCCAGGAACAGCACGAAGAACGCCAACAGGCCCAGGATCAGGAACTCGCGGCTGCAGAGGTCGCGCATGCCGTCGACCTGCTCGTTGGCCACCGGCCCCAGCGCCACGCGCTTGAACATCCAGAGCGAGTAGCCGGCCCCCCAGATCAGCGCCGTGGCCGCCAACAGGCCGATCCAGAAGTTGTACTGCACGGCCCCCAGAATGACGGTGAACTCGCCGATGAAGCCGCTGGTGCCCGGCAGGCCGGCATTGGCCATGGAAAACAGCAGAAAATACGTGGCAAAACGCGGCATGCGGTTGATCAGCCCGCCATAGGCATCGATGCGCCGCGTGTGCAGGCGATCGTACATCACCCCGATGCACATGAACATGGCGCCGGATACGAAGCCGTGTGAAATCATCTGGATGATCGCGCCTTCCAGCCCGGTGATGTTGAAGATGAAAAAGCCCAGCGTGACGAAGCCCATGTGCGCCACGGAAGAGTACGCCACCAGCTTTTTCATGTCGTCCTGCACGATCGCCACCAGGCCGATGTAGATCACGGCCACGAGCGACAGCGCGATCATGATGCCGGCCAGGCTGTGGGCGGCGTCGGGCGTGATCGGCAGCGAGAAGCGCAGGAACGCATAACAGCCCAGCTTGAGCATGATGGCGGCCAGCACGATGGACCCCCCGGTGGGCGCTTCGACGTGGGCATCGGGCAGCCAGGTGTGGATGGGCCACATGGGCACCTTGACGGCAAAGGCCGCAAACAGCGCGATGAAGATCAGGATCTGCTGGGTATAGCCCAGGGGCATGTTCTGCCACGTGAGGACGTCGAACGAACCGCCCGCCACATGCCACAGGTAAATGAAGGCGATCAGCGTGAGCAGCGAGCCCATGAGGGTGTACAAAAAGAACTTGAAGGCGGCGTACACGCGGTTCGGCCCGCCCCAGGCCCCGATGATGATGTACATGGGGATCAGGGTGGCTTCGAAGAACACGTAGAACAACATGCCATCGAGCGCGCTGAAGACGCCGATCATCAGCCCCGAAAGAATCAGGAAGGCGGCCATGTACTGCGCCACGCGCGAGCGGATGACCTCCCAGCCCGCCAGCACCACGATGATGGTGATGAAAGCCGTGAGCAGGATGAACCAGACCGAGATCCCGTCGATGCCCAGGTGGTAATTGAGGTGGAACGTTTCGATCCAGGGCGCGAATTCGACGAACTGCATGTCGGCCGTCGTGGCGTCGAAACCCGTGTACAGCGGCAGGGTGACCAGAAAGGCCACGATCGCGCCCACCAGCGACAGGACCCGGGCCGGCCCGGGATTGTCGTCGCGCCCGATCAGCAACACCAGCAGGCCGAAGAAAATCGGCACGAAGATCGACAGGGTCAGCCAGGGGAGTGTTGAAGACGCCATTTCGCTAGCCATCAGTGAACCATCAAGACGAAGAATGTGAGAAACACCATGATGCCCAGGATCATGGCGAAGG
>NZ_JBAYTI010000052.1:0-18287 GCF_041675725.1 Castellaniella sp. | reverse complement strand
CCTGGGGATCCTGGTGGAAGCGGCGCCCGACCCCGTGGCCGCAGTATTCCCGCACCACCGAGAAACCGGCCCGCTCGGCATGCCGCTGTATGGCGTGGCCGATATCGCCCAGTGTGGCACCGGGACGGACCTGGCGGATGCCCAGCCACATGCACTCGTAGGTGGTGTCGATCAGGCGCCGGGCCAGGATCGAGGGTTCGCCCACGCAGAACATGCGGCTGGTGTCGCCAAACCAGCCGTCCTTGATGATGGTGATGTCCATGTTCAGAATATCGCCATTCTTGAGCTTCTTGTCGCCCGGAATACCGTGGCAGATCACGTGGTTGACGGACGTACAGATAGAGGCCGGGTAGGGGGGGTAGCCGGGTGGCGCATAGCCCACCGTCGCTGATTCGACCTTCAGTTCGTCCGTCAGATACTGCATGCACAGTTCATCGAGCGCCCGGGTGGTGACGCCGGCCTTTACATGGGGAGCCAGGTAGTCGAGAACGCTGGCGGCGGCTTGGCAGGCGGCGCGCATCTGATCGAGTTCGCGAGGATCGGTGACGAGAGGAATCATGGGGTGCTTGATCGTATGATGAGAAAAATAGTAGAATAGTTGGCTTGGTTTTTGTTAGCCAATGCTTAAAAAATAGCGTGCCACGGCCGCCCAAGGGTGTCTGATGGGGGTTCATGTTAGCCCCGGATACTGGCCTGGTACAAGACCGAACCCTACTGGAGAACCTTCATGAGCCTCATGCGCGATATGCTTGAAGCGGGTGTGCACTTTGGCCACCAGACCCGATTCTGGAACCCGAAAATGGCCGAATACATTTTCGGTCAGCGTAACAAAATTCATATCATCAACCTCGAGCGCACGGTCGGAAAATACCTTGAAGCGGCGCAGTTCGTGCGCCAGTTGTCGGCGCGCAAGGGCACCATTCTATTCGTGGGCACCAAGCGTTCCGCGCGCGAACTGGTGGCGGCCGAAGCCCAGCGTTGTGGCATGCCGTACGTGGACAGCCGCTGGCTGGGCGGCATGATGACCAACTTCAAGACAGTCAAATCCTCGATCAAGCGGCTCAAAGAGATGGAAACCCAGATGGCCGATGGCGCAACCGAGCAAATGAGCAAGAAAGAAGCGCTCATGTTCGAGCGTGAAATGGCCAAACTGAACAAGTCCATCGGCGGCATCAAAGACATGAACACCCTGCCCGATGCCTTGTTCGTCATCGACGTGGGCTACCACAAAATTGCCGTGGCTGAAGCCCGTACTCTGGGCATCCCCGTGGTGGGCGTGGTCGACACCAATCATTCGCCCGAAGGCATCGAGCACGTGATTCCCGGCAACGACGACTCTGCCAAGGCCATTGCGCTGTATGCGCATGGCATGGCAGATGCTGTGCTCGAAGGTCGCGAACAAAGCCTGCATGGGCTGGTCGAAGAGCTCGCCGAAGGCGAAGAGTTCATCGAAATCGAAACAGAAGAACCCGAGCAGGAATGACGTCCTGCTTCACGCGCCTGCAGTCCGTCGGGCACTCACCTGCCCCGGGCTGCAGCCTCGGGCCGGCCATATCGGCCGGTTTACGCATTGATCGAACAGGAGAACACAATGGCCCAAATCACTGCTGCCATGGTCAAACAATTGCGCGAGAAGACCGACGCGCCCATGATGGAATGCAAGAAGGCCCTGACCGAAGCCGATGGCGATCTGGCGCGGGCCGAAGAAATCCTGCGTGTCAAGCTGGGCAGCAAGGCCTCCAAAGCGGCCAGTCGGATCACGGCCGAGGGCCTGATCGGCCTGTACGTGGCCGACGACCAGAAGACGGGTGCCGTGGTCGAAGTCAATTGCGAAACCGACTTTGTCGCTAAAAACGATGACTTCATCGCTTTCGTCAATGACCTGGCGCGGATCGTCGCCGATAAAAACCCAACCGACGTCGAAGGCCTGAATGCCCTGGTCATGGGCGAGGGCACCGTAGAAAGCACGCGCGCTGCACTGGTTGGCAAGATCGGTGAAAACATGGCCGTTCGCCGGTTTCGCCGGTTCGAGACCTCTGACCGCCTGAGCAGCTACGTGCACGGCGGGCGGATCGGTGTGCTGGTCGATTTCACCGGGGCCGATGAAGTCGGCAAGGATCTTGCCATGCATATCGCGGCATCCCGGCCGCGTGCGCTGGACGCGGGTGGCGTCGACCCCGCCCTGATCGCCGCCGAGCGCTCCGTGGCCCAGCAGAAAGCAGCCGAGTCCGGCAAGCCGGCCGACATCGTCGCCAAGATGGTCGATGGGGCAGTGCAAAAATTCCTCAAAGAGGTTACGCTGCTGTCACAGCCATTCGTCAAAAACGACAAGCAATCGGTCGAGCAGATGCTGAAAGAGCATTCGGCAAGCATCAACCGCTATGCATTGTTCGTCGTGGGCGAAGGCATCGAGCGAAAATCCGAAGATTTTGCCGCCGAGGTGGCCGCTGCGGCAAGCGGTTCCTGACAGGAAATCACGGCATGTCCACACCAGCCTATAAACGCGTCCTCCTCAAGCTTTCGGGCGAAGCGTTGATGGGGGGCGATGCCTTTGGCATCAACCGGGCAACCATCCTGCGCATGACCGAGGAAATCCACGAAGTGGTGTCGCTGGGGGTCCAACTGGCGGTCGTCATCGGTGGGGGCAACATCTTCCGCGGGGTTGCACCGGGTGCCCAAGGGATGGATCGCGCCACGGCCGACTACATGGGCATGCTGGCCACCGTCATGAATGGCCTGGCGCTGCAGGATGCCCTGAAAAACCAGGGGGCGGATGCCCGCGTGCAATCCGCTCTAAACATCGATCAGGTGGTCGAGCGCTACATCCGGCCCAAGGCCTTGCGCTACCTCGAAGAAGGCAAGGTCGTGATTTTTGCCGCAGGCACCGGCAACCCTTTTTTCACGACCGACACCGCGGCCGCGCTGCGCGGCGCGGAAATCGGCGCTGAAGTCGTACTCAAGGCAACCAAGGTCGATGGTATCTATAGCGCGGATCCGAACAAGGATCCCAGTGCCACGCGCTATGCACGCATCAGTTTCGACGAGGCCATCGTGCGCAGGCTCGAAGTCATGGATGCGACGGCATTCGCCTTGTGTCGCGATCAGAAGCTGCCCATCAAGGTCTTCTCGATCAACAAACCCGGGGCCCTCAGGCGCGTCATTTGTGGCGAGGACGAAGGCACCCTGGTCCAGGTATAGGATCCACAGCATGAGTTATTCTGACATCAGCCGCTCGGTGGGCGAGCGTATGGGAAAATCCATCGAGTCCCTCAAGACCAACCTCGCCAAAATCCGTACGGGGCGGGCCCATGCGGGTATTCTCGATCACGTGCAGGTGGAGTACTACGGCTCGCTCGTACCCGTCAGCCAGGTCGCCAACGTGACGGTGGTCGACGCCCGCAACCTGTCCGTGCAGATCTGGGAAAAACCCATGGCGGCCGTGGTCGACAAGGCCATCCGTGAATCCGATCTGGGCCTTAATCCCATTGCCATGGGCGACAACCTGCGGGTGCCCATGCCGGCTCTCACCGAAGAACGGCGCCGCGACCTCACCAAGGTCGTACGCGCCGAGGGCGAAGACGCGAAGGTCGCCGTGCGCAACTTGCGCCGCGAAGCCAACGAGTCCCTCAAAAAGCTGCTCAAGGACAAGGCGATCTCCGAGGACGACGAACGGCGCGGGCAAGACGAAGTGCAAAAGCTCACGGATCGCCACGTCGCCGAAATCGATCAGATCATCGCGCAGAAAGAAGCCGAGATCATGACGGTCTGACGGCCCCTGATGCAGAACGTCCCGGTGCCATGAGCCTGGTCCATTCATCTACCATGACGGTGCTGGAAACCAGCCCGGTTCCCCGCCATGTGGCTATCATCATGGACGGCAACGGTCGCTGGGCCACGCAGCGGCGCCTGCCGCGCACGGCCGGGCACATGCGCGGGGTGCAGGCCGTGCGCCGCATCGTCGAGGCCTGTGGCCGGCGCGGGGTGCGCTATCTCACGTTGTTTGCCTTCAGCACCGAGAACTGGCGCCGGCCGGCCAGCGAGGTGTCTCTCCTGATGCGCCTGTTCGTGCGCACGCTCGAAAAAGAGGCCGACCGCTTGCGCGAACAAGACGTGCGGCTGAGGGTCGTCGGCGAACTGAGCGCGTTCGATGACCGCCTGCGCAATTTGATTACGCAAGTCGAAGAACACACCGCGAAATGCCAGGCGCTGACGCTGACCATCGCAGCCAATTACGGTGGCCGTTGGGACATCCTGCAGGCCATGCAAGCCATGCTCAAGGCGCATCCGGATCTCGCGACGCAGCCACAGGCCATCAGCGAAACCTTGCTCAGCCCCTGGCTGGCCATGTCCTATGCGCCCGAACCCGACCTGTTCATCCGCACGGGCGGCGAACAGCGCGTATCCAACTTCCTGATTTGGCAGCTCGCTTATACCGAACTTTACTTTACCGACTGCTGGTGGCCCGATTTCAACGAGGCCTCACTCGACCAGGCGTTCCACTGGTACAGTCAGCGCGAACGCCGCTTCGGCCGCACCAGTGCCCAGCTGTCAGGCGCAGACGCCTGAAGAGCCGGCATGCTGAAACAACGCCTGATCACTGCCTGCGTCCTGTTGGCGATCGTGGTGGCCGCCGTCATGGCGCCAGGGCCGTGGCCCATGCTCGTCCTGCTGGCGGCCATGGCGGGCTGTGCCGGCTGGGAATGGCTGCGCCTGATCCCCCTTCGCGATTCGGGCGCCACCTGGCTGGCGCTGCTGCTGCTCATCTTGTTGCTGGCCTTGTCCGTCGGCCTGCCCGATGCGCGACCGGCGCCGGGTGTACCGGCCGACTGGGCCGCCGCGTTGCACCAAGCCAACTGGACGCGGCTTTTCGATCGTCTGGTCCTGCCTTTGGCCGCCCTGTTCTGGGTGATTTTCGCCCCCCGCATCCTGTGGCGCGGCGAACTGGGGGTTTTCTGGCAAGGCGCCCGCCCGATCTTTCTGGGCGGTTTGGTTCTGCTGGCCACCTGGTACGCCCTGGCGTGGTTATTCATCCGCCATGGCGCCAGTGCGCTCATCAGCCTCTGGGCGCTGGTCTGGGCGGCCGACAGTGTCGCGTACTTTGCCGGGCGGCTATGGGGCCGGCACAAGCTGGCGCCACGCATCAGCCCGGGCAAAACCCGCGAAGGCGCGCTGGCGGGGATCCTGGCAGCCGTCTTGTGGCTATTTGCCACGGCGGTCTGGTGGCCGGACAGTTATGGCGCACTTCTGCAGCAGCGTCTGGGATGGGGGGGGCTGTTGCCGGCAGGCCTGGTGCTGGCCGTCTGGTCCATCCTGGGCGACCTGTTCGAATCCTTGCTCAAACGGCGGGCAGGCGTCAAGGACTCCAGCCAGCTTCTGCCGGGCCACGGCGGGGTATATGATCGCATCGATGCCGTACTGCCGGTCGCACCACTGGCGGTGCTGCTACTTTCTGCCGGATGAGTCATGTCGACCCAGCAACGTCTTTGCATTCTCGGATCCACGGGATCCATCGGTTCCAGCACCCTGGATGTCATTGCCCGGCACCCGGGCCGTTTTGCAGTGCATGCCCTGAGCGCACACAGCCGCATCGAGGCGCTGGCGCGCCAGGCGCAAGTCCATGCCGCCCGCATCGTGATCGTGCCCGACACCCGGGCCAGGCAGCGCTTCCTTCAGTTCTGGACCGGCCCCCAGCCTCTGCCCGAGATCCGCGTGGGGGCCCAGGCGCTGGCGGACACTGCGGCCGAGCCCGAGGTCACGACCGTGATGGCCGCAATTGTCGGTGCCGCCGGCTTGCCCGGCGCACTGGCCGCCGCCCGTGCCGGCAAGCGGGTCCTGCTGGCCAACAAAGAGGCTCTGGTTGCAGCCGGCAGCCTGTTCATGCGGGCCGTGCGGCAATCCGGCGCACAGCTGTTGCCCATCGACAGCGAGCACAACGCGATTTTCCAGTGCCTGCCCCAGGCCGATCGCCGCGCGCACGCGCCGGATACGCCGCCGCCTGGCGTACGCAGGCTTCTCCTGACGGCATCCGGTGGGCCATTCCGCGAGATCGCCCTCGAGCGGCTGGAGTCGGTTACGCCAGACCAGGCGTGCGCCCATCCGACCTGGCGGATGGGGCGTAAGATTTCGGTCGACTCCGCCACTATGCTGAACAAAGGGCTCGAAGTCATCGAGGCGCACTGGCTGTTTGCCATGCCCGCCCAGCGGATCCAGGTCGTGATCCACCCGCAGAGCGTGGTGCATTCCATGGTCGAATACGAAGACGGATCGATTCTGGCACAGTTGGGTCAGCCCGACATGCGCACACCCATTGCGCACGGTCTGGCGTATCCCGAACGCATCGACAGCGGCGTCGGCCTGCTCGAGCTCACGCGCCTCGGGCGCCTGGATTTCGAGCCGCCCGACATGCAGCGGTTTCCGTGCCTGCAATTGTCGTTCGACGCGCTGCGCCTCGGGCAGCACGCGTGCATCGCCCTGAATGCCGCCAACGAAATCGCAGTGGATGGTTTTTTACGCGGCCGCGTTCGCTATACTGAGATTGCACGCATCATTGCGCACTGTCTGGATGATGCGGCATCCTTGCCAGGCGCTCTGCCTGAGTCGCTGGATGAAGTACTCGACCTGGATTCCCGGGCGCGACGCAAGGCTGCAGATTTCTGTCGCCTGTCTCACTGACATCCTAATGCTGTTTACGCTGCTTGCCTTCGCCCTGGCCCTGGGGCTGTTGATCACATTCCACGAGCTCGGCCACTATGCCGTGGCGCGTGGGTTTGGGGTGCACATTCACCGCTTTTCCGTCGGCTTCGGGCCCGTACTCCTCAGTCGGCGCGACGCACACGGCACAGAGTGGGCGTTGTCGGCCATCCCGCTCGGGGGCTATGTGAAAATGCAGGATGGACCCAGGGACCACGCCGACCCCAAGGCGCGTCGACAGGCGTTCAATACCCAGTCTTTGCCCCGGCGTACCGCCATCGTGCTGGCCGGCCCCCTCGCCAACCTCCTGCTGGCAGCGATTTTGTATGCCGGCCTGACGGCCTGGGGCGTCCATGAGCCCGTCGCGCTGCTGGGGGCACCGCAGGTCGACACCCCCGCGGCCGTGGCGGGCGTTCGCACCGGAGACATCATCGAAGCGGTCGACCAGCAGGCGGTCGCGTCATGGCCGCAGGCCCGCTGGCGCCTGACCGAACCCGTCGCCACGGGGGGTGAAGTCCAGCTGCTGCTGCGTGCGCCATCCGGCGCCACGCGCACGGTCCATCTCCATCTGCCCGCCCATTCGCTGGATCCGGATCTCGGCGATCCGCTGCTGGCCGCCGGGCTGCAGCTGCGGCCGCCCGGCGTGATGCTGGGCGACGTGATGCCGGGCAGTGCCGCCGAGCGGGCCGGGCTGCAACGCGGCGACAAAATACGGGCCGTCGCGGGCCTCGAGGATCCGGACCCCGGCACCCTGGTCGAGCAGGTCAAGGCGCATCCAGGGCAGCCGCTGCCCCTGTCGATCCAACGCGATGACGTCCGGTTGACTATGCAGGTGACCCCCGATGCCGTGGCCGAGCACGATACGACGGCGGGCCGGATCGGCGTGATCCTGCAAGCCGATCTGCCCATGGTCATGGTTCGGCAGGGGCCGCTCGAGAGCGTCGTCACCGGCCTGACCCGGACGCTCGACATGAGCTGGGTGTCGCTGCGCATGATGGCCCGCATGCTGACCGGCGATCTGTCTGTCAAGAATGTGTCCGGACCGGTCACCATTGCCGAGTACGCCGGGCAGTCGGCGCGCATTGGATTGGCCAGCTATCTGAATTTCATGGCGCTGATCAGCGTCAGCCTGGGGGTGCTCAACTTGCTGCCCATTCCCATGCTGGACGGCGGGCATCTATTGCTATATGGTATCGAAGCATTGAGAGGCGGGCGGCCCTTGTCCACGCAGGTGCGTGACATGCTTCACCGGGTCGGCCTGAGCCTGGTGCTGGGGCTGATGACCCTGGCGTTATTCAATGATTTTCATCGGCTTTTCAGCTGATCAGGTTGTGACTTACAATCCGGCATCAGCATCGGAAACATTTTTCACAATGCCGCCGCCAGACAGGAACTCCAGAATGCCGTTGATTCGTAAGCCCCTCTTGCCCAAGCGTGTCATCTCCCTGCTCCTGGCAGCCCTGTTGGCGCCCGCAGCGGCATCGGCCTTTACCCCCTTCGTCGTGCAGGATATCCAGATCCAGGGCGTGGAACGCGTCGATCCAGGTACGATCTTCACCTACCTTCCGGTGCAGCCCGGTCAAACCTTCACCCAAGAAGAAGCGGCTACGGCGATCCAAAAACTGTACGCCACGGGCTTCTTCAACGATGTGCAGATCGACGCCCTGGGCAATGTCCTGGTGGTCACCGTCGAAGAGCGTCCCACCATCGCATCCGTCACCTTCAACGGCATGCGCGAATTCAACGCCAAGGAAATCACCAGCGCCCTGATGCAGGTGGGCTTTGGGCAGGGCCGCATCTTCGATGAAGCCATGCTCGAGCGCGCGACGTTCGAAATCAAGCAGCAGTATCTGGCAAAGGGTAAATACGGGGTGCAGGTCACGCCGGTCATCACGCCGCTGCCACGCAACCGGGTCGGGGTGTCCTTCGACATCTTCGAAGGCGATGTCGCCACCATCGACAAGATCGAGTTCATCGGCAACGAGGCCTTCTCGGATGGCACGCTCCTGGACGAGCTCGAGCTCACCACGGGTGGCTTCATGACGTGGTACACGGGTACCAACAAGTATTCGCGCGAAAAGCTCGAGGGCGATGTCGAACGCCTGCGTTCGTTCTATCTCGATCGCGGTTATCTCGAATTCTCGATGGAGCCCCCCCAGGTCACCATTTCCCCCAATCGGGAAAACATCTACGTCACGTTCTCGCTGCACGAAGGCGAGCCGTACACCCTCTCGGGGGTCGATCTGGCCGGCGATCTCCTGGGTCTGCAAGACCAGCTCGAGGCACTGGTCACCGTCAAGCCCGGCGAACTCTTCTCCGCCGACAAGACCAACCTCGACGCCAAGGCCATCGCCGACTACCTCGGTTCGCTGGGTTATGCGTTCGCGAACGTCAACCCCAGTCCGCTGCTCAATCGCGAAGACCACACCACCCAACTGACGTTCTACATCGATCCAGGCCGCCGGGTGTACGTGCGCCGCATCAACGTCGGGGGCAACACCCATACCCGCGACGAAGTCCTGCGGCGCGAAGTCCGGCAACAAGAAGCCGCCTGGTACGACGGCTCCAGCATCCAGCTCTCGAAAGAACGGGTGGATCGGCTCGGCTTCTTCAATGACGTCGACATCACCACCGAACCCGTACCCGGCGCACCCGACCAGGTCGACGTGAACATCGACGTCAAAGAGAAGCCGACGGGCATGGTCAGCCTCGGGGCGGGGTACAGCTCCACCGACCGGCTCCTGCTGTCGGCCGGCATCAGCCAGGACAACGTCTTTGGCAGCGGCAATTCGCTGTCCCTCAGCGTGAACACCAGCGCCACCAACCGCGCCTTGGTCATTTCACATACCAACCCCTACTGGACCAAAGACGGTATCAGCAAGACGACGTCTTTATACTATCGGCGCACGACACCCTACGACGTCTCCGACCGGGACGACTCCGGGTGGTACACGGTCGAGTCCATGGGGCTGGGCCTGAATTTCGGCGTGCCCATCACCGAGGTCGACCGCATATTTGCAGGCCTGACGTTCGAGCGCAACTCGCTCAAGGACATCCGCAGCTGTCAATCAGGCTATCCGGGGGTTGATTGCGGGGTCAATGATCCTGCGCCCTGGGCGTACCAACAGTTCGTAGACACCTACGGCGATACCACCAACGCGGCCATTCTCAGCGTGGGTTGGGCCAAGGACACCCGAGACAGCGGCGTGGCGCCCAAGAAGGGCAGCTATACACGGTTGTCGGCAGATATATCCACCATGGACCTGCGCTACTATAAGCTCAGCGCACAACAGCAATACTACTGGCCGCTGGGGCGCGCCTTCACCTTTGCCGTCAATGGCCAGGTCGATTGGGCCAAGACGTACGGCAGCAGCGGCAAGGGTTTCCCCGTCATCAAGAACATGTATGCCGGGGGCATCGGGTCGGTGCGCGGCTACGAAGGCGCCTCGCTTGGGCCACGCGACCCGCTCACCAACACCTTCCTCGGGGGGTCGCGGCGCATCGTGGGCAACGTGCAGCTGTACCTGCCGTTCCCCGGGGCTTCGCGGGATCGTACGCTGCGCTGGTTCGTATTCGGCGACATCGGCCAGATCGACACCACCGATGGCATGCCGTGCTATCGGGGCGAATACAACGAAGTGGCGGATCCGTGCGGCTGGAAGTATTCCGCCGGCCTGGGCCTGTCCTGGGAATCGCCCCTGGGGCCGCTGCAATTGTCGTTTGCCCGCGCCCTGAATGCAAAGGAAGGCGACAAGAAACAGGCGTTCCAGTTCCAGATCGGTACCGGCTTCTGATTCCTTTCGTTTAATGGCACAATAACCCTCTTTGCAGCCGTCCATACAGGTCATTCATATCATGCTTCTTTCCGGTCTGTCCGTCTCAGATATCATCCAACGCACCGTTCATCGCCATCGGGCGCTCGTCGTGGCGGCTGTCATAGGGCTGGCTGCTTCATTCACCGTGCCTGTCTATGCCCAAGGCACGAAAATCGGCTTCGTCAGCACAGAACGCATCCTGCGCGACTCAAAGCCCGCCAAAGCGGCCCAAACCAAGATCGAGGCAGAATTCAAGAAACGCGACCAGGAACTCCAGACACTGGCCGACAAACTGCGCAACGAAGCCCAGAAACTGGATAAAGACGCCCCCGTGCTGTCCGAATCCGACCGCATCCGGCGCCAACGCCAGCTGCAGGACATGGATTCCGATCTGCAACGTAAGCGGCGCGAATTCCAGGAAGACTTCAATCGTCGTCGCAACGAAGAGTTCTCGGCCATCGTTGAAAAGGCCGATGCCGCCATCAAGAAAATCGCCGAAGAACAAAACTACGACCTGATCATTCAGGATGCGGTCACGGTCAGCCCTCGCGTCGACATTACGGATCAGGTCATTTCTGCCTTGGGTGGTTGATTCCCCATGCCGGTGCTGCTTGCGCCCGAGCGGGCTCCGGCTCTTGGCCAGTTGCTCGAGGCAGCCGACACAGTCGGCCTGAAACCCGACATCCTGACGCTGCCTGCCCAGGTCGGCGACCCTCGTCAGGTTCCCATCGCCGGGATCGGTTCGCTCACATCTTCCGGGCAATCCGAAATCAGCTTTCTTTCCAACCCGCGCTTGCAGGATCAACTGCCCGGGTGCGCCGCTGCGGCCGTGATCCTGCGGCCCGAAGACTGGGAAGCCTACCGCGCACGGCACGCAATCGCGCCGGCCTGGATACCGGTCCTGTGTGCACAGCCCTATTTGTTGTATGCCTTGCTGGCTCAGTGGTTCGACCAGCACAGGCTCGCAGGGCTGCCGCAAGGCATCCACCCCAGTGCCATCGTCGATCCAGATGCCGTACTGGCCGATGGCGTTCACGTGGGCCCGCTGACGGTCATCGAGGCCGGCGCCCGGGTCGGCGCCGGGGCGCGGATCGGGGCAGGGTGCATCATTGGGGCGGGTTGTGTGATCGGGCCCGACAGCCTGCTGCATGCACGCGTCACGCTGTACCATGGCGTACGCGTGGGCGCGCGCGCCATTCTGCATGCGGGCGTCGTGCTTGGGGCCGATGGTTTCGGCTTTGCGCCGGATCATCGAAACCCTGGCATGTGGGCCAAGATCGCGCAGCTGGGCGGGGTCGTCCTGGGTGATGACGTCGAAGTCGGCGCCAACACCACCGTCGACCGGGGGGCCATTGAAGACACGATCCTCGAGGACGGCGTCAAGCTCGATAATCAGATCATGATAGGCCATAATTGCCGCATCGGCGCGCACACGGCCATGGCAGGCTGTGTCGGCGTGGCCGGCTCGACCACCATGGGCAAACGATGCATGATCGGGGGGGCGGCCATGATCGGCGGCCATCTGACCTTCGCGGACGACGTACACATCTCAGGCGGTACGACGGTCATGTCCGATGTCTTGGAACCCGGGCGCTACACCAGCGTTTTTCCGCTTGCCGAGCACACCACATGGCAGCGCAACGCAGCCGTCATAGGGCAACTCGCGCAGCTGCGCAAGCGCCTGCGGGCTGCCGAACGGCAGGCGGCCATGCGGCAGCCAATGCAAAACAGTCAGGATTCGCGATAATGGAACTCGATATCAAAGACATCATGGAGCGGCTGCCCCACCGGCAGCCGATGCTGCTCGTGGATCGTGTGCTTGAGATGGATCCGGGCAAGAGCATTGTCGCCATCAAAAATGTCACCTACAACGAGCCATTTTTCCAAGGACACTTTACACACCATCCGGTCATGCCGGGGGTACTCATCATCGAGGCCATGGCCCAGGCGGCGGCGCTTTTCTCGTTTGCCGATGCGGGCGCCCCCAACCTGGCCAGCACCAAAATCGCCTATTATCTCGTCGGGGTGGATGGCGCCCGCTTCAGGCGCCCGGTGGTGCCGGGCGACCAGCTGCGCATGGAGGTCTCGGCCGACAAGCTCAGCCGGTCCATTTGCAAATATACCGCCGTGGCCAAGGTAGATGACCACATCGTCGCCGAGGCCAAGATCATGTGTGCGGTGCGCATCCTGGAGGAGTGATGGGCGCGGTTCAGATTCACCCCACAGCCATCGTGGCGCCGGGGGCCGCGCTGGAAGAGGGCGTTTCGGTCGGGCCCTACAGTCTGATCGGCGAGCACGTGTCGATAGGCGCCGGTACGCGCGTCGGTTCCCATTGCGTGATCGATGGCCATACCCGCATTGGGCCGGACAATCACTTTTACCGGTTCTGCTCCATCGGCGGCATTCCACAAGACAAAAAATACGGTGGGGAACCCACCGCACTTGAAATCGGCTCGGGCAATACCTTTCGCGAGTATGTAACGATCAACACCGGCACGGTCCAGGATGTCGGCACGACCCGGGTAGGCGACGACAACTGGATCATGGCCTACGTGCACATCGCACACGACTGCCAGATCGGCAGCCACGTTGTCATGGCCAATGGCGTGCAGCTCGCGGGTCACATACACGTGGGCGACTGGGCCATCCTGGGCGGGCTATCCGCCGTGCACCAGTTCGTACGCATCGGGGCCCATGCCATGGTCGGTGGCACGAGCTCGATTCGGCAAGACATACCGCCTTACATGATCGGCGCCGGCGATCCCTTTCGTCCAGTCGGCATCAACTCCGAAGGGCTCGGTCGGCGCGGGTTCACGGCGGCCGACATCCTGGTGTTGAAGCAAGCCTACAAGGCCCTGTACCGGCGCCAGCTCAGTGTCGAGCAAGCCATTCCCGCCCTCGAAGCATTGCAGGCCGAGCACCCCAACGAAACGGCGGCCGTCCAGGCACTGGTCGATTTCCTGCGAACCTCGGAGCGCGGGATCGTCCGTCCATGACCCTGCGCACCGTCATCGTGGCGGGCGAACCCTCGGGCGATTTGCTCGCAGGCCGGGTCATCGAAGGGTTGCGCGCGCGTACCCGTCGGCTCGAGTTGGCCGGTATTGGCGGGCCGGCGATGCAGGCGGCGGGTCTGCAGGCGTGGCATTCGATGGATGCCCTGTCCGTATTCGGCTATGTCGATGCCTTGCGGCGCGCCCCGGGGCTGATCCGCACCTGGCGCCATACCCGTCGACAGGCCATCGCCTTCAGGCCAGATATCTTCATTGGCGTGGATGCGCCCGATTTCAACCTGCGGCTCGAAGAACAGCTGCGCCGCCATGGCATTCCCACAGTCCATTTCGTCGGTCCGTCGATCTGGGCCTGGCGCTACGAACGCATTCATCAGATCCGGCGCGCCGTATCCCACATGCTCGTGCTGTTTCCATTCGAGGTCGATTTGTATCAGCGGGAAGGCATTCCGGTCACCTACGTGGGCCATCCGCTGGCCGAGTTGATTCCCATGCAGGCGGATCGCGCGGCCGCGCGAAAATTTCTGCAGATCAGCGATGATGTCCGGGTATTGGCGCTCATGCCGGGCAGCCGGGCGTCTGAAATCCGCCTCCTGGCACCGCGATTTCTGCAGGCCGTACAACACCTGCAGGAACAGGATCCTGATCTGCACGTGCTGGTTCCCATGGTGAACCCTGCTCGCAGGCAGCAATTCGAATCACTCCTCGCCCAATATGCCATCCGCCAGTGCCGTGTGCTGATTCATCCCTTGAACGGGGCGTTGTCCGCCGCGACGGAAACAGCCCGTCATCCTGGCGCCACGCACCAGCCAGCCCGTCCCAGCTCGGCCGCCCCGTCGTGGCCCGTCGCCTGGCATGCCATGGCCGCGGCCGATGCCGTGCTCGTGGCCAGCGGCACGGCCACCCTCGAAGCGGCCTTGTTCAAGCGGCCCATGGTCATTTCATACGTATTGTCGCCGTGGATGCGGCGCATCATGGCCTGGAAATCCGGGCAGCAAGCGCCTAGCCTGCCCTGGGTGGGCCTGCCCAATATCCTCGAGCGCGAGTTCGTGGTGCCCGAACTGCTCCAAGAGGCGGCCAGCCCCCAGGCGCTGGCACAGGCGACCTGGGCTGCCCTGACGGACAAGGCGCTCATCGAGCGGGTGACCGAGCGCTTCACGCACCTGCATCAAAGCCTCGATCGGGATACGCCACAGCTGGCTGCGCGCGCCATTCTGGAGGTATGCCATGGCGCCTGACATGGCTGGGCTGACGGGCTTCGATTCAGCAGGGTGCCCGATCGAATGGCTGGCGGGGGTGGATGAAGCGGGCCGTGGGCCTTTGGCGGGTCCGGTCTTTGCGGCGGCCGTCATCCTGCATCCGGCCAATGGGGTCGAAGGCCTTGCCGACTCAAAGAAGCTGTCACCCGCCCGGCGGATGCAGCTGGCTGGCCAGATCCGCGAACAGGCCGTTGCATGGAGCGTGGCCCACGCCAGTGTAGAAGAGATCGATCGGCTCAACATCCTGCAGGCCACGCTGTTGGCCATGCAGCGGGCCGTAGGCTCTTTGCGCCGTATTCCCCGGCTCGTGCTGGTAGACGGCAACCGCGTGCCCCGCGGCCTGCCTTGCCCGGCCTACGGGCTCGTGCGGGGCGATACGCGACAGCCGGCCATTTCCGCTGCATCCATCTTGGCCAAGACGTCGCGCGATGCCTACTGCCAGACGCTGCACCAACGCTATCCGGACTATGGTTTCGATGCCCACAAAGGCTATGGTACGGTGCGCCACCTGGCCAATTTGCGTCTGTACGGACCCTGCCCGGAACACCGGCGCAGCTTTGCTCCAGTGCGCGAAGCCCTGCGTCTGACAAACGGCGGGAAGCCGCGGCCATGAGCCCGCCACCCGCCGTCCGCCACGTACACTCGCGCGACAATCCGGATTATCGGCTGAGCCTGAGGCTGGCCCGGGGCAAGCCCGCGCGCCGTGACGGCCGCGTATTGCTGGAAGGCCTGCATTTGTGCGATGCGTGGCTGACCCACCAGGGTCTGCCCGGCCTGATGCTGGCGGGCGAGACCGACCTGGCGACACCCGCCGTCCAGGCCCTTTGGCAAACGGCCGCAGAGGCATCGCGGGTCATTCTAGCGGACGCGCTGGCCCATGCCCTGTCCCAGGTTCACGAGGGCTCCGCCGTATTCTTCGTGGTCGAACCCCCCAGGCCGCCTCTGCCCAATCGGATCGCCCAAACGTGCCTGTGGCTCGATCGGGTCCAGGACCCGGGCAACCTCGGCACCCTGCTGCGTACGGCGGCGGCAGCCGGATTGCGGCAGGCATTCCTGTCCGCGGGGTGCGCGGCCGCCTGGTCGCCCAAGGCGCTGCGCGGCGGGCAGGGGGCTCATTTTGCCCTGCAGGTGTACGAAAAGGTCGATCTGGCCAGCTTGCTGCCTCACCTGGAGATTCCTCTGGCGGCCACCACCCTGGAGGCCGGCAGCGACCTGTACGCCCAGGACTTGCGCCCCGACTGTGTCTGGCTGTTTGGCAATGAGGGGCAGGGCGTCTTGCCCGAATTGATGCGGCGCGCCCAATGGCGCTTGACCATCCCCCAGGACGCCGGTGTGGAATCGCTGAATGTGGCGGCGGCCGCGGCGGTCTGCCTGTTCGAGCAGCGCCGCCAACGCCGCGGCGGCCCGGCCCCCTAATAGCTCATGCGATCGAGGCCGACTTCGTCCAGGATTTTCGTGGAAATTTCTTCGATCGAACGGGTCGTGGTCGACAGCCACGGGATGCCTTCCATACGCATCAGGCGCTCGGCATCGGCGACTTCCTGGCGACATTGCTTCAGCGAGGCATATTGGCTGTTGGGCCGGCGTTCATTGCGCACTTCAGCCAGACGCTCGGGCTGGATGGACAGGCCGAACAGCTTGCGCCTGAACGGCTGCAGGGTGGCGGGCAGCGCAGCGCGGTCGAAATCCTCGGGGATCAAGGGGTAATTGGCGGCCTTCACGGCATATTGCATGGCCAGATACAGGCTGGTGGGCGTCTTGCCGCAACGCGAAACCCCGATGAGAATCACGTCGGCTTGTTCGAGGCCATGCACGTATTGGCCGTCATCGTGCGCCAGGCTGAAGTTGATGGCTTCGATGCGGTTGTTGTACTGCTCACTTAGTCCGTTGGTGTGCGAACGCCCCACCGATTGGCTGGCCTTTGCGCCCAGCACCCCCTCGAGGTGCTGGACGACGGTGCCGAACAAGTCGATGAAAATACAAGGGGCCGAGCGGATGCGATCGGCAATGTCGGAGTCCACCAGCGTGCTGAACACCAGCGGCAGCGGGCCCCCTGAATCGGCCTGACGTGCAATGCGACGCGCGACGGCCTCGGCCTTTTCGGTGGAATCGATGAACGGCAGGCGCACCGCCTGGAACCGGATCGATTCAAATTGAGACAGCACGGCGTGGCTGAACGTTTCAGCCGTGATGCCCGTGCTGTCGGAGACGATGAATACAGTTTGTTCCAGAGGTTCATCGCTCATGGCGAGCCCAGCCATCCTGTCGTAGAAAAGGTACAATTCGCGAAGGTTACCAGTCCCTCGAGGTGCTGGCAAGGCAGGTTTGCCAGGCGCATACCGTGGTCGCAACAGGCATCGGCCTTGCATCGTGTGTGTCAGGCAAACACGCTTTATTCCATCTCAAGGGTGACACCATGTCATATGTCGTATCGTTCGAGCAGCTCCGCATGGCGGACGTAGACTCGGTAGGGGGCAAGAACGCTTCGTTGGGCGAAATGATCAGCCAGCTGGCTGACGCAGGGGTCAGGGTACCGGGCGGCTTTGCCACCACGGCCCATGCGTTCCGCGAGTTTCTCCAGGCATCGGATCTGGCCGGGCGCATCAATGCCCGGCTCGATGCCCTCGACGCCGATGATGTTCGTGAATTGGCGGCCGCCGGGGCGGAAATCCGCCAGTGGGTCATGGAAACGCCCTTTCCCGCTGCTTTCGAACAAGCCGTCCGGGCGGCGTTTGCCGCCCTGGACGGCGACGGCCAAGGCTCGTTCGCCGTGCGCTCCTCGGCCACCGCAGAAGACTTGCCCGACGCTTCGTTTGCCGGCCAGCAGGAAACCTTCCTCAACGTGGTCGGAATCGACGACATCCTCGAGAAAATCCATCATGTGTTTGCCTCGTTATACAACGATCGCGCCATTTCATATCGGGTGCACAGGGGGTATGCGCATGCCGACGTCGCCTTGTCGGCCGGCATCCAGCGCATGGTGCGCGCCGACCGGGGCAGCGCTGGGGTCATGTTTACCCTGGACACCGAATCCGGTTTTCGCGACGTCGTGTTCATCACCTCGTCCTACGGTCTGGGTGAAACCGTCGTGCAGGGCGCGGTAAACCCCGATGAATTCTACGTGTTCAAACCGTCTCTGGCGAAAGGCCATTATCCGATCATCAGCCGGCGCATCGGCTCCAAGCTCATCAAGATGGAGTTCGACGCGCAGCGTGAATCCGGCCACGCCGTACGCACGGTCGAAGTCCCGGCATCCGAGCGCAACCGCTATTCGCTCAGCGACCAGGAAATCATCGAACTCGCGCGCTATGCCACGATCATAGAAAACCACTATGGGCGCCCGATGGACATCGAATGGGGGCGCGACGGCATCGACGGCAAGCTGTACATCCTGCAGGCCCGGCCTGAAACCGTCAAATCCCAGCAGACCCAGCACGAGGTGCAAGAGCGCTACCGGCTCAAGGCAACGGGCGAGGTATTGGTCACCGGGCGTGCCATCGGGCAGAAAATCGGTT
>NZ_JBAYTI010000051.1:0-18464 GCF_041675725.1 Castellaniella sp. | reverse complement strand
GGCCCGTGCGGGCACGGGCGACGCGGCCAACCCGGCAAGCGCCAGCACGGGCGCCAGCCAGACGCCCGCGCCCACCCCCCGGGCCATCTTGCGCCGCTGGCGCCGCCAGGCCTGCCACAGGCCCCCCCGCGGCCCCACGGCCACCGACAGGAAATACAGCAGGCCGGCCAGCAGGATGATGGCGGGCGACGCCGCCACGTCGAAGCGGTACGACAGCAGCAGCCCCGCCCACGAGGCCAGCGCCCCCAGGATGGCCGCCAGCACCATCTGCGCCCCTACCGAGTGCACCCAGAAACGCGCCGCCGTGGCCGGCAGCATCATGATCCCCACCACCATCAAGGTGCCCAGCACCTGGAAGCCCGCCACCAGATTGAGCACCAGCAGCAGCAGAAAGGCCATGTGCGCCCAGGCGCCCGCATGCCCGCCTTCGGCGCGCAGGAAACCCGGATCCAGGCACTCGAGCACCAGCACCCGGTACAGGGCGGCCAGGGCCAGCAGCGTCAGGCTGCTGACCGCCGCCACCAGCACCAAGGCGGCATCATCCAGGCCAAGCACGGTGCCGAACAATACGTGCATGAGGTCCGCGCTGGTGCCCTTGAGCGAGACCAGCAGCACCCCCAGCCCCAGCGACACCAGATAGAAGGCGGCGAAGCTGGCGTCTTCGCGCAGCGGCGTGACGCGCGATACCAGCCCCGCCAGCACCGCCACCACCACCCCCGTGACGAGCCCGCCCAGCGTCATGGCGGGAAGAGAAAACCCCGCTGTCAGGAAGCCCACCGCCACCCCGGGCAGGATGGCATGGGCCATGGCATCGCCCATGAGACTCAGACGACGCAGGACCAGCACCACGCCCAGCGGCCCGGCCGCCAGCGAAAGCGCCCAGGACCCCGCCAGCGCGCGGCGCATGAATGCGAACTCGATGAAGGGCTGCACCAACGCATGCCACAACCCGCTCATGCCGCTTCCCCGGCACACAGGTGACGCGCGAGGTGCAGATGCGCCGCGGTGAGCACCTCGGCCGTGGGCCCCCAGGCCACCTGCTGGCGCGCCAGCAGCAAAGCGCGTGGGAAATGGGTGCGGACCATGTCCAGATCGTGCAGCACCACGATCAGCGTTCGGCCCTGGGCGTGCCACTGCTGCAACAGCGCCAGCAGGTCTTCGGTGGTGGCCCGGTCCACGGCCGAAAAGGGCTCGTCCAGCACGATGACCCGGGCATCGCGCACGATCAGCCGGGCAAACAGGGCGCGCTGCAGCTGCCCGCCGGAGAGGGTGGCGATGGGCTGGCGCCCCTGTCCTGCCAGCCCGACCGCCTGCAGCGCCGCCTCGACCGCATCGTGGTCGGCCGGCGACAGCCCGCGCCAGGGCCCCAGGCGGTGCCACGCCCCCAGCGCCACCAGGTCGAAGGTGCGGATCGGCACCCCCCGATCGAGCGTGCCCCGTTGCGGCAGGCAGGCCAGCTGGCCCTGCACGCTTTCGTGCAGCAGAATCTGCCCGTGCACAGGCATCAGGCGGCCGGCCAGGGCATCGACCAGCGTGGATTTACCCGCCCCATTGGGCCCTACGATCGCCGCCAACGAGCCCTGCGTGAAGACCCCGTCGAGATCGCGCACGATCACCCGGCCCTGACGCGCCAGCCAGACCTGCTTCAGCGTAATCGCCGCCGCGGCCGGCGCCGCCGCCCCCCCGCAAGCCGCTGACTCGGCTACGCCGGCCGCGCCGGGCGCGCTGACTGGATCGGCTGGACCGGCTGGGCTGGCCCTCATTGCAGGGCCCACAGCGTGAGCCACCACAACAGCACCACCACCAGACCGGCGCCCGCCATGCGGCCGGCTGCCGACGCCAGCAGTGCCGAGCCGCGTACGCGGCGGGCAGAAAGCGGAGAACTCATGTGGGCACACCCGAATGGAAAGAAGGAGCAGTCGACCTGCGAATGTTATGTTATAACATAACCATCATGACTCGCCCCGCTGACACTCTGGACCCGGGCGCAATCGCCCGCCAGCTGGCCATCGCCGAGCAACTGTGTGCCCGGCGCGGGTCGCGGCTGACGCCGTTGCGGCGCCAGGTGCTCGAAGCCCTGCTGCGCCATCCGGGCAGCCTCAAGGCCTATGAACTGCTGGCCTTGCTGCAGGGCTCGCTGCCGGGGGCCGCCCCGCCCACGGTCTATCGCGCCCTGGATTTTCTCACGGCCCAGGGCCTGATCCACCGCCTGGATGCGGTCAACGCCTGGAGCGCCTGCACCGACGCGGGGGGTGAACCGCACGACCTACTGCTGGTCTGCCCGCGCTGCGGCCGGGTGGCCGAACTGAACGATCCGGCCCTGGGCCAACAACTGGCCCGCTGCGTGGCGCGCGCCGGCTTCGCCCTGGCGGGCCACGAGGCCGACCTGCCCGAACTGCGCGCGCTGTGCGGCCGCTGCGCCGCCCAGCCAGAGGCCTGACCGGCAACCCGGCCGGAAGCCTGGCCGCAGGCCTGGCCAAAGAGCCGGGCAGCCAATGGCCGGGCAGTTTGCCCAATCTTGCATACCATGATGTAATGGCGCGTTGACCCTGACCACTTGACAAAAATGAATTCCGCCTTTTCCGAACCCATGATCCCCGTCACCGTACTGACCGGTTTTCTGGGGGCTGGCAAGACCACGTTGCTGCGACGCATCCTGTCCGAATTCCACGGCCAGCGCATTGCCGTGATCGAAAACGAGTTCGGCGAGGAAAACATCGACAACGACCTGCTGGTGCAGGACAGCGAAGAACAAATCATCGAACTGAGCAACGGCTGCGTGTGCTGCACGGTGCGCGGCGACCTGGTCCGCACCCTGAACGACCTGGCCGGGCGCCGCGATCAGGGGCAGGTGGCCTTCGACCGGGTGATCATCGAAACCACCGGCATGGCCAACCCGGGCCCCGTCTGCCAGACATTCTTCATGGACGACGACATCGCCGAAACCTACCGGCTCGATGCCGTCATCACGGTCGTGGACGCCCGCCACGGCATGGCCACGCTCGATCGCCAAGAAGAAGCCCAGCGCCAGGTCGGCTTTGCCGACCGTATCCTGGTCTCCAAGAAAGACCTGGTCAACGAGGCCGATTACCAGGCACTGCGCAAGCGCCTGATGCACATCAATCCGCGCGCCAGCATCGCGCCGGTCCATTTCGGCGAGACCGACCTGAACGTTCTGCTCGACGTCAGCGGTTTCAACCTGGATGCCATTCTCGACATCGACCCCGAATTCCTTGCCGAACAGGCCGCCGGGCACGACCACGACCACGACCACGATCACGATCACGAGCATGAGCATGATCATGAGCACGACGAGGACGGTCACGTCTGCGGCCCGGGCTGCCACCCCGACCATCATGGGCACCATCACGCGCACCATGACGACATCGGCGCCTTCGTATTCCGCTCGAACCGGCCTTTCGACCCCGAGCGCCTGGAAGACTTCCTGAGCGGGGTGGTGCAGGTCTACGGCACCGACCTGCTGCGCTACAAAGGCATCCTGTACATCAAGGGCATCCAACGGCGCATGCTGTTCCAGGGCGTGCACATGATGTTCGGCGCCGAGCCGGGCAAGCCCTGGGCTACCCGTGAAACACCGAATACCCGCATGGTCTTCATCGGCCGTACACTGCCCAAAGACATCTTTACACAGGGGCTGGAACAATGTCTGGCCTGAAAGCCGCCACAGCACCGCCCCGCAACCAGATGCTCGGGCGGCCAGGCAAGCAGACACACAACAGAGGATCACGACATGGCTAGCAAATCCACCACTCATTCTCCGGTCCGGTTGCCGACCGAAAAGGAACTGTTGGCAATGCCCGAGAAGGACTACATGAACGACGCGCAGCTGGCATTCTTTCGCGAACGCCTGCGCCAGCTCGAACACGAAATCCTCACCAACGCCGGCGCCACCACCGAAAACCTGCGCGAAACACAATACGTGCCAGACCCGGCCGATCGCGCCACCATCGAAGAAGAGCACGCCCTCGAATTGCGCACGCGCGACCGCGAACGCAAACTGCTCAAGAAGGTGCAGCAATCCATCGCCCGCATCGAAACCGGCGAATATGGCTGGTGCGAAGAAACGGGCGAACCCATCGGCCTGGCGCGCCTGCTGGCCCGGCCCACCGCCACCCTGTCGCTCGAAGCCCAGGAACGCCGCGAAATGCGCCAAAAACTATACGGCGACTGAACCCCGGCGCCCTTGAAACCGCCGGCTTCGCCCCCATGTAGCTCTTTCCAACCCAAGAGAGCCTCATGGAATCCTTTCACGCCACCACCATTCTTTGCGTCCGTCGCGGCAACCAGGTGGCCCTGGGCGGCGATGGCCAGGTCACCCTGGGCAACATCGTCATCAAGGCCACGGCCCGCAAGATCCGCCGGCTGTACCATGACAAGGTGCTGGCCGGCTTCGCCGGCGCCACGGCCGACGCCTTCACCCTGCAAGAGCGCTTCGAAGCCAAGCTCGACAAGCACCAGGGCCACCTGATGCGGGCGGCCGTCGAACTCACGCGCGACTGGCGCACCGATCGCGTCCTGCGCCGTCTCGAGGCCATGCTGATCGTGGCCGATGCCGAACACACCCTGATCCTCACCGGCAATGGCGACGTGCTCGAACCCGAGCACGGCATCGCCGCCATCGGCTCGGGCGGGGCCTACGCCCAGTCGGCCGCGCGGGCCCTGATGCAGGCCACCGATCTTGCGCCCGCCGACGTGGTCGCGCGCTCGCTCGAAATCGCCGGCGAGCTCTGCATCTATACCAACCAGAACCACATCATCGAAACGCTGTAACCCCCATGTCTGATGCCAACACCCCCATGACCCCTCGCGAGATCGTCTCCGAGCTGGACAAGCACATCGTCGGCCAGGAACGCGCCAAGCGCTCGGTCGCGGTGGCCCTGCGCAACCGCTGGCGGCGCCAGCAGGTGGCCGAACCCCTGCGCCACGAAATCGTGCCCAAGAACATCCTCATGATCGGCCCCACGGGGGTGGGCAAGACCGAGATCGCGCGCCGCCTGGCGCGGCTGGCCAACGCCCCGTTCATCAAGGTCGAAGCCACCAAGTTCACCGAGGTCGGCTACGTGGGGCGCGACGTGGACACCATCGTGCGCGACCTGGTCGAGGTCGCGGCCAAGCAGATCCGCGAGACCGAAACGCGGCGCGTGCGGGCCCAGGCCGAAGACGCCGCTGAAGACCGTATCCTCGATGCCCTGCTGCCGCCGCCGCGCAATGCCCGCGGCGAGCCCGAGCGCGAAGAAACCAATACCCGGCAGATTTTTCGCAAACGGCTGCGCGAAGGCCAGCTCGACGACACCCAGATCGAGATCGACATCACCCAGGCGCCGGCCCGCATGGAAATCATGGCGCCGCCCGGCATGGAAGAAATGACCGAGCAGCTGCGCGGCATGTTCGCCGGCCTCGCCCAGGGCAAGACCAAGTCGCGCAAGCTGTCGGTGCGCGAGGCCTTCCGCCTGCTGGTCGAAGAAGAAGCCGCCCGGCGCATCAACGAGGACGACCTGCGGGGCCACGCGGTCACCCTGGTCGAACAGCACGGCATCGTGTTCCTGGATGAAATCGACAAGATCGCCACCCGCCAGGAGCACGGCGGGGCCGATGTCTCGCGCCAGGGCGTGCAGCGCGACCTGCTGCCGCTGGTCGAAGGCACCACGGTGAGCACCAAGTACGGCATGGTCAAGACCGACCACATCCTGTTCATCGCCTCGGGCGCCTTCCACCTGTCGCGCCCCTCGGACCTGATCCCCGAACTGCAGGGCCGTTTCCCGATCCGGGTCGAGCTCGATTCGCTCACCACCGAAGACTTCGTGCGCATCCTGAACGAAACCGACGCGTCGCTGGTCAAGCAATACGTAGCGCTGCTGGCCACCGAAGACGTCACGCTCGAATTCACGGACGAAGGCATCCACCGCCTGGCCGAACTCGCCTGGCAGGTGAATGAACGCACCGAGAACATCGGCGCGCGGCGCCTGTACACGGTGATGGAAAAACTGCTCGAGGATCTGTCCTTCGATGCATCCAACCCCGGCTCGGACACCGTGCGCATCGACGCCGCCTACGTGGACGACAAGCTGTCCGAAGCCGCAGCCAGCCAGGATCTGGCCCGCTACGTGCTCTGACGCCCGGGCGAGCCCCGCCGGCTGGCTGGCCCATGCGCGCCCGCCACGGGGCGCGCGGCCCCGCCCTATTTCTTGAGCTGGACGATGCGGTAGCGCTTGTCGCTGCGTTCGGCCGTGAACTTGACCACGTCGCCCACGGACACGCCCGCCAGCAGGGCGGGATCGATCTGATACACCAGCGTCATGGCGGGTAGATCCAGCGGCGCGATGGCGCCGTGCTGGATGGCGATCTTGCCCTTGGCCGGGTCGACCCGCACCACCTTGCCGCTGGATTGGGCCTGCACAGGCTGCGCGACCGCCACCTGGGCCGCCAGCCCGGTGGCGGCCAGCGCGGCCAGGGCGCCAGCCGTTAGCATTCTGGGGTTCATGCGCTACACTCTCCTGGATTTCTTTCAGCGATAGAATCAGCATACCGCGAAACGTACGCGACGTGCCCGCCCCATGCCAGACGCTCATTCCCATGCCGTTCCCGGCTATACCCTGCGCCCGGCCGCCCCGGGCGACGTACCCGCCGTGCATGCCCTGATGCACGAGATGGCCACGTTCGAACGCCTGCTCGATACCTTCAAGGCCACGCCCGCCAGCCTGCAGCGCAGTTTTTTCGGCCCCGAGCCAGCCGCCCGCTGCCTGGTCATCACCCCGGCCGGCCAGCCCGGGCAGCCGGTCGCCTACATCATCTGGTTCCACAACTATTCCAGCTTTCTCGACCGGCGCGGGCTGTATCTGGAAGACGTGTACATCACGCCGGCCCATCGCGGCCGCGGCCTGGGCGGCTGGGCGCTGCGGCACCTGGCGGCACAGGCACTGGCGCTGGGTTGCGGGCGCTTCGAGTGGGTCGTGCTCGACTGGAACCAGAACGCGATAGACTTCTACAGGCACCACGGTGCCGAAATCCTGCAGGAATGGCGCATCGTGCGTGTCGCCGGCGACGCCCTGCAGCGCCTGGCCGCGCAGGCCTGACCCGTTGCGCGCAGCCACCATCCTAGCCTCGGAGGATCTGCCACCATGTCGATACGTGTTTCCATCGTGACCACCCGCACCGGGGATGACGGTACCACCGGCCTGGGCGACCGCCAGCGCGTGCCCAAGAATGCCCCGCGCATCCAGGCGCTGGGCGAAGTCGACGAGCTGAACAGCACGATCGGCATCTGGCGCACCCACACGCTGCCCCCGCCCGTCGACGCCCTGCTCGCCCAGGTCCAGAACACCCTCTTCGATCTGGGCGGCGAACTGAGCATCCCGGGCACGAGCCTGGTTACAGAAGCGCAGGTGCATGCCCTGGACGCCGCCATCCAGGCTGCCAACAAGGGCCTGGGCGCCCTGCAGGAATTCATCCTGCCGGGGGGCTCGCCGGCCGGCGCCTGGGCACACCTGGCCCGCTCCGTGGCCCGGCGCGCCGAGCGCGCCGTGGTCGCCCTGGCCGCCCAGGAACCGGTCAACCCGCCGGTACGCCAGTACCTGAACCGGCTCTCGGACCTGTTCTTCGTGCTGGCCCGCCAGCTGAACCAGCAAGCGGGCGTGGCCGACGTCCTGTGGTCGCGCGAACCATGAACCAACCCACGCTCGAGGCGCTCACGCGCGACATTCGGGCCCAATACGACCGCCTGAGCCCGCAGTTCCGGCTGGCCGCCCGTTACCTGCTCGAACACCCCACCCAGGTCGGTACGCTCTCGGCGCGCAAGCTGGCGGCGCTGATCGGCGTGCAGCCGGCCACGCTGGTGCGCCTGGCCCGCCACCTGGGCTTTCCGGGCTGGGACGCGCTGAAGGCCGTGTTCGTACGGGATCTGCAGGCCAGCGAGATCTCCGCCTCGGTCTCGCTGATGCAGACATCGCGCACGGACGGCTGGCTGGCCCAGGTGCAGCAGCAATCGCGCCATCTGGCCGCGCTGGCCGAACGCAACCACCGCCAGGCGGTGATGGCCGGTGCCGAACGCCTGGCGCGGGCGCCGCACATCGGCGTGGCCGGGTTTCATGCGAGCCATCCCGCGGCCTTCAGCCTGCGCTACCTGTGCAGCCTGTTCCGGCCCGACGTGCACCTGCTGCAGAACACGGGCGGCATCATGCAGCTCATGTTGCGCCACCTGCGGCCCCAGGACGCCGTCGTCCTCATCGAACAGGATCCCTACGTGCCCGACACCCTGGCGCTGGGCCTGGCCGCCCTGGAACAGGGCTGCGCCCTGGTCACCCTGAGCGACAGCCCGCTGGCGCCGTGCGCCCGCATCGCCGGGCACCCCCTGCTGTACCCCGCCGGCAACCCGCTGGGCCTGCCGTCTTCGGTGGCCCTGCAGGCCCTGGTGGAACTGCTGGTCTGGCAGCTGCGCCTGCTGTCGGACACAGAACAGCCGCCCGGCTGACCCAGGCGGCTGCGTGGCGGGCCGCGCCTGCGGCCCCGGGGGCGGATCAGCGAACCCGGCTGACCATGTATTCGACCGCGGCCCGCAGGCTGGCGTCATCGAATTTGGTACCGCCACGGGCCGGCATGCCGCCCTTGCCCTGCGTGGCCACCAGCATCATTTCATCCATGCCGCGTGCGATGATGGGCTCCCAGGCCTTCTTGTTGCCCAGCTTGGGCGCGTTGGCGGCGCCGGTGCTGTGGCACGCGACACACGCCTGCTTGTACAGCTTTTCGCCGGTTTTCAGGGTGCCGGCATCCGAGGCCACCGACAGCGCGGGCAGCAGGGCCAGCGACAGGGCGGCGATGCTCAGGGTCTTCAACATGGTCTTCTCCGTAGGGGTTCGATTATTGTGGGATGGGTGCGGGTGCCGCCACCTGTTTCATGAGGTCGTCGTTCCAGTCGCCTTCGACCACCACGTGGCCGGCGGCACCGAGCTCGAACGCCTCGATCAGGTTATGGTTGACGTAGGCATAGACGCCAGGTTGCTTGAAGGTGTAGAGCGCCGCACCCACCGCGCCACCCGGGATGAACCAGGTTTCGAGGTCTTTTTCGGGGGCGTTGGCGAACTTGCCGCTCTGCCAGACGTAATCGCCGTGACCGCCGATCAGGTGCGGGCGCGTATCGCGGTTGCCCACCGAATGGATGAACAGCACCGTCTCGCCCACCTTGGCCGGCAGCGCGCCTTCGCCCATCAGGGCGCCCACCTTGCCGTTGAACACGATGTGGCTGGGGGTCAGCGTGCGCATGACCTCGACCGTGTCGCCATAGCTTTCCAGCGGCGTGTCGTACTCTTTGTATTCGCCGTCTTCATCCTTGGGGATGTAGAGATCGAACTCGCCGATGGTAAAAGCGGTGTCGTACTTGAGCGGCTGGCCGTCGGCGTCTTTCAGGCCGTCGCGCGGCAGCACCATCAAGGTGCCGCTCATGCCCGAGACCACGTGCCAAGGCACCATGCCTTCCGGCGCGCAGTGATACAGGAAGGTACCGGGCCGGTCGGCCTTGAAGCGCAGCACCACCTGTTCGCCCGGCTGGATCGTGGTCAGCGCGCCGCCCCCGAGGGCCCCGGTGGATGCGTGAAAGTCGATGTTGTGCTCGAGCGTGTTCTCTGAGCCGTTGATCAGCGTCAGCTGTACGTAGTCGCCCTCGTGCACCACCATGGTGGGGCCGGGCAGCGTGCCGTTGAAGGTCATGGCCTGCAGGGTCGTGCCCTCTTCCTCGTCGATGACGACCTTTTTTTCCTCGATGTGCATCGTGAATTCGACCACGCGCGGCGCGGCGGTCGTGGCCTGTTCGTGCTTCATGACGTGCGGGGGGGCCAACAGCACGGGCTGGATGTGCTCGAGCTGATCGACAGGGTCTGCCACTGCAACGCCGCCGGCCAGCAGTGAAGCCAGGGCGGTGGCAGCCATACACAGACGAAATACCTTCATGGTGAACTCCCTTGTTTTTTGATGAGTCGTTTTGTTCGACAGCCACATCATCTCATCCAAAGGGAAAACCCTGATTGCGCTAAATCAAAGTCATTCAGCTTGCGTTCAGATTTGTTGCAAAACCTTGATCTGCCTCAAGGTCACCGGTCGCGTTGCGCGCCGATTTGTGCTGGCCAACGGTCAGGCGTCTTCGCGCACCAGCCGGAAGCCCAGATTGGCGGGCGGCAGGCCGATCGAACACGCGCCATTGCGCGGATCCCGGATGAAGTCCGCCATGGCCGCCACGTGCGCGCCCGCCAGAATGCGCACCCCGCAATTTTCGCGTGGCGGCAGCGGCAACGGCCCCACGCTGTGGCTGGCGAAGCAGGTATCCGTCCATTCCCAGACATTGCCGCCGACGTCGCTCAGGCCCAGCGCATTGAGGCCGAAGTGCCCAAACGGCTGGGGCGGCTTGACGCGCCCCTGGCGGCGCTGGATCTCGCGCCGGTACTCGGCCAGCCAGCGCACGGCCGGGTTGTCTGGATCCGAAGGCAGGGCGCCCTCTTCGCGATAGCGCTCGGCCGCGGCCCGTACCCATTCTTCGTAGATCGGCAGGCGCCACGCCTGCCCCGTTTTTTTGGACAACCAGGCCGCATAGGCGGTGGCATCCGCCCAACTGACCCCCACCGCGGGGTGTTCGGGAGACTCGAGCCGGCGAAACGCCTTGTCCAGGCGCTTGCAGGCGCCTGCCTGGACGCACTCGGCGTATTCGGCCTGGCTGACCTGGCGCTGCATGATGAGCACGCCGTCGCCGACTTCGCCCGCCACCCGCGGCGGATCGACCGGCATCCCCTGATCGAGGAACTCGCCCGCCGCCTGATACTCGAACGAACCGGACGGAATCGCCACCACGGCCGGAGAGGCCGACGCCGCCAGCACGGGCCAGGCGGCCGCCAGGGCGGCCAGGGCCAGGAAACGGGGCAAGCGGGCAGGAACAGGCATGGCGGGACTCCGTGGACGCAATGCCTGCATTGAAGCAGAGTACGGGTCAACCCGTATTGCGATGCATCAACAGCGCGTGCTATTTGCCCTGCCAGCGCGCCGGACGCTTCTGCATGAACGCATCGATGCCTTCTTCGGCATCGGCGGCCAGCATGTTGGTGGCCATGACCTGGGCGGCGAAGTCGTAGGCCTTGTCGAGCGGCAGGCCCAGCTGGCGATACACCATGGTCTTGCCCGTGCGGATGGCCAGCGGGCTTTTGGCGACGATTGCGCCCACCAGGCCCTGCACCGCGCCGTCGAGCTCGTCGTCTGGGACGACGTGGTTGACCAGGCCGCGCGCCGCCGCCTGTTCCGCGCTGATGAACTGGCCGGTGACCAGCATCTCGAAGGCCTGCTTGATGGGCACGTTGCGCGTCAGCGGCACGGCCGGCGTGGAACAGAACAGGCCTACGTTGATCCCCGAGACGGCGAAGCGCGCGCTGTGCGCCGCCACCGCGAGGTCGCAGCTGGCCACCAGCTGGCAACCCGCCGCCGTGGCCGTGCCGTGGACCCGCGCAATCACCGGCACCGGCAATTGCACCAGGCTCTGCATGAGGCGCCCGCACTGGCTGAACAAGGCGCGGTAGTAGGCCTCGTCGCCCGCGTGGCCGCGCATCTGCTTGAGATCGTGGCCGGCACAGAAGGCGCGCCCCCGGGCCGCCAGCACGACCGCGCGCAGGGCGTCGTCGGCGCGGCAGGCATCGATGGCGGCCTGCAGGGCCGTCAGCATTTCTTCGGACAAGGCGTTGTACTGGTCGGGGCGGTTCAGGGTGAGCGTGAGCACGTCGCCCTGGCGTTCGCTCAGGATCAGGTCGGATGAAACAGTCATCAGGGTCTCCGGTATCAATGGAACAACAGGCGGACTTTGTCGAACAGGCGGCCAAAGAAGCCGGCCTCGGGTACCGAAGCCAGCACCTGCAAGGGCGCCTGCGCCAGAACGTGGCCGTCCAGCTCGACCTGCAGCGTGCCGATGACCGTGTCCGCGCTCAGTGGCGCGAGCAGCGGCTGCGGGTAGCGGGCTTCGGTGTGCACGCTGCCCGACTGCCCGCGCGGCACGGTGACCCACAGGGCGTGATCCAGCCCCAGGCCGACGGCGTCGGCCTCGCCTTCCCAGACCTGGGCCATGACGGCCGGCTGCGCCGCCTCGAGCAGCTGCACGGTGTCGAAATTCTTGTAGCCCCAGTTGATCAGCTTCAGGCTGCTTTCGGCGCGCGAGGCTTCGCTGCCCGCGCCCACCACGACGGAAATCACCCGGCGCCCGTCGCGCAGGGCCGTGGTGACCAGGCAATACCCCGCGGACTTGGTATGCCCGGTCTTCAGGCCATCGATGGTTTCATCCACCCACAGCAAACGGTTGCGGTTGCTCTGGCGGATTTTGTTGTAGGTATATTCTTTTTGGCTGTAGTAGTGCATGTACTGCGGGAAGCGCTGCACCAGCGCGCGCGTCATGAGCGCCAGATCCTGGACCGTCGTGGTGTGGTCAGGATCGGGCAGGCCGGGCGAGTTCACGAAATGGGTGTGCTTCAGGCCAAGCGCCTGCGCCTGCTGGTTCATGAGCGCCACGAAGGCCGACTCGCTGCCGCCCACGGCCTCGGCCAGGGCCACCGTGGCATCATTGCCCGACTGGACGATCAACCCCTGCAGCAGGTCGTTGACCGGGACGTCGCTGTTCGGGTCGATGAACATGCGCGAACCTTCGGTTTTCCAGGCTTTCTCGGACACATGCACTTTTTGGTCGAGCTTCAGGCGGCCGTTCTCGAGGGCATCGAACACCACATAGGCCGCCATGATCTTGGTGAGCGAGGCGGGTTCGACCGGATCCTGGGGATTGTGCGCGGCGATGATCTGGCCGCTGTTGGCATCCATGACCAGCCAGGCCTTGGCATCGACCGAAGGCGCCGGGATGCTGGACAGCGAGTCGACCGTGAGCAGCCCGGCGGCTGCCGCACCCGCCCCGCCTTGCGCGCCTGCGGCCTCGGTGGCCGGCGGCGCATCGGCGGCCCCGGCGCCAAACGGCGCCCCCGCCAGGGCGGCCGCAAGAACCAGGGAACCCACGAGATGGAGCGGAAAAGCAGATTTCGGAGCAAACGTCATGGATGGGCTCTTCGTGCAAGTCGGGCAGTCAATTTGCCATTATAGGCATCCGCTTGCTGGCCCGGATACCCGTTTGCCGGGCCAGCGGCCTGCCCTGTTCAGGCGGCCGGATCCACGGGCGCGGCGAAACAGGCCAGGGCCGAATCCACGATCTGGCGCAGGATGAGCAGTTTGCCATGGAAGAAATGCCCCGCATCGGGCACCAGCAGCAGCGGCAGCTGATGGGCGCGCGCAAAATCCGTGCCCTCGGACAGTGGCACGACCTCGTCGTGCTCGCCATGCACCAGCACCGTATCGGCCGGCACGGTGAGTTCGCGGTACCGGAAGCGCTCGACCGCACAGCCAATGAGCATCAGGCGGGCCGGCAGCGGCAGGCCGTGATCGGCCAGCTCGGCGTGCAGTTGCGCCGCCACGGCCGAACCGAAAGAAAACCCGGCCAGCATCCAGGGGCTGGCACCGGCCCAGGGGAATGTCTCGAGCACGTGCCGCACGCAGGCCAGCATGTCGGCCGTCTCGCCCACGGCGGCATCGAATGTGCCTTCGGAGCCGCCCACGCCCCGGAAATTGGGCCGGATCGCCATCAGCCCCTGCTGCACACAGGCGCGCGCGACCGTGGTGACCACCTTGTTGTCGCGCGTGCCGCCATGCAGCGAATGCGGGTGCAGCACCAGCGCCCAGCCGCGGGCCGCCCCGGACGGATGGTCCAGCGTGTATTCGATGCGCCCGGCCAACCCCTGACAAACACCCTGTTCTGTGCGTAAACTCATGTTTTCATGCTCCCGGGCATCCACCACCCTGTTTCGCCTATTCTAATATGTCATCCGCTCATGCCCCCGGGGCGCCGGCCAATCCCGGCCCCGCTGCCTTCCTGCCCGACCCCGGCGCACTGGCAGCCCGCCTGCAGGCCACGCTGCCTGGTTTCCAGCAGGTGGGCTGGCTGAGCGAAACCGGCTCCACCAATGCCGACCTGCTCGAACGGGCGCGCCAGGATCACGGCCAGCTGATGCGCCCCTGGCTGCTGGGCACGCACCTGCAGACGCAAGGCCGCGGCCGGGCCGGGCGCACCTGGCACAACCAGATCGGAGACAGCCTGATGTTCTCATGCGCCTTCGACGTCTTCCTGCCGGCCCGGCAGCTGCCCGCGCTGGCGCCCCTGCTGGGCATGGCCAGCTGCGAGGCCCTGCGCAGCCTGCTGCAGCCCGGCCAGTGCCCGCGCCTGGCCATGAAATGGCCCAACGACCTGCTCTGGGATCAGGCCAAGCTGGCGGGCATTCTCATCGAATCCAGCCGCACCGGCACCAGCCCGGTGTCCGACCATCATCTGATCATCATCGGCATGGGCCTGAACCTGCGCGGCGCCGATACGCTGGCCGACGCCCTGAACCGGCGCGTGGCCGACTGGTCGCGGATCACGGCCGCCGATCCGGCCGCGGCCCAGGTCGACGCCGGCACCCTGGTCGGCACCTGCGCACGCGCCTGGCACCAGGCACTGAACCGGGTCACCGCCCACGGCCTGGCCGACCTGCCCGAGCGCTTTGCCCAGGTCGATGCCCTGGCGGGGCTGCCCATCGACGTGCTCGACGACGGCCACCTGCAGCAAACGGGCGTGGCCTGCGGCATCGACAGCAGCGGCCACCTGTTGCTGCGCAACGCGGCCGGCCTGCACGCCATCTCGGTGGGCGAGATCTCGGCCCGTGTCGCCTCCTGAGGCCCTGTTCGGCACCCGGGCCGTCTTTGGAGGGACGCATGAAACTTCTCGTCGACGCCGGCAATACGCGCATCAAGTTTGCCTGGCTCGGGCCCGGTCCGGCCGGGGTGCCCTGCGCACCGCAGGCGCTCGAACGCGACGCGCTCGACAGCCTGGCGCAGCGCGTGGGCCAGCACGTACCCGAATCCGTGCACGCTTCCAACGTTGCCGGGCCGGCCGTGCGCGTCGCCCTCGAACACGCCTGCCAGTCGGCCTGGGGCCTGGCGGTGCAATGGCACGATGGCCGCACCGGCCAGGGCTGGCTGCGCAACCGGTATTCGAACCCGGCCAGCCTGGGCTCGGACCGCTGGCTCGGCCTGCTGGGCCTCATCCATCATCTGCAGACGGCCGACCCGGCACCCGCCGCCGGCACCGCCTGCCTGCTGGCCAGCTTCGGCACGGCCACGACCATCGACACCCTGGTCTGGCACGGCCTTCGCGCGCCGGCCGCCACGTTCCTGGGGGGCCTGATCCTGCCCGGCGTCACCCTCATGGCCCACAGCCTGGCCCGCGAAACGGCCGACCTGCCGCTGGCGCAGGGCCCGCTGGCCGATTTTCCGCTGGATACCCATGCCGCCATCGCCAGCGGCATCGCCGCAGCCCAGGTCGGCGCGCTCCTGCGGCAACTCCGGCTCGCGAGCGTGCAGCACCCGCTCGCACCGCCCCAGGTATGGGTCACCGGCGGGGCCCTGCCCCAGATCCAGGCCGAGCTGGGCCAGCGCCTGCCCGGCCCCGTGGCGCAACTGGACCATCCCGTGCTCGACGGCCTCGCACTGCTGGCGGGGCCGCCGCATCAGGTGGCTGGCCAACCCCCACGCGCCGCCCGCTGACCCCCCTGGGATATACTGCTTTCTTTGTTCACCGGACCCGACCGCGCCCATGCGATTTCTGCTGACGCTCGCCATCATCGCCAATCTGGGTCTGCTGGCCTATGGGCAGGGCTTTTTCGGGGTGGCGCCGGTCGACCACGGGCGCAACCCGCGCCCGTTGTCACAGCGCAATCAGCAAGCGCTCACGCTGGGCGTCGCCCGGCTGGCAGACAGCGCCAACGTGGCGGCCCAGGCGGCCGCGGCGTCTTCGGCCACTTCCCCGCCGGCGGCGGTCGCTCCCGCGGCCGCCCCACCCCGGCCCTCGCAACCATGAAACCAATACGCAAAGCCGTTTTCCCCGTGGCTGGCCTGGGTACCCGGTTCCTGCCCGCCACCAAGGCCATGCCCAAGGAAATGCTGCCGATCGTCGACAAGCCGCTGATCCAGTATGCCGTCGAAGAAGCCCTGGCGGCCGGCATCACCGAGCTGATCTTCGTGACAGGCCGGCACAAGCGGGCGATCGAAGACCACTTCGACCGCTCGCCCGAGCTCGAGGCCGAGCTCGCCGCCAAGGGCAAACAGGCGCTGCTCGACAGCATCAGCCCCATGCTGCCGGGCCACGTGCATTGCATCTATACCCGCCAGGCCCAGCCGCTGGGCCTGGGGCATGCCGTGCTGTGCGCAGCGCCGATCGTCGGCAATGAACCTTTCGTGGTCCTCCTGGCCGACGACCTCATCGATGCGCAAACGCCGGTGACGCGCCAGCTGGTCGACGCCGCGCACCAGCACAACGGCAGCGTGGTGGCCATCGAGGCCATCGACCCGCAAGACACCTACCGGTACGGCATCATCGCCGGCCAGCCGGTCGATGCGCGCAACATCCGCCTGCAATCCATCGTCGAAAAACCGGCCCCCGCCGATGCCCCGTCGAACAATGCCGTGGTCGGGCGCTACGTGCTCGAACCCGAGATCTTCGACCACCTGCGCCGTACGCCGGCAGGTGTGGGGCACGAAATCCAGCTCACCGACGCCATCTCGCGCCTGCTGGCCGAACGCCCGGTGTACGCGCACCGCTATGAAGGCGTGCGCTACGATTGCGGCAACAAAGAAGGTTTCTTCCAGGCCACCCTGGCGCTGGGCCAGAAATACCACGGCCTGCGCATCTGCTAACGGGCCCTATCTGCTAGCGGGCCCTGTAATATCAGCTGGCCCTGGGGGCCCGGCCCTGCGGCCCCAGGCCCTGGCGCGGCACCCAGGCGGGCCGCGGTACCGCCCGCTGCTGCAGCAGGTCTTCGATGCCGTCGAGCACCCGCTGCACCGCCCCCGAATGCTGCCCGACCCAATGACGCGCGGCCTGGCCCATGTGATTGAGCTCGGTGGGCTCATCGAGCCATTGCAAAGCCTGGCGCACGGCATGCGCGGGATCGGCCGCGCGCGCGATGGCGCCCGCCTGCAGGGCATCGGCCACCGCCTGTTCGAAGTGCGCCGTGTGCGGCCCCACCAGCACCGGGCAGCCCAGCGCGCTGGCTTCGATGAAATTCTGCCCGCCCAGCGGCGCGAAGCTGCCGCCCACGATGGCAACCTGGCTGCAGGCGTAGTACCAGGCCATTTCGCCCAGCGTGTCGCCCAGAATGACGTCCACGTCGCGGCAGGCCGCCAGCATGGAACTGCAGCCTTCGCCCAGCGACTGCAGCGCCGTTCGCCGCACGAAATTCAGGCCTTCGGACTGCAGCAGCCGGGCGGCGGACTCGAAACGCTGAGGGTGGCGCGGCACCAGAATGAACAACACCTGCGGATCGCATTCCAGGCACTGGTCGCGGGTGCGGTCGAGCTGATGCCGGATCTGGCGCACGAAGCGCTCGTCTTCGCCCTCGCGCGTGCTCGCGATGATCACGATGCGCCGGCCCAGGGCATGGCCAAAGGCCGCCCCGCGCCGGATCTGCTCGGCATCCTGTTGCAGGTCGAACTTGAAATTGCCCGAGACACTGACCGCCGTCGCGCCGGCCTGCTCGAGGCGCCGCGCGTCTTTCAGGGTTTGCGCATACGTGCGCGCCAGGCTGGCATACGCCGGCCCGAGCAGCGCATGCACGCGCATGGTACGCCGCAACGAAGCCGCCGACATGCGGGCGCTGGCCAGCATCATGGGCACCTGCTGGCAGCGCGCCGCGTGCATCAGGTTGGGCCAGAGCTCGCGTTCGATCAGCACGCCCAGCACCGGGCGGAAATACTGCAGGAAGCGCCGCGTGGCGCCCGGGAAATCATAGGGCAGCCAGGCTTGCTGCATGCGGCCTTCGGCCAGTTCGGCCGCGAAGACCCGGGCGCCTTCGGCGCGCCCGCTGGCCGTGAGGTGGGTCAGCAGAACGGTGTACCCACGCGCCAGCAGCGCCCGCACCAGCGGAATCGCCGCCCGGGTCTCGCCCAGGCTGACCGCATGCACCCAGATCGCCCCGGGCGGCAACAGGCCAGGCGCCGGATACCGGCCAAAGCGCTCGCGCCCCAGCACCTGCCAACGCCCGCCTGCGCGCCGCGCGCGCAGACCCATCCAGGCCAGCAGGAACGGGGCCAGTATGGTCAGCAGCACAGAATACAGAATACGGATCACGCACACCTCGCATGGGTGCCATCGTGACCTATTGTAAGGGTTTTCCCGAAAATTCAAAGGCCTGTTGTATCGCGGCGCAGACCTGCCCGGCATCTGGCGCCTGCCCGCGCTCGCCCAGGCTGGCGGTGTAGCCCGCCCCCTGCAGGGGGGTACGCACCGGCGTGGACGCCTTGTAGATGCCGATGGTGGGCCGCCCCAGACCAGCCGACAAGTGCGTCAGGCCGCTGTCCAG
>NZ_JBAYTI010000050.1:0-18757 GCF_041675725.1 Castellaniella sp. | reverse complement strand
GTATCGCGCCCGACGGCATCCATGTCGGCCTCGGCCAGCCAGACCACCGAATGGATCTGCTCGGGCCGGATGCCGTTGCGGATGGCATCGCGAATGGAAACGGCCTGCCCGCCCCCGGCGCCCCAGATGATGACGAAATCGGGTTTGTAGCGGCGCACGTCGGACCACGTCGTCGTCTGCTCGTTACCCGGGCTGGCGTACGGGAAGGCCTTGAGCTCGAAGCCCAGGTCTTTGGACAGCGCCTCGAGCACCGGCAACGGCTCTTTCCCGAAAGGTGAATCGATGTACACATGGGCCACCTTCTTGCCCTTGAGCCCACCTTCCTGCTGATTCATGAAATCGGCCAGCAGAGCGGCCTGCGACCAATAGGTGGCCATGACCGGGAACACGTAGGGAAAGGCCTCGCCATGGCTGGCGTCACCGCGCCCGTGCAATGCCGTGATCATCACGATTTCGTCTTCGTTGGCCCGATTGACCATGGCGCGCGCCACCGGGGTGCTGAGAAAGTCGACCAGCACGGCCCCATCGCGCTTGGCTCGGTTGTATGCCTCGATGCCACGCTGCGGCTGATTGCCGGTGTCTGACACCGAGAGTTCGATGGAATGCCCGTCCACCCCGCCCTGTTCGTTGACCAGCGTGATGTAGTCGCGCTGCCCCTGACTGTACTCGTCGGTCAGGAACGTATACACGGCGGTGAAATCCACCGGCGTGGCGAACTTGATGGGAGCCTTTTCGGCCATCGCGGGCGCGCTGCCCAGCGCAGCCCCCAGGGCCGCCACGACAGCCAGGCGTTTGATGATGTGTTTCATGGATGCTTCCTCCAGGTCACGGACCTTGCAAGGCCCTGTAGTCTTGATACTGCGTACCCCGCCGGCGGCAGCCCGCGGGATCCCACCCCGGTCAGAGATCGTAGTGTCGAAACGGCCACACCAGCAGGTAGTTGCGGATGTTGTCGTAAATCTTGCCCAGGCCCAGGGGTTCAAGCAGCAGAAAGCCGATGATGAGCACCCCGTAGATCATGAGCGGAATATGCGAAAGCAGGTTGGTGGACGCGGTCAGCCAGCCCAAGTCGTTCAGGCCCACCACCAGGTTGGTGAGAACGATGGGCACCAGCAGCACGAAACCCGCGCCCAGATAGGCGCCGATCACGCTGCCCAGCCCCCCCACCAGCACCATGGCCACCAGCTGCACCGAAACGTTGAACGTGAATTGCTCGGGGGTGACGGCCTGGTAATAGCAGAAGGCCAGGATGGCGCCAGTGACCCCGCCCAGGAACGAGCTGGTGAAAAAAGCCACCAGTTTGAAGCGCACCACGTGAATGCCGATGACGGCCGCGGCATAGTCCTTGTCGCGTACCGCCACCAGGGCGCGGCCGACGGCCGAGCGCTTGATGTTGAGCAGCAGCAGGGTGACGAACAGCACCCAGAGCAAAGCCACGTAATAGCGCGCGGCCCCGGACGCCAGGGGCACGAACAGGAACGTGGTGGATGGGGCCTGCAGCGTGGCCTGCGCCCCGCCGCTGATCGCCGGCACGTTGATGATGACCCAATCCACCAGATACTGCATGGCCAGCGTGGCCATGACCAGGTACAGCCCCTTGACCCGTAACGCCGCAGCCCCGAACACCGTGCCGATCAGGGCGGCCACCCCGCCGGCGCCCAGCAGGGCCAGCTCGAAGGGCAGGCCCAGGCGCACCAGATGGATGCCCGAATACGCGCCGATGGCCATGACCGCGGCAAAGCCGAAATGCAGCTGCCCGGCAATCCCCATGAGCAAGGTGAGCGACAGGGCCGCCGCACTGAAGATCAGCCAGGGCAGCAGGTAGCTGAGCAGATAGAACGGGCTGAACAGCACCGGCGCGAGAACCGCCAGCGCAAGCAGCACGGCCACCTGCCAGCGGTCGGCCGGGATGGGCCAAAGCTGGCGCGCCGCCGCGTAGCGCGTGTGATGTATGCCGGACAGACGATAGAACATGGCGCCTACACCCTTTCGATGTCCTCACGGCCAAAAATGCCGTAAGGCCGTATCATGATCGTGAACAGAATGATGAGAGACGTGACCACGTCGCGTGTGCCGCCACCGGCCAGCTCATCCAGATAGCCCGGGATGACACTGCCCAGCACCCCCACGATGAGGCTGCCCACCAGCACCCCCACCACGCTGTCCAAGCCCCCCAGGATCACCACGGCGATGGCCGGAAACAGCAGCTCGGAGAGCGTCCAGTCGACCCCCTGGATCGACCCCCAGATCGCCCCGGCGGCAATCGCCGACAGGCCCGCCAGCCCCCACGAGATGCCGATGGCGCGCTCGACCGAGATACCCACCGACCAGCTCGAGACATGGTCGTCGGACACCGCGCGCAGCTTGGTGCCCAGGCGCGTGCGAAAGAACAGCAGCGACGCCACGATGAGCACCAGCGCCACGATGCCGCCGATCAGGTAGACCCGATTGATGAAGATGTCGCCGATGATGACCGGCGCCAGCGGCACGCCCAGGTCGATCTGCTTGGGCGATGCCCCCAGAAAACCCGGGCCGACCCCGCGCAGGAAGATCTCCAGCCCCAGCGTGAGCATGACGATCATGATGATGGGCTGGCCCACCATCTTGCGCAGCAGCAGGCGTTCGGCCAGCAGGCCGAACAGGAACATCAGCACCAGCCCGAGGGCGATGGCCAGCCAGACGGACAGGCCTGCCGAAACCAGCAGCCAGATGACATAGCCGGCCAGCATGATCATCGCCCCCTGCGCCAGGTTGACCACCCCCGACGACTTGTAGATGAGCACGAAGCCCAGGGCGGCCAGGCCGTACATCGCGCCTGTCAGGGCCCCGTTCACGAGCAGTTCGAGAAAATAGGACATGGCTTATTTCCCTGCCGGCACGGTCACCAGGGCAAGCTCGCGCTTGAGCACCCCGGTGTCGCCCGTTTCGTAGACGATGGCCGCTTCGTATTCGACCCGCGCCTGGTCGGAATACAGGGCATCGATGATGGGGCGGTATTTGTCGTCGATCACCGTGCGCCGCAGCTTGCGGGTGCGGGTGACTTCGCCGTCGTCGGCATCGAAGGCCTTGTGCAGGTTGACGAAACGGCGAATGGCCAGCTTGCCGGGCAGTACGCGGTTGGTCTGCTCTACGACCTGGGCGATGAGTTCGACCACCCGCGGCTGCTGTGCGAGTTCGGCATATGACGCGTAAGGCACCCCGTTTTCCTGGGCCCAGTGGCCGACCGCCCGGAAATCGATGCAGACGATGGCGGCCAGGTGCTCGCGCCCCTGCCCCAGTATGCAGGCATCCTGGATATAGTGGCTGAACTGCAGGCGATTTTCGATGTAGGTGGGGATGAAGCGTTCGCCCTGGCCCGTGTATACGACCTCGGACACCCGCCCGAGCACCACGAGCTGGCCGTCTTCCTGGAAGTACCCGGCGTCGCCCGTATGCAGCCAGCCATCGCGCAGGACCTCGGCCGTGGCCTGGGGGTTGCGATAATAGCCGTCGAAGACGTTGTCGCCCCGCATCAGGATTTCACCGTGTTCGTCGATCCGCATGTCGACGCCGGGAAACGGCTGGCCAACCGTATGCAGGGTGACCGAACCGGACGGCTGGGCCGCTGCCAGAGCACAGTTTTCGGTCTGCCCGTAGAACTGGCGCAAGTCCAGCCCCAGGGCGCGAAAGAACAGGAAGACCTCTTCGCCGATGGCTTCGCCCGCCGTATACGGGCGCTGCACGCGGGCCAGCCCGAAGTGATCCTTGATGGGGCCATAGACCAGCCAGTCGCCCACCTGGCGCCAGATGCGCTCGGGCAGCGTGGGGCGCCGGCCTTCGAGGCGACGGCGCTCGAGGGCGATGGCAAACGGCATGAAATGCCGGTACAACGCGCGCTTGAACCCGGTGGACTCGTCGATCCCCACCTGGATGCGCGTGAGCATGTCGGACCACGTGCGCGGCGAGCAGAAGTACAGCGTGGGTGCGATCTGGCGCAGATCGCGCCGCACGGTCTCGCGGCTTTCGGGGAGGTTGATGACGAAGCGCAGGGCGATGGCGGCCCCGACGGAAAAGATGAAGTCGCCCACCCAGGCGATAGGCAGGTAGGCCATGTGCTCTTCACCTTCGATGAAATAGCCCGCCGCCGCCGCGTTGCGCACGCCATGCAGAATATGCCCATGGCGCAGCGGGATGCCCTTGGGCGCACCGGTGGTGCCCGATGAATGCAGCAGCGCGGCGATGTCGTGCACGCTGCTGCGCGCCAGCAGCTGTTCGCGCAGGCCGGGTTCGGCCGCCAGGCGGGCGGCCCCCTGGGCGGTGACCGCCTCGCAGGCACATACGCGGCCGTGATCTTTGAGGCCACGGGGATCATCGTACAGGATGAGATCGAAGGCGCAATCGAAATGCTGCTGCACGTACAGCAGTTTGTCGACCTGTTCTTGGTCTTCGGCCACGGCATGGCGGATGGCCTCGGCCCGGATCTGCCCGGCCAGCCCCTCGGGCGGCTGATCCGGATAGGCCGGCGAGGGGATCGCCCGCAGGGCGATGGCGCCCAGCATGCCGAAATACAGGGCCGGCCGGTTGTCGCCCACGAAAAGGACCACGTCGCCGGGCCCGACCCCACGGGCTTCGAGGCCCGCCGCGAATTCGAGCACCCTCTGCAGGTACCGGGCCCAGGTGTACTCTTGCCAGATGCCGTGATCGTATTCGCGCACGGCCACCCGGTCTGGATACTGGCGCGCGTTTTCCGCCAGCAGGGCCAGCAGATGGTCGGTATCGCGCCATTCTGGATGCAGGCGCTGCGAGAGCGCCCGGTCCGTGTCGGCAAAAGGGGCATCATGCATGGCCGGCCTCGACTTTGCCAATATAGGCGGCGACCACGTCCGGGTCGGCAATGACTTCGCGGGGCAGGCCTTCGCAGATCTTTTCGCCGTTGTTGAGCACCACGAGGTGATCGCAAATGGCGGTGACCACGTCCATGTGATGTTCGATCAGCAGGATGGTCAGGCCCAGGGCTTCCTGGGCATCGAGGATGAAGCGCACCATGTATTCTTTTTCTTCCTGGTTCATGCCCGCCATGGGTTCGTCGAGAATCAGGAAGGTGGGTTCGGCCGCCAGTGCGCGGGCGAGCTCGACCCGCTTCTGGGTACCCAGGGGAATCACGTCGACCGGCTCGTCGCGCACGCTTTCGAGTTGCAGCAGGTCGATGATGGCCTCGACCTTGTTGCGATGGGCGATTTCTTCTTTTTGCGCCCGCCACCAGTAGAGCATGGCCCCGATGACCGTTGGATTCATGAAGTTGTGCCGGCCCAGCAGAATGTTGTCGAGCACGCTGATGCCCTTGAACAGGGCGACGTTCTGGAAGGTTCGCGCAATGCCCTGGCGCGCCACCTGATGGGGCTGGAGATCGTTCAGGCGCACCCCGCCAAAGCGGATTTCACCCTGCTGCGGCGGGAAAAAGCCGGTGATGGCGTTGACCGTGGTGGTCTTGCCCGAACCATTGGGCCCGACCAAGCCGAGAATCTGGCCACGCCGGATGTCGAAGCTGACGTTCTTCATGGCCTGGAGGCCACCAAACCACCGACTGATCTGTGCGCACGACAGGACGATATCGCCTTGATCGACCGTGGCCGCTGTGCCCATGTCCTGACCCTCTTGATGCCAGACAATGAAATTGGTGCTGCAGTACGGACATTAGCTGCAGTTTCACGGGCGAAACTGTCAGCTTTGTGACATTCCCCCACAATCAAGGGTAAATCCCGATGTGAGAACAGGGTCATGCCACGGCACTCAGCCAAGAGGGCGCATCATCACAATATCTCACAAACACACAAGGTCTAGTGTCATAAATTGTGTTGTACACTACATCTTGTTTTTTACCCCCTGTGTTTTTGTTGGGGGCTGGCACACTGAACCACGGAAACCCCTTGTGATCAAGCACATCATCAAGCGCGACGGCCGCCTCGAACCCTATATCCCCAGCAAGCTCAACGGCTGGGGCCGGTGGGCGGCCGCCACCCTGGGCAACCAGGTCGACTGGAGCGGTATCGTCATCCAGGCCGTCAGCGCGATGCCCGAAACCGTCAGCACGGCCGAGCTGCAGGAAAAACTCATCCAGAACTGCCTCGACCAAGGCACCTGGTCGTACTACCTGATGGCGGGGCGCCTGTATGCCTCGCACCTGCACAAGATCATCCACGGGCCCGAAATCCCCACGGTGCGCGCCCTGCACGAAAAAATGGTGGCCGACGGCGTCATGGTGCGCCTGAACTACTCGGAGGCCGAATACGAGCAGATCCAGGGCTTCGTGAACCACGCCCTGGACTACGACACCCCGCATTTTTCGCTGCATTACATCCGCCGCAAATACAGCCTGCAGAACCGGGTCACCCACAAGGAATACGAAACCCAGCAGTTCGTGTACCTGCGCATGGCCATGGCGCTGGCCGAGCATGAGCCGGCCGAACGGCGCCTGGACCTCGTGCGCCGTTTCTACACCGAGTTTTCGGCCAAGCGCATCTCAGCACCCACCCCCAACTACGTCAACCTGGGCACCAAACTGCGGGGTTTTGCCTCGTGCTGCCTGTACGTCTCGGGCGATTGCGAAGCCTCGCTGGCCATCGGCGACCACATCGCTTACCGCATGACCGCGGCCTCGGCCGGCATCGGCAGCCACTTGATCACGCGCAGCAAGGGCGATCCGGTGCGCGGCGGGCTGATCCAGCACCAGGGCAAGCTGCCGTACTTCGCCTCGATGGGCAAGGCGGTGCACGCCAACATGCAGGCCGGGCGTGGCGGCGCCTGCACCACGTACTACTCGGGCTTCGACCCCGAGGCCGAGGTCATCGCCTACCTGCGCAACCCGCGCAGCACCGAAGACCGCAAGAACCGCGACCTGCACTACGCGCTCGTCACCAACAAACTGTTCGCCGAAAAAGTGGCGCGCAACGAGCCGGCGTTTTCATTCAACGTGCAAACGGCGCCCCGCCTGACCCAGCTGTTCTTCGGCCCCGACGCCGCCGCCTTCAAGGCCGAATACGAACGGCTCGAACAGGATCCCGGCTTTCGCAAAGAATACTTCAAGCCGCGCGACCTGATCCTGACGTCGCTCAACGAGGCCCTGGAAACCGGGGTGGCCTATCTGGCCAGCATCGACGAAATGAACCGCCACACGCCGTTCAAGGAGCCCATCCACTCCAGTAACCTGTGCCTGGAGATCAGCGAGCCCAATCGCCCCTACACCCGGATGCAGGACCTGTACGCCGATCACGAAGTCGGCTGGATCGACGTCGAACTGGGCACGGGCGAGCGCCGGCGCTTCAATTTCAACGACGCGCTCGAGATCGCCGCGCCCGGCTCGATGCTGCCACGCACCATTTTTGCCGGCGAACTGCGGGCGGGCGACGTCATCCTGGCGCCCGACACCAACCTGCCCGTGCAGCGCATCCTCGACGTGCACGAAGAGCCTGAGATCGCCCTGTGCTCGCTGGGGGCCATCGCCTGCGATGCCATCGATGAAGACGATGACGACGCCTACCAAGAGGCCATGTATCTCAGCCTCAAGATGATCGACTATTGCATCCTCAATTCGGACTATGTCCTGCCGCACGTGGCCGTCACCGCGAAGGCCCGCATGAATGCCGGCGTCGGCCTGATGGGGGTGGCCACCCATATGGCGCGCAAGGGGCTGCGCTACGACACGCAAGCCGGACGCGAAGCGCTGCACCGCATCGCCGAACGCCACATGTATCACGCCATCCGCGCTTCGCTGCGCATCAGCCAGGAACGCGGGCTGGCGCGCTGGATGCACAAGACCCGCTGGCCCGAGGGCTGGCTGCCCATCGACACCTACAACCGCAACGTGGACGAACTGGGCAATTTCCGCCATCGCTACGATTGGGAAGCCCTGCGCGCCGAGATCATCGAAAATGGCGGCATCGGGCACTCGTGCCTGGTGGCCTACATGCCCGGCGAGTCCTCCAGCAAGGCCCTGGGCAAACCCAACTCCATCTACCCGGTGCGCGACACGACGCTCAACAAGACGGACGGCTCGGTCACCATCCGCTGGGCCGCCCCCTTCAGCGACGACCCCGCCTGGCAGTACCAATCGGCCTGGGACATCGCCGAGGTCGACATGATCAAGGCCTACGCCGTGGTACAGAAATTTACCGACCAGGGCATCTCGGCCGATCTCTGGCGGCGCATCAAGGACGACGACAAGGTCTCCAGCCGCGAGCTGCTCACGCATTATTTCGCAATGGTCAAGTACGGCATGAAGACCCGGTACTACTACAACTCGAATGTGGCCTCCGACAAAACCCTGGAAAACGCCGGCCGCATTTCAGACCTACTGGACGAAGCCGCCTGCGAAGCCTGCACCATGTAACGCCACCGGATCCCGCCATGACGCAATCCCTGCCCTCCAAGATATTCAACACCGAAAAAACCGATTACGCCTTCCCGGAAATCATCCTGGGGCAGGAAGTCGGCCTGTTCGACACCATCAACAAGTTCTACCCCGAGCTCTGGAAGCTCTACAAGACGCTCAAGAATCAGGACTGGGACGAAAACGAGTTCGACTACTCGACCTGCAACGTGCAGTTCAAGACCTGCGACCGCCACACCTACGACATGATGGTCAAGACCCTGGCCTGGCAATGGGAGGCCGATAGTGTGGCGGCCCGCTCGATCGCCGCCGTGCTGGCCCCCGTGTGCACCAGCAGCGAAGCCTGGTCGGGCTGGATCGAAATCACCCGCAACGAGATCGTGCACGCCGCCACGTATTCGGAAATCGTGCGCAACAGCTTCGACAACCCCGATGACATCCTGAACGAGATCCTCTCGGTCCAAGAGGCCATGAGCCGGCTCAAGACCGTGGCCGTGGCCTACGATCGCGCGCTCGCCGTCAGCTACGACTACGCCCGGGGCGTGCGCGAAAACGACCAGGACACCTACAACGCCATCTACTTGTTCATCGTCGCGCTGCTGTGTATGGAGCGCATCCAGTTCCTGGCCTCGTTTGCGGTCACCTTCGGCATCTGCGACGGCACGGGCCTGTTCCAGCCCATCGGCAAGGCCATCCAGAAAATCGCCCAAGACGAATTCGAAGTCCACGTGCAATATGGCAAGGAAGTCCTGCGCGCGCTGTTCAAGACCGAGCGTGGCCGCACCGCCTTCGAGCAGACCCGCGCCACCATCGTGCAAATGATCAACGAAGTCGATGCCAGCGAGATCGAATGGACCGAATACGCATTTTCCGAAGGGCGTGAACTCACCGGCGTCACCTGCCAAATGATGAAGGACTGGGTCCATTTCAGCGCCACCGACGTGGCCCGGTTTTTCGGCGTCGAAAATGAGGTCGATTTTCCCCTAATCGAGGACAACCCGCTCAAGTACATGGAAAACTGGCTCAACATGAGCAAGGTGCAGGCATCCAACCAGGAAGAGGACACCGCCCAGTACAAAGTGGGCGTCATGCGCCGGGACGACGAAGACCAGGTCTTCGACGTCGACTTCTAGGCAAATACCGGCGGCGCGCCGCCCCGCCGGGCCGGCCCACTGCCGCCAGGCACCCCCCGGCCACCGCCCAACCCACACCCCAATCCCAAGGAGAACCCCCAATGACCATCATCGTCTACTCGAAGCCCGACTGCCCCCAATGCGAACTCACCAAACGCGACATGGATATCCTGGGGATCGAATACCAGACGGTCGACATCACGCGCGAGCAGGCCGGCGTCGAACGCCTCGCCCAGCTGGGATACCGCAGTGCGCCCGTGGTCGAAGCCGGCCAGGACATCTGGTCGGGTTATGATCAGGACAAGATCAAGGGCCTGGTCTCCTACGCCTGATCACGCGCATGGCCCAACGCCAGGGCCCGCCGGGCGGCCCCAAGCGCCCCTCCCCCAGTACCCAACCCGTCCAGGCACCCCACCCATGACCGACGACGCCAACCGCATCAAGCTGCAGGGCTTTCTCGAAGACAAGCTGAAGTGGCACGACTACACCCATATCGTGGTGGCCGACGACGACATGCCCAAAGCCCAGTGGTTCATTCACACCGTGGGGCGCGCCCGCAGCGACCAGCCAGAGCTCATCCTCACGGGCCCCGTCGAGCCACAGCAGGCGATGGACTTGATCGGCGACGTCGCGGCCTACGAACGTCGGGTGGGCCAACTGCCAGTCGGCACCTTGCCCGCCGATGCGGCCCGCCAACGCCTGCGCCTGGTCGATGCAAGCAACCCGTTCGTGCTCGAAAAGCGCGTGGCCCAGGCCAGCAGCCGCTTCGGCAGCGGGATCCGGGTGCTGCAGGTCCTGTGGCCCGATCACGCCGGCCACTTTCCGGATGATCCGGCTTATGATGAACAAGGCTGCCCACAACAACTGCTGGGCGCACCTTAACAGGGTCCAGACGACCCCCCGCTAGCCCCCAGGAGCCCCCATGTCCCTCTCATCGCCGGATTTCAAATCACTCAAAAATACGCTCTACAGCGCTGTCCTGTCGGACGTGCTCGACAGCATGGGCCACCGCAACCAGGCCATGCGGCCGTTCGTGCGTCCGCTCGATGACCACGCCACGCTGTTCGGGCGCGCGCGCACCGGCTACTTCATGAAGACCTTCTCCGTGGCCGAAGGCGAAAACCCCTACGAACACGAAATCGCGCTCATCGATGATCTCAAGCCCGACGACATCGTCGTGCTGGGCTGCGACGGCCCCACCACCCGCATCGCGCCGTGGGGCGAGCTCTTGTCCACGGCCAGCCAGCACCGGGGGGCCACGGGCTGCGTGACCGACGGTCTGGTGCGCGATACCCGGCAGATCCGGGAGATGGGCTTTCCAGTCTTCCACGGCGGATTCGGGCCGCTGGATTCCCGTGGCCGTGGCAAAATGATGAACTACGACCTGCCCATCCAGTGCGCGGGCGTCACGGTATGCCCCGGCGATCTGGTCTTTGGCGACGTCGATGGGGTGGTCGTGATCCCGGCCGCCATCGCCGCCGAAGCCATCGAGAAAGCCCTGCACAAGATCACGCAAGAAGACCACACGCGTGAAGAACTGGCCCGGGGCCTTCTGTTGGGCGACGTCTATCGGAAATACGGGGTGCTGTAAGCCGTGGCCAAAAAGGCCACCAGCGCGCCGCAGCAGCGCGCCGGCGCGGCCATCAGTCTTTTGCCAAGCCCACCTGGCCCATCACCGCGCCCATGTCGGCATCGGCCTTGGCCATGAACGCACCAAAGTCCGCACCATCGGCCCATACGATCCCGTAGCCCTGCTGGTCCATGAAGTCCTTGTATTCCTGGCTATGGTTGATTTTGTCGAGCACCGCTTCGAGACGCGCGGCGACGTCGGCCGGCAGGCCCTTGGGCGCCACGATGCCACGCCACGCACCCATGGTCCAATCTGACCCGGTTTCCGCGGCCAGCGTGGGGATGTCTGGATACAGGCCCGAGGGCGTCTTGTCCATGATCACCAGCGTCTTGGCCTTGCCATTGTCGATCATGGCACGGGCTTCGGGCAGCGAAGCCGGGACGATGTCCACCCCGCCCGCGACGAGTTCCAGCAAGCCCGGCGAAGCGCCATCCGAAGGCACGAAGCGCACGGCATCGGGCGCAATGCCTTGATCGCTGAGCATCCCCGCCAACGCCAGATGCCAGACCCCACCCTCGCCATCGCCGGACGCCTTCAGCTTGCCGGGGTTGTCGCGCGCGAACGCCAACAGGTCTTTGATGGAACCGAAGGGTGAATCCGCGCTGACCGTGATGGCCGAGGGATCGAAATTCATCAGGGCCAGCGGCGTATAGGCATCGGGACTGAGATCGGTGAGGCCCATGTGGTGCATCATGGTGATTTCGACCGTCGCCATGCCCAATGTGTAGCCATCGGGCTTGGCGCTGGCCATGGCCTGATGGCCGACCACGCCGTTGCCGCCCGAGCGGTTGATGACGTTGACGGGCTTGCCCAGCTCTTTCTCCATGATGCTGCCGATGATCCGGGCGGTGGCGTCCGTCCCGCCCCCGGCGCCCCACGGGACGATCAAGGTGATCGGGCGCTCCGGAAAAGCCGCCGTGGCGCTGCCTGCGGCCAATGCCAAAACCGAGGCCAGCGCGATGCCGCCCCATGTACGTGTTTTCATAGTTCTGTCTCCTGAAGGTTCCGGATGCCGACGAGTCGCACCTGCGACACCCCGCCCTTCTAGAAATAGATCTGCACGGCAGCGCCTGTCAACATCCCTGCAGGGTCTCTGCCGGCCATCGCATTCAGGCGACCGGCAAAGCCCGCCAGGCCTGCACGAAGGCGCGGGCATGCGCACGTACCGCGTCCAGCGTGTCGCCAGGCCGATACAGCGCGCTGCCCAGGCCAAAGCCAGCCGCGCCGGCTGCCTTGAAGGCCGGCAGGGACGCCGGTACGATGCCGCCCACCGGCAACAGGGGCACGTCGGCCGGCAACACGGCACGCCACGCCTTCAGCACCGGCGGCTGCAGCAATTCGGCAGGAAAGAGCTTCAACCCGGCGGCGCCAGCCGCCAGGGCGGCAAAGGCCTCGGTCGGGGTGGCCACCCCCGGCAGCACCACCAGCCCAGCCGACACCCCGGCCTGGATCACCGCTGCGTCGGCATGCGGCATGACTTGCAGCTGGCCCCCCGCCGCGGCCACCTGGCGAGCCTGCTGCGCCGAAAGCACGGTTCCTGCCCCGACCAGGACGTCATCGGGCAATTGCCTGGCCAGATCCGCGATACTGCGCAGAGGATCCGGCGAGTTCAGCGGGACCTCGATCAGGCGGAAGCCTTCTTCGTACAACATCGTGCCCAAGGGCACCGCATCGGCCGTCGGCAGGCCCCGCAGGATGGCCACCAGGCCCGTCGCCGACAGGGCGTGGTGAAAGCGTTGCAATGGTGATGCCTGCATGTGCAACCCCTCAGTCGGTGTTCGGATGCCGATGGCGGATCAGGGCCCACAGCCCATGCACCACGGCGTCTTCGGAAAGCAGCAGTGCGTCGCGGCCATGATGGCGCAAGGCGGCCCGGTAGCGATGGCACAAGGCTTCGCGCCCGACCAGCGCCATGGACGCCTGCTGCCAGGCATCCGGCAGCCGGGCCAGCAGGCCGGCGATCTCATGCCCGATCAGCAGGCCGGACAAATAATCATGCTGCTCGGCCGCGTCCAATTGCCCGGTCAGGCCAAGCGTACGGCAGCTGAACGCCGTTGACAGCAGACCGGCACGGCCTTCGTCCGACGCCGCGTTGCGCACCCCCGCCAGGAAGGCGGGGGACACCCCGTCCTGGGCGGCCGCCGAACCCGGAAGCTGCATGGTCCGGCCCAGGATCGTATGCTGCACCAGGGCCCCGAAGATCTCGCCCGTCATGAAGGTGTCGAAATGGCGGATGCCGTCATCCTGTATCCGCACCCACTTGCTGTGCGTACCCGGCAGCCCCAGCAGCCAGCGCCCCCGCAGGGCATGGCTGCGCAGCAAGGCCGGCACCCCGGCGATTTGGGTTTCCTCGCCACGCAGCACGTTCGGCAGGGCCCCCTCTTCGATCAGGCCCGGCGCAATGGCCACCACCACCCCCTGGCCCGCATCGACCTCGGCCATGGCACCTGCCAGCGCGCGCACATCGACCGGCAACGGTTGGTATGGGACATTGCACCAACCCTGGGCGCTGCCCACCATGCCGCAGGCCACGACATCGGGCACCGTGCCAGCCTGCTGCAGCCAGTCGCCCACGAAGCGCCACAGGGTCGCCCGAAACGCCATCTGGCGCTGCTCGTGCGCGCCGCCCGCAGGCCGGCTGGTTTGGATCGGCTGGACCGGCGCCGCCTGCGATTCTGCGGCCTCGGGCAGGTTCATGATCCCCCAGGGCGATTCGCGTTGCGCCAGCACCTGGCCGGCCTGCGAAAACAGATAACCGCGCAGGGCGCTGGTGCCCCAGTCCAGACCTACGTACTGCGTGCGTGCGCTCATGATGCCGCGCCCCGTGCTCGCACCGGCCTCAATGGCCCCGGGCCGGCAGCGGCGATGGAAAGGCCACGCCATGCTGCCGCCCTTTTTCTGCCAGCTGCGGCGCAATGGATGGATGCAGCTGCAACCCGTCTTGTTCTTGCTGGCGCTTCAGGGCCAGGCCCCGATCCCCCGGCATGCGCACGGCCTCGACGCCGGGCCGCGGCGGGTTGCTGCGGCAGGCATCGGCCAGCCAGTCTGTTTGCCGTATGAAGCCGGCCAGGCCGCCAAAAGCGTCGGGATCGAGCAACGTGAGATACACCGTCGCGCCCCAGCCCTCGGGCGGGTCGGCGCGCCCGTGGCCCGCCAGCCCGCCGGTGAGGGCCTCGATGAGCACCGCCAGCGCAAACCCCTTGTGACCCGCCTGCAGGCCCCCGAGCGGCAGGATGGACCCGGGCGGGTCCGTGAACAGGACCGCCGGATCCCGGCTGGGCTGCCCCTGCGCATCGAGCAGGCAATCGTAGCCAAACGAGCGGCCTTCCTTGTACAGACGGCCGCTCAAGCCATTGGTGACCAGCGAAGCCGAGATGTCGATCAGGAATGGGCCGTCGGACGCGGGAATGCCGGCTGCAATCGGGTTGGGCGTGAAAATGCCGCGCGTGCCGCCAAAGGGGGCCACGCTGCCGCCATTGGGATCGGAACTGGCCAGGATCATCATCAACCCGTGCTCGGTCGCTTCGAGCAGATACGCCGCGAGGCAGGCAATATGATGGCTGCGCCGGATCACCAGGCTGGCACTGCCCAGCTCGCGGGCGCGTGGCATCAGGGCACGCATGCCTTCGCGCACCAGCCACGGACCCGGCAGGCGGCGCCCATCCCAGCACAGGGCCGCGGGCCGATCGGACACGACCTGCGCCGGGCCGGCGAGATTCATGTGCCCGGCATGGATTTCATCCAGGTACGGCCCCAGCAGTGCCAGACCGTGCGTATCGTGCCCGAGCAGATCACCGAGCACCAGGACATCGGCCACGTCGCGCGCCATGTCGGGCGGCGTGCCGGCCGCCTGAAGGAGATCCGCAGCGAACGTGCGCAACGCATCTGCAGAAAAACGAGCTTGGGTCATGGATGCCGCCCCTCAGTACGTCGCCCGGCCGCCCGAAATGTCGAACACCGCGCCTGTGGAAAACGCACAGTCGGCCGAGGCCAGCCAGGCAAGCAGGGCTGCGACCTCTTCCGTCTTACCGAACCGCCCCATGGGAATCTTGGACAGCATGTACTCGATGTGCTCGGGGGTCATCTGCGAGAACATGGCGGTATGCACCGCTGCGGGCGTTACACAATTGACGGTGATGCCCGTGTTGGCCAACTCTTTGCCCAGGGACTTGGTGAGCGCGATCACCCCCGCCTTCGACGCGCTGTACGCGGAGGCGTTGGGATTGCCCTCTTTGCCCGCAATCGAAGCGATGTTGACGATGCGACCGTAGTTCTTGTCTTTCATGGCCGGTACCAGCGTGCGGCACGTCAGGAAGGTGCCGCGCAAATTGATGGCCATGACGCGGTCCCAGTCGCTGGTGCTGTAGTCGCACACGCTGTGGTTCGGGCCGGTGATGCCCGCGCTGTTGATCAGGATCGCAGGCGCGCCGGCCGCCTGGCTGCTGGCGCTGGCGGCCGCGCGCACCGACGCCTCGTCGCTGACGTCGACCACCTGCGCATGCACCTGGCCCGACGCCAGTGCCGCCCGGGATTCCTGCAGCGTTTTTTCGTCGTAATCCCAGAGACTGACCGTCGCCCCACCCTCGAGCAGCCGACGCGCGACGGCCAGGCCGATACCGGAGGCGCCGCCAGTGACCACGGCGTGCTGGCCGGAAAAGTCGTAGTGATTGCGTGACATGTGATTTCCCTTGCAACTTGGATGATGACGCGTGGCCTCAGCCCCGGCCGATGTACGGCATCTTGGTGGCCATGACGGTATGAAACAGGACGTTGGCATCGAGGGGCAGGCTGGCCATGTAGCGCACGGACTGCCCCACGATATCGACGTCCATGACCGGTTCCACCCCGAGCTCGCCATTGGCCTGCGGCACCCCTTCTTGCATGCGGGCCGTCATGACGGTGGACGCATTGCCGATGTCGATCTGCCCCACGGCAATGTCGTACTTGCGCCCATCCAGGGCGGCCGACTTGGTGAGGCCGCCAACCGCGTGCTTGGTGGCCGTGTAGGGGATTGAATTCGGGCGCGGCGCATAGGCCGAGATCGAGCCATTGTTGATGATGCGCCCCCCGCGCGGGTCCTGGGCCTTCATGACCCGGAATGCCTCGCGCACGCACAGGAACATGCCCGTGAGATTGACGTCGACCACCTGCTGCCACTGCGCCAGGGTCAGCTCTTCGAGCAGCACGCCCGGCGCGCCGCTGCCGGCATTGTTGAACAGGACATCGAGCCGGCCGAAAGCCTGCACGCAGCGGCCGAACAATTGCGCCACCGATGCTTCCTGGGTGACGTCGGCCGACACCACCAGGGCGCGGTCGCCCGCGCCGGCAGCCTGGGCGACCGCCTGCAGCGGTTCGGCCCGGCGGCCTGCCAGCACCACACGATAGCCGTCGCCAAGCAGGGCCAGGGCCGCCGCGCGGCCGACCCCGCTGCCCGCGCCGGTCACCAGGGCGACCTTGCCAGATTGGCCGGTTTGGCCGGTTTGAGTCGTCATGCTGTTTTCCTTGAACGAATAAGCCGCAACACCAGCGGAACGATCCAGATGGCCAGGGTGATGACCCCCAGGGTCCCCGCGATGGGGCGATCGAAGAAGGCGATCAGATGGCCATCGGACTTGATGAGCGAGCTCACCAGGTTGCTCTCCAGCATACCGCCGAGGATGATGCCCAGGATAGTGGGCGCCAGCGGAAAGCCGTTTTCTTCCATGAGATAGGCGATCAGGCCAAACGCCAGGGTGACCCCGACATCGAAGAAGCTGTTCTGGATGGAATACGAACCCACCAGGCAGAACAACAGGATGATGGGCATGAGAATGTTGCGCGGCACCGACAGCACCGTGCGCGCCAGGCGAATGGCCGCATAGCCCAGCGGCAACATGAGCAGATTGGCCAGGATGAAGATCAGGAAGATCGCATACAGCGGCACCGGGTTGACCATGAAGATGGTGGGCCCCGGGTTCAGGTTCTTCATGTAGAGCACGCCGATCACGATGGCCGTGATCGAGTCGCCCGGGATACCGAACACCAGCGCCGGGATCCAGGCCCCGCCCAATGACGCATTGTTGGCCGAGCTGGCCTCGACGATGCCTTCGACGTGCCCGGTACCGAATTTTTCGGGCTCCTTGGAGAATTTCTTCGCCAACCCGTATGAGATGTAGGCCGCAATATCCGCGCCGGCGCCCGGCAGCGCCCCCACGAGCACGCCGAGCGAACTGCCCCGCAAGATGGACATGGGATATTTGAACATCAGCCCGACCACGCCCTTGAAGATGGGGCCGACGTTGGACCCGACCCGCTCGAACCCCTTGGCGCTGCTGATGGCGTAGCGCAGGACCTCGGACACGGCAAACATGCCCACCATGATGGGGATCAGCGACAGCCCCCCCAGCAGATCGCCCGAGCCAAAGGTGAAACGCGGATACCCGCCTGGATTGTTCATGCCGATGGTGGTCACGAACAGGCCGATCAGCAGCGATACGAACCCCTTGAGCGGGCTTTCGGACGCGATGAAAATGGCGCAGGTCAGCCCCAGCAAAACCAGCCAGAAGTATTCGTACGTGGAGAAATCCAGGGCGAACTCGGCCAGCACCGGCGCGAAGAAAATCAGCACCAGCGTGCCGAACAGCCCGCCCAGGGCAGAGAAGATCAGCCCAGCCCCCAGGGCCATGCCCGCCTCGCCCTTGACCGTCATGGCGTGGGCTTCGTCGACGTAGGCCGCCGAGGACGGCGTACCGGGTATGCGCAGCAGGCAACCCGGGATGTCGCCCGAGAAAATGGCCATGGCCGTGGCCGTGACCATGGCCGCAATGGCCGGCACGGGTGGCATGAAAAAAGTGACCGGCACGAGCAGCGCCACGGCCATGGTGGCGCTGAGGCCCGGTACGGCGCCCATGAACAGGCCATACATGGCCGAAAACAACACCACCAGCAATACGTAGGGGTCGGCCACCAAACCCGCGGCGTCGATCAGAATGTCAAACATGGTTCAGCCCCCGTCTCACCAGGCGAAGGGTTCAAGGACCCCCCACGGCAATGGCACGTGCAATAAGGAATAGAAAATATAGAAAATCACCAGGCTGCTCACGATGGCGATGAGGAAGGCCTTTGTTGAACGCACGCCGAACGCCAGGAAGAAGAAGAGCAGGAACAGGGCGGACAGGATGATGAAGCCGATCAGATCGATGAACAGCAAGTACAGCACGACCATGATCGGCACCAGCCAGAAGCGGAAAGTGGCGTGCGAGCTGCTGAATTCTTTGGCCAGTTTCACCCAGGGATCGCGCGGATGCTTTCTGAGCCCTTGCTGGACCAGCAGCACGGCACAGATCATGAAACCCGCCCCGATGATGCTGGGAAAGGCCCGCGGGCCGAAATCCTGGCCTGGGATATGCGGAAAGGTCTGGGAATACAACAAAACGGCCAGGCCGAAGACCCCGAACAGCAGGCCGGTCAATACGTCACTGACTTTCATGGGAGGACGTTTCCGAAAATTGAAGCCGGCGGGGCAGCGGACTGCCCGGCCGGCAAAGGTTGTGCATCATTGAAAGAACGGATCGCGGGCCATCAGTTCTTGGCCATGCCAAGCAGGTTCAGGACCTCACCCATGTCGGCATCGCTTTTGGCCATGAACTC
>NZ_JBAYTI010000049.1:0-20924 GCF_041675725.1 Castellaniella sp. | reverse complement strand
TTCCCCGTGTTCCTGCACCCGCGCACCGACGAGGAATACGCGCTGGCGCGTACCGAGCGCAAGTCGGGGCGGGGCTACCATGGCTTCGTGTTCCATGCGGGGCAGGACGTCACGCTCGAAGAAGACCTGCGGCGGCGTGATCTCACGGTGAACGCGATTGCCCGCGCGCCGGATGGGCGCCTGATCGATCCTCTGGGGGGCGCGGCCGACGTGCGCGCCCGGGTGCTGCGCCACGCCGGCGCGGCCTTCGTCGAGGATCCCGTGCGCCTGCTGCGCCTGGCGCGCTTCGCCGCGCGTTTTGCCGATTTTTCCATCGCACCCGAAACCCTCGATCTATGCCGCGCGCTGGTACGGCAGGGCGAGGTCGACGCCCTGGTGCCCGAGCGGGTCTGGCAGGAACTCGCCAAGGGCCTGATGACGGCCCGCCCCGCGCGCATGTTCCAGGTGCTCGAGGCCTGTGGCGCGCTCGAGCGCGTGGCGCCCGGCCTGGTCTGGAACAAGGCGGTCGCCGACGGCCTGGCGTGCGCGGTCGAGCGCGGCCTCAGCCTGGCACAGCGTTATGCCCTGCTGTGTCGTGCGTCGGCACCGGGCCTGCAGGCCCACCTGAAGGCCCCGGGCGCCTGCCAGGATCTCGCCCGCCTGCTCCCGGGCCTGCTGTCGCGCCTGGCGGCTGGCGAAGACGGGCCCGAGGCCTGGCTGGCGCTGTTCGAATCCTGCGATGCCTTGCGTCGCCCCGAACGGTGTCTGGATCTGCTGGCGGCGGCCGCGTGCGTGCGAAGCGGGCTGGACCAGACCCGCTGGGCCCGGCGCCTGGATGCGGTGCGGGCGGTGGATGCCGGGGCCATTGCGCGCGCGGCCGGCGGCGACGTCGAGCGCCTGCGCAATGGCCTGCGCGCGGCCCGCCTGCAAGCCCTGGCGCAGGCGCCGTCAACCGCCTGATCGGCGCCCGCCTGGATCCAGGGTTCAAAGGCGGTCGCGCCGGTCGCCGCGCGCGAAACCGGCCAGTGGCGGCTCGATGCCCCGGCCGATGGCCAGCACCTTGAAGAGTTCGCCCATTTCGGCCTCGGACAGCAGCGTGTTGGCGGCCGCTAGGCGCCGGGCCCGGGTGGCGGCGTCGTCTTCTGTACCGGGTGGCGCCGCGGCCAGCAAGTCGGCCAGCCCCAGGTTGAGCAAAAAGCGGGCCTGCGAGGTGTAGCCCAGCACCGCCAGGCCGCCCTCGAGGGCGGCATCGGCCATTGCGGTGAAATCCACGTGCGCCGTGATGTCCTGCAGGCCGGGCAGGATGAGCGGCTGGTCGTGGGCATGGTGGCGAAAATGGCACATGAGCGTGCCCTGGCGGCGCTGCGGGTGGTAGTACTCGGCCTGCGGGAAGCCATAGTCGATGAGCAGCGCCGCCCCCTTGTGCAGCCAGCGGCCCAGGTTACGCACCCAGGCCTCGGCCTGCAGGTTCAGCTCGGACTGGTATCCGGGCCATGCGGGCAGGCGCTGGGCCAGCTGGGCGGCGGCGTCGGCCGCCAGCGGGCGGCTGGCCCAGCAGAAGGCGGGGGCGTCGGGGTGCGACCCGGGTGCCAGGGCCACGCCCAGCTCGTGGGCCTGGCCGTCGGCATCCAGGCTGAAGATGCGTACGGGCATGGCATCCAGCACCTCGTTGGCCAGGACGCAGCCGCAAAAGTGGTCCGGCAGCGCGTCCAGCCACTGGACTTGATCGCCCAGGGCGGCCAGGCGGGCCTGCTGGCGGGCCCGCAGATCGGCCGACACCTCGAGGATGCGATAGCGTGCGCGGATGCCCTGGGTCTGCAGCGCGGGGATCAGGCTGGCCGCCAGGGTGCCCGAGCCCGCCCCGAATTCGAGTAGGTCGTCAGAGCCCGCGGCCTGCAGGATTTCGGCGGCCTGGCGCGCCAGGGCCTGGCCGAAGAGCGGGGTGGTTTCCGGCGCCGTGGTGAAGTCGCCGCCGGTGTGCAGCTTGGTGCTGCCGGCGCTGTAGTAGCCCAGCCCGGGGGCATACAGGGCAATCTGCATCCAGTGCTCGAAGGGCAGGAAGCCCTGGGCGCGGCCAATGGCCTGAGCCAGGTGGGCGGCCACCTGGCGGCCATGGGCGCGGGCTTCGTCGCCTGGTTCGGGCAGGCCGGCGGGAATCTGGCTGTGGGGCAGGTTCGGGCTCATGCGCGCAGCATAGCAGGCCTTGGGCTGCCCTGGCGGGTGGTCTTATAATCGGGCACGGGTGCACTGTCATAATGCATTACACCCATTACCTGGGGTTTCACCATCACAAGGGGGTCTAGGCGTGTTCCCATCTCTCGACAAAATGACTTGCGTGGAAGACTTCCGCCAGGTCGCGGCACGCCGCGTACCCCGCATGTTCTACGATTACGCCGATTCCGGCTCCTGGACGGAACACACCTACCGGGCCAATGTATCCGATTTTGCGCTGCTCAAGTTCTGCCAGCGGGTCGGGATCAATTTCGAGCATCGCAACCTGCGCAGCACGCTGCTGGGCGAAGACGTCACCCTGCCGCTGGCGCTGTCGCCCACGGGGCTGACCGGCATGCAGCACGCCGATGGCGAGATCCTTGCGGCACGGGCCGCCGAAAACTTCGGTATCCCGTTCACCCTGTCGACGATGAGCATCTGCTCCATCGAAGACGTGGCCGCGCACGTCAGCCGGCCGTTCTGGTTCCAGCTGTACGTCATGCGCGACCGCGACTTCGTCGGCCGGCTGATCGACCGCGCCAAGAACGCGGGCTGTTCCGCGCTGGTCGTGACGATGGATCTGCAGATCCTGGGGCAGCGGCACAAAGATATCAAGAACGGGCTGTCCACCCCGCCCAAGCCCACGCTGATGAATCTGCTCAATCTGGCGTGCAAGCCCTACTGGTGCATGCACATGCTGGCCACGCGGCGGCGCACGTTCGGCAACATCGTGGGCCATGCCAAGGGGGTCTCCGACATGGGCTCGCTGTCGGCCTGGACGGAGCAGCAGTTCGATCCCACCCTCAGTTGGGACCAGCTCGAGTGGATCAAGGCGCGCTGGGGGGGTAAGATCATTCTCAAGGGCATTCTCGATGCCCGCGATGCCCGCAAGGCGGTCGATGCCGGCGCCGACGCCCTGATCGTCTCCAACCATGGCGGGCGGCAGCTCGATGGCACGTCGTCGTCCATCGCCATGCTGCCCGACATCGTGGCCGAGGTCGGGCAAGACATCGAAGTGCTGCTCGATGGCGGCGTGCGCGGCGGCCAGGACATTCTCCGGGCCGTGGCGCTGGGGGCGCAGGGGGTCATGATGGGCCGGCCCTTCCTGTATGCATTGGGCGCCTTTGGCGAGGCGGGCGTGCGCCGCTGCCTGCAGCTGATGGCCAACGAACTCGATGTCAGCATGGCATTTTGCGGCCGCACGGACATCCGCGACGTCGATCGCAGCATCTTGCTCAACCCGCAGATCTTCGACGGCACCAACGGTCTGTAGGCCACTTTTCCACCCGGCAACGGAGACATACCATGAAACGATTCTCACAGCTGCTGATCGCAGCGGCGTTTTCCACAGCGGCTTTTGCACCCGTGCACGCGGCCGACATCAAGATCGGGGTCGGGCAGGCCCTGACGGGCGGCGGTGCGCTGTACGGCAAGGCCATCGTCAACGGCTTCGAGATGGCGGTCGATGAAATCAACCAGGCGGGCGGCCTTCACGGCAATGCCATCAAGCTGGTGATGGAGGACACCAAAAGCGAAAAAGGGGCGGCCATCAATGCCTACAAGCGGTTGATCTTCGGCGACAAGGTCCTGGCCATCTTCGGCACGACCGTCTCCAATACGGCGCAGGCGGCCGATCCGACCGCGCAGGCGGCCAAGACCGTGGCGCTCAGCTCCTCGAACACGGCCTACGACATCACGTCTATCGGCGACTACATCTTCCGCAATGCCGTCATCGAGGCCGACGTGCTGCCCGTAACGGTGGCGGTGGCCAAAGAGAAACTGAGCCTGAAGAAAGTCGCCATCCTGTACGGCAATGACGATGACTTCACGGTCGACGAGTACGACATCTTCAAGGAAACGCTCACCGAACAGGGCATCGAAATCACCACCGAAGAAACCTTCGTGAAAGGCGACGTCGACTTCAAGGCCCAGCTGACCAAGATCAAGAGCACGGATCCCGACGCGATCGTGATCGCGGCGTTGGCCGAAGGCGGGCCCATCATGGTGCAGGCGCGTCAATTGGGCATCGACCTGCCGTTCATCGGCGGCAATGGCATGAATTCCGACAAGATCTTCACCACGGCGCCGGGCGTCGCTTCCAACGATCTCTGGGTGGGCAGCCCGTGGTCCCTGGACAACGACACGCCCGAGAACAAGCAGTTCATCGCCGACTACAACGCCCGCTACAAGGTCAACCCCGATCAGTTCGCGGCCCAGGCCTATGATGCCGCCCACATTCTTGCGCAGGCCATCCGGGGGATCCAGCTCAGCGGCGACGTGGCCGCCGATCGGGCCGCGCTGCGCGATGCCTTGCCCAACGTCACCTGGACGGGCGCGACCGGCCCATTCAAGTTCAAGCGGCACCTCGATCGCCAGGGCCAGCCCACGGGGTATGATGCCGACCAGACGGCCATCGTCAGCGTCACGCGGGATGGCCGGTTCGTGCTGGTCGACTGATCCCGGTTCGGGTCCGTCGCCTGGGTTCCGGTTGCGCCGATGTTTGCACAACAGCTGATCAACGCGATTTCCCTGGGGTGCGTGTTCGCCTTGTTCGCGCTGGGCTTCACGCTCATCTTCGGGGTGCTGCGGGTGGTCAATCTGGCCCACGGTGCGGTATTCATGGCCGGCGCCTACGTGGCGCTGGTCGTGATCGTGCATCTGGGGATGCCGCTATGGGCGGGGCTGGCGGCGGCTTTCGCGGCCGCGGGCCTGCTGGGCGCGGGGGTCGACTGGCTGATACTGCGGCCGCTGCGCCAGCGCGAGGCCCCAGAGCTGATCCTCATGATCGCCACCATCGGCGTGGCCACCATTCTGGCCAATGGCGTGCGCATCCTGTTCGGCCCGGACAACCAGCGGTTTCCGCATGGCCTGCTGCCCGAAGACGTGATCGCCGTGGCGGGTATCCGTGTCACGGTCATCGAGATCCTGATCATCCTGGTCTCGGTGGCCCTGATGGTGGTCCTCATGTATGCCATCCAGGGTACGCGCTACGGGCGGGCGTTGCGCGCCGTGGCCGAATCCCCGCGGGCGGCCCGCCTGATGGGCATTCACGTCGAGCGCATGTTTTTCTCGACGTCGTTTCTGGCGGGCGGGCTGGGCGGCGTGGCGGGCGTGCTGATCGGCCTGTATTCCAACGCCCTGTACCCGCTCATGGGCGAGCCCATGCTGCTGGTGGGGGTGGCCGTCGTCATCCTCGGCGGCATGGGCAGTATTCCGGGGGCCCTGATCGGGGGCCTGTTTCTGGGCTTTTCGCAAGTGTTCTCGGTCGCGTACATCGGTTCCAGCGCGCGCGATGCGATTGCCTTCGGCCTGCTGTTCGCCGTCCTGCTCCTGCGCCCGCAGGGGCTGTTCGGCACAGCGGCCCAGCGCAAGGCCTGAAGCGTTCATGGACAGCCTGATCACCTTCTGGGCCATCTACAGCAACGTCATCCTGTCGCTGGGCATCAACGCGCTCCTGGCGCTGTCCATCTGGCTGACGCTCGCCTGCGGCGTGCTGTCGATCGCCAATGCGGCCTTCATGGGCATCGGCGCCTACGCCGCGGCATTGTTCACCATGAAGCTGGGCACGCCGTTCCTGGTGTCGCTTGCCGCGGGCATGTTGTTTCCCGCCCTGGCCGCGCTGGTCATCGGGTTGCCGGTGATCCGGCTGTCGGGTATTTACCTGGCCATGGCGACGCTGGCCTTTGGCGAAGTGATCCGGGTGCTGATCCTGAACACCCCCACGCTGACGGGCGGTGCGCGCGGGCTCAACGGCATTCCACAACTCACCGAGTGGTGGCATGTGTTTCTGGCGCTGGCGATCGTGCTGGCGGTGCTCTGGCGCATGCGGCGGGCCCGGATCGGGCGCGCCTTCGATGCGATCCGCAGCGACGAGACGGCGGCCAGCCTGATGGGCATCAACGTCTCGGCGCACGAGCTCCTGGCGCTGGTGCTGGGCGCGGCCATTGCGGGGCTGGCCGGTGCGCTCGATGCGCACCTGACGTTTTTCATCGGCCCCAACGAATACGGTTTCAGCCGAGCCGTCCACATCCTGACCATGGCCATCCTGGGGGGCATCACGAGCCTGGTCGGCCCGGTCGTGGGCAGTACCATCATCACCTTGCTGCCTGAGCTCTTCAGCGAGTTCATCGATTTCAGCCTGATCATCAACGGGGTGGTGCTGGTGGTCATCGTCCTGTTCCTGCCCCAGGGGGTCTGGGATCCGGCGCGTTTCGCCCGCTGGCGGCGCCAGGGGGGGCAGCGGCATGCTTGAGCTCACGGGCGTCTGTCTGCGTTTCGGCGGCCTGCAGGTATTGCAAGACGTCAGCCTGCGGGTGCCCAAAGGGGCCATCTATGGCCTGATTGGCCCGAACGGGGCGGGCAAGACAACGCTGTTCAACCTGATCACCGGCCTGCTGCAGCCCGATGCGGGCGACATCCGCTTCGAGCAGACCTCGCTGCTGGGCAGGCGGCCGCACCAGATCGCGCGTACGGGGCTTGCCCGCACTTTTCAGAATATCCGGCTGTTCAAAGACATGACTCTGCTGCAGAACGTGGTGGTGGGCGCGCACCGCCACCTGGGTTATGGCGTGTTGCCGATGCTGCTGGGCACGCGCGGGTTTCGTCACCAAGAGGCCGACGCCCATCGTCAGGCACACGAGCTGCTGCAGTGGATGAAGCTGGATCACAAAACCCACGAGCTGTCCGACAATCTGTCCTATGGCGAGCAGCGGCGTCTCGAGCTGGCGCGCGCCCTGGCCAGCCAACCCAGCCTGTTGCTGCTCGACGAGCCCGCGGCTGGCATGAATACGGGCGAGCGCGCCGAACTCATGCGCTGGATCGGCGAAATCCGCGCGCGGGGCTACACCATTCTGATGATCGAGCACGACATGCACTTCGTGATGGGCCTGTGCGATCACATCACGGTCCTGAATTTCGGCAAGGTGATCGCCTCGGGCGCGCCGGCCGAGATCCAGCGCAATCCGGACGTGATCGAAGCCTACCTGGGGCGCGACGACGAAGAGGGCGCCCCATGAACACCGCAGCCGCAGCCAATGCGCTCGAAGTCCGGGGCCTGGCGGTGCATTATGGTCACGTGCAGGCGGTGCGCGGCATCGATTTCACGCTGGCGCAGGGCAGCATCACGGCGCTGGTGGGGGCCAACGGCGCGGGCAAGTCCACCACCCTGCAAGCGCTCTCCGGCCTGCAGCCCAAGGCCGCCGGCCGGGTGGTCTTCGAGGGTGAAGACATCACCCGCCTGCCGTCCCATAAAATCGTGGCGCGCGGCATCATCCAGGTCCCCGAAGGGCGCGCCATCCTGGCCACGATGACGATCCGCGAGAATCTCGAACTGGGGGCGTATCGGCTGGGGGGCCACGGCCGCCCGCAAGATTTCGACTACGTGTTCCACCTGTTTCCGCGCCTGCGCGAACGCATGCACGGCCTGGCCGGCAACCTGTCGGGCGGCGAGCAGCAAATGCTGGCCATCGGCCGCGCCCTGATGGCGCAGCCGCGCCTGTTGCTGCTCGACGAGCCATCCATGGGGCTGGCGCCCCTGGTCGTGCGCGAGATTTTCCATGCGCTGCGCACCATTCATGCCGATGGCCTGACGCTGCTGCTGGTCGAACAGAATGTGCGCCAGGCGCTCAGGCTGGCACAGTATGGCTATGTGCTGGAAAACGGCAGCATGGCCCTGTCCGACACCGGCCAGAACCTGCTGCAGCACCCGCGCGTGATTCAGGCGTACCTGGGGGCCTGAGGCCGTGTGCGGGCTGTCTTGCGGGCGCCGGCGTCCGCGCCCCGTCGATCGGTGCGGCCGGCATGGGGTTGGGATGGGCCGGCTTTCCGGGCGCCTGGCCGGCCCGTACCGGGGCCGCCATGGCGTTTCGCCGGGCGTTTTTCACGGGCGGGCGGGCGAGCCTGGGGCTCGAGCCCGGGGATGGTGTCCGTGGGGATCGGACGGCCCATGTAGTGCTCGATGCGGCGTATCTTGTGGCGCTCGCCGTGCATGGCCAGGGTGATGGCCTGGCCGTCGCGCCCGGCGCGCCCGGTGCGGCCGATGCGGTGCACGTAGTCTTCGGCCTGCATGGGCAGGTCGTAGTTGATCGAATGGGTGATGGTCTGCACATCCAGGCCGCGGGCCGCCACGTCGGTGGCCACCAGTACGCGCACGCGGCCTTTCTGCAGCAAGCCCAGGGTGCGCGTGCGCTGGCGCTGATTCATGTCGCCGTGCAGGGCGACGGCTGCGAAGCCCTGGTCGGCCAGATGGTCGGCGAGGTCGTCGGCGCCCCGTTTGGTCGCCGTGAAGACGATGGCCTGGTCCAGTTCGCTGTCGCGCAGCAGGTGATCCAGCAGGCGCCGCTTGTGGCCCGGATTGTCGGCGTACAACAGGTGCTGGTGGATGTTGGCGTGCCGGTGCTGCGGCGTGGCGATCTGCAGCCGTTGTGGCTCGCGCATCAGGGTGCCCGCCAGCTTGGCGATGTGGCCATCCAGCGTGGCCGAGAACAGCAGCGTCTGGCGGCTGTCCGGGGTGGCCTGGACGATGGTGTGGATGTCGTCGATGAACCCCATGTCGAGCATGCGGTCGGCTTCGTCCAGCACCAGGGTCTCGACGCCGGACAAATCCGCACGGCCAGCCTGCAGGTGGTCGATCAGGCGCCCCGGGGTGGCCACCAGCACGTCCACGCGACGGGCGAGGGCCTTGATTTGGGCACCGTAGGGCATGCCGCCCACGACGGCCGCCACCCGCAGCCCGGTCATTTTGGCCGCATAGGCGCGTGTGGCATCGGCCACTTGCAGGGCGAGTTCGCGGGTGGGAGCGAGGACCAGCACGCGGACGCCGCGCCCGCCCGCCGTGCGGCGCTGGCTCAGGTGCGCCAGCGCCGGCAGCATGAAGGCGGCGGTCTTGCCGCTGCCCGTCTGGGCCGACACCATCAGGTCGTGGCCGGCCAGTGCGAGCGGAATGGCCGCGGCCTGAACGGAAGTGGGGGTATGGATGCCCTGATCGGACAGGGCGACCAGCAGCATGGGGTCGAGCCCCAGCGAAGAGAAAGACATAGGTTCCTTGTGGCCGCCATTGCAGCCATGTGCGTCGGGATGAGGTATACCCCGGGGTGAGCCGCAGAAGACTGCCGCGGCGTGTCAGTCGCATGTGCCGACCGCATCCACCCAAGAAGCAACGAGGAACCGTGCTGTAGCCGGGAGGCCCCGGCCCTGGACCAGAGGTCAGAAAACAGGCAATCAAGCATTATACTGCACTGCAATATATTATGGGAATTCCAATTCGTCGTAATATCAGGATCAGACTTTTTGCGGAGCGTGTTCATGTGTGGCATTGTCAGCGCCGTGGCGCAGCACAACATCGTCCCTGTCCTGCTCGAAGGCCTGCGCCGGCTCGAGTACCGGGGCTATGACTCCTGCGGCGTGGCCGTGCACGACGGCCAGGGGCTGCGGCGGGTGCGCAGCACCAGCCGCGTGGCCGAACTGGTCGAACAAACCGTGCGGGATCAGGTGCAGGGCACCATCGGTATTGCACATACCCGCTGGGCCACACACGGCGCGCCGGTTACGCACAATGCGCATCCGCATTTTTCCGGGCCCGAGGGCGGGGCCGCGCGGGTTGCGCTGGTGCACAACGGCATCATAGAGAATCACGATGCCTTGCGGGCCGAACTCGAGGCCGCCGGCTATGCGTTCCACAGCCAGACCGACACCGAGGTCATCGCCCACCTGGTCGATCACCTCTATCAGGGCGATCTGCTCCAGGCGGTGCAGCAGGCCGTCCGGCGCCTGCAGGGCGCTTATGCGATCGCGGTGTTCTGTGCGGGCGAACCCGGGCGCATCGTGGGTGCGCGCCAGGGCTCGCCCCTGGTGGTGGGCCTGGCCGATGATGGCCAATATCTGGCCTCGGATGCCCTTGCCCTGGCCGGGACCACGTCACGCATCCTGTATCTGGAAGATGGCGACGTGGTGGATCTGCAGCTGGCCGGGGCGCACGTCTACGATCGCGCCGGGCGCCGCGCGACGCGCGTCGAGCACCTGGTGCAATTGCATACGGGCGAGGCCGAGCTGGGTCCGTACCGGCACTACATGCAAAAAGAAATCTTCGAGCAGCCGCGCGCGGTCGGCGACACCCTGCAGGATATCGAGGCCATCTCCCCCGCCCTGTTCGGCGAGCAGGCCGGCGCGGTGTTCGATGCCGTGGACCGGGTGCTCATTCTGGCCTGCGGCACCAGCTACTACGCCGGCCTGACGGCGCGCTACTGGATCGAATCCCTGGCCGGCATTCCCGTCGACGTCGAAATCGCCAGCGAGTACCGGTACCGGACCAGCGTGCCCAATCCGCGCACCCTGGTGGTGACGATCTCGCAATCGGGTGAAACGGCCGACACGCTGGCGGCGCTCAAGCATGCCCGCAGCCTGGGCATGACCCATACACTGACCGTCTGCAACGTGGCCACCAGCGCCATGGTGCGCGAATGCAAGCTCCATTTCATCACCCGGGCCGGTGTGGAGATCGGGGTGGCGTCCACCAAGGCATTCACCACCCAGCTCGTGGCGCTGCATCTGCTGACGCTCTGCCTGGCCAAAGGGCGTGGCCGCCTGGATCCGGCTGCCGAAGAGCTGGCGCTCAAGGCCCTGCGCCACCTGCCGGTGGCGTTGGCGGCCGTGCTGGCCCTCGAGCCGCAGATCATGGCCTGGGCCGATCGCTTTGCCGGCAAAGAGCACGCCTTGTTTCTGGGGCGCGGCATGCATTATCCGATCGCGCTCGAAGGCGCGCTCAAGCTGAAAGAAATCAGCTACATCCATGCCGAGGCCTATCCGGCCGGCGAGCTCAAGCACGGGCCGCTGGCCCTGGTCACGGATGCCATGCCGGTGGTCACGATTGCGCCGCACGACGAACTGCTCGAGAAACTGAAGTCGAACATGCAAGAAGTCCGTGCCCGGGGCGGCGAGCTGTACGTGTTCGCCGATGCGGATTCGCAGATGGTGGTGTCCGAGGGCATGCACGTGATCCGCATGCCCGAGCACTACGGCCGGTTGTCGCCCATCCTGCATACCGTGCCGCTGCAGCTGCTGGCCTACCATGCGGCCTGTGTGCGCGGCACCGATGTCGACAAGCCGCGCAACCTGGCCAAGAGCGTCACGGTCGAGTAAAAGCGCCCAAAGGCCGTACCAAAGGCAGTACGATGGGTGGCAAGGTGCCTTACACAGGAGATATCGCGATGGCAACGCTTGGCATTCATCATCTCGGCTTGTCCGTGTCCGATCTGGACCGGACCAGTGCGTTCTTCACCGACTGCCTGGGGTGGATCGTGGCACGCGAAGTGCCAGAGTATCCTGCGCGGTTCGTCACGAACGGCACCGCGTTCTTTACGCTCTGGCAGGCCGATCCTGCCGCCACGCCCTTCGACCGCCGCAACCACGTGGGCCTGCATCACGTCGCCCTGGCCGTCAGCGACGAGGCCACGCTGGATGCGCTGTTCGCGAAGGTGCAGGCCTACCCAGGGGTCCAGGTCGAATTCGCGCCGCAGCCAGTGCGCGACGGGCCGGCGCGGCATTGCATCTTCCAGGAACCCGGCGGCATCCGGATGGAATTGTTCTGGGCGCCCTGAACCCGGCCGCGGCCATGACGGCAGTTATGGTGCCTCGCCGCGGTTTTCGCCCTGTTCTTTGTCGATGCGTTCCATGTTCTCGAGCAGCTTGAGCATGTAGTGCAGGGTGTGGGTCATGTCGTTGATGGAAAAGCCGGTCAGCGCGTTTTCGTAGTAGTCATAGATCTTTGGCTGGGCGCCCTTTTCCCATACGTGCCGGCCGGTTTCCGTCATCTTCACCAGCCTGGAGCGCCGGTCGCGCGAGTCGGCCGCCAGGCATATGCGCCCGTCGCGCTCCAGGCGGCTGAGCACGCCCGACAGATTCTGGCGGCTGACCTTCAAATACCGGGCCAGGTCTCCGATGCTCATGCCGTCCTTGGCGCGGTCCCTGGACAGGGCGCCAAGCACGGCCCATTGCTGGGTGGTAAGGCCTTCGGAATCAATGGCTCGAGAACCTGTTTTATGCAACATGTTGGCACATTGATACAGGCGGAAAAAAATCCTGTTGGCCAATCCGGTAAAGGTAGGGTCATGATTTAGCATAGGTGAAAACCATTATTTTTAGAGTGGCCAGAAGAAAATGATTGCAGGATTCAAATCGATGTACGACAATATGTTGTCGTATTTGTGGTGTCAGATCAATAGAGCCGCAGGCTCGATAGCCAACAGGAAATCATGATGCAAAGGTTCCAGAACAAGACGGTCATCGTAACAGGTGGCGGCGGCGGGATTGGCGGGGCCACGGCACGGCGCCTGGCACAGGAGGGCGCCCGTGTCGGGGTGCTCGATCTCAACCTTGAAGCCGCCGAAGCCGTTGTGGCCCGTATCCGCGAAGACGCCGGCCAGGCGGCCGCCTTTCAGTGCGACATCACAGACCGCGCCCAGGTCGAAGCGGCGGTGGCGGGCGTCCAGGCGCAGCTCGGCCCCATCGATGCCCTGGTCAACAACGCGGGCTGGGATATTTTCAAGCCTTTTGTCAAGACGGTCCCTGCCGAATGGGATAAGATCATCGCAATCAACCTGGTCGGGGCGCTGCACATGCTGCACGTGGTCCTGCCGCAGATGGTCGAGCGTGGTTATGGCCGCATCGTCAATGTCGCGTCCGATGCCGCGCGGGGCGGGTCTTCCGGCGAAGCCGTGTATTCGGCGTGCAAGGGGGGGCTGGTGTCGATCGCCAAAACGCTCGCGCGCGAACATGCGCGCCACGGATCACGGTCAACGTAGTGTGCCCGGGGCCCACGGAAACGGCGCTGCTCGATAGCGTCACCGAAGGGGCGCGCGACCCCGCCAAATTGGTCGAAGCCTTTCGCAGTGCCATTCCGCTGGGGCGCCTGGGCCAGGGCGACGACCTGGCCGCCGCCATCGCGTTTTTCGCCAGCGACGACGCCGGCTTCGTCACCGGGCAGGTCCTCAGCGTATCTGGCGGCCTGACGATGCACGGCTGATTTTTTACCTAGACGGAGAAACCCCCATGACGATGAAGTTCGAAGACATCCTGTACGAAGTCCGCAACGGTGTGGCCTGGATCACCATCAACCGGCCCGAGAAGCTCAATGCGTTTCGTGGCACGACGTGCGAGGAACTGATCCGGGCGCTGAACAAGGCAGGGTACGACCGCGAAGTGGGCTGTATCGTGCTCGCCGGGGCGGGCGACCGGGCTTTCTGCACGGGGGGCGACCAGTCCGCCCACGATGGCAACTACGATGGCCGCGGTACCGTGGGTCTGCCCGTCGAAGAGCTGCACAGCACCTTGCGCGACGTCCCCAAGCCGGTCATCGCCCGGGTGCAGGGCTACGCCATTGGCGGCGGCAACGTGTTGTGCACCATCGCCGACCTGACGATCTGCTCGGAAAAAGCCGTCTTCGGCCAGGTGGGGCCGTCGATGGGGTCCGTCGATCCAGGTTTCGGAACCGCCTATCTCACGCGCGTGGTCGGCGAGAAAAAGGCCCGCGAGATCTGGTACCTGTGCCGCCGCTACAGTGGCCAGGAAGCCGTGGCCATGGGCCTGGCCAACGTGTGCGTGGCGCCCGAGAAGCTGGATGAGACCGTACAGCAGTGGGCCGAGGAAATCTGCGCCAAGAGCCCCACGGCGATCGCCATCGCCAAGCGCAGCTTCAACATGGATACCGCGCACCAGGCGGGTATCGCTGGCATGGGCATGTACGCGCTCAAGCTGTACTACGACACCGAAGAATCGCGCGAAGGCGTCAATTCCTTCAAGGAAAAGCGCAAGCCGGACTTCCGCAAGTACGCCAAGTAACGCCGCGGAGCCCAGGTCGTGTCCCCGAATCCCTACATCACCGAAGAACTCCAGGCGCTGGCCGACAGCGCCCGTCGCTTTGCCCACGAGCGGGTCGCGCCCGGGTTTCTCGAGCGCGATGGCACCCGCGTCCTGGATCGGGCGCTGATGCAAGAGATGGGGGCCCTGGGCTTCATCGCACCCGAGCTGCCCGAAGCGTTCGGCGGGTTGGGCATGAGCTGCCTGGCGGCGGCGGTCATCCACGAAGAAATCGCTCGCGCCGACCTCAGTTTTTCTTATGTCAACCTGCTGGCCTCGCTCAACAGCCAGATTCTCTCGCGCCATGGCCAGGCCGCCGTGGTGGCGCCCTGGCTGCAGAAGATCGTGGCGGGTGAATCCATCTGCGCCATTGCGCTCACCGAGCCCCGGGGCGGGTCGGATGCCGCCAATCTGCGCTTGCGCATCGAGCACGCAGGCGATGCCTACGTGCTCAACGGCGAGAAAACCTCCATCTCGGCGGCCGACCAGGCCGACATCTGCGTCGTCTTCGGCCGTACCGGAACGCCCGAGTCCGGTGCCCATGGGGTGACCGCGCTCATGGTGCCGATGGACGCGGCGGGCATCACGACCAGCCGCTTCGACTGCCATGGCCAGCGGGCGATCGGGCGCGGCTCGATCTTCTTCGAAAACGTGCGCATTCCAGCCAGTCATCGGCTGGGCGACGAAGGCAAGGGCTTCGTGCAGGTGATGCAGGGCTTCGATTTTTCCCGCTCCCTGATCGGCCTGCAGTGCCTGGCGGTGGCCCGGGTGGCCCTCGAGGAAACCTGGCAGCACCTGACCGAGCGCGAAGCCTTCGGCCAGCCCCTGGCGGCTTTCCAGGGCCTCACGCATCCGCTGGCGACGTTCGATACGCAGGTCGAAGGCGCGCGCCTGCTGTGTCTGCAGGGGCTGTGGCTCAAGGATCACGGGCTGCCGCATAGCGCAGAGGCCGGCATGGCCAAGTGGTGGGGGCCTGCGCTCGCATATGACGTGATCCACCAGTGCCTGCTGTGTCTTGGCCACGGCGGCTACGACCGCGGCATCATGGAGCAGCGCCTGCGCGACGTGCTGGGTTTTCAGATTGGCGACGGCACCGCCCAGATCATGAAGACCATCGTTGCACGCGATCGGGCGGGCCGCGCGTTCGTGCCGGCCTGACTGCGGCTGGCGGGGTAGAACCAAAAAGCACGACAGAACAAGGAGACCGACATGGAATTTGACCCCGTACTTCTACCCCCGCGCAGAGCCCGCATGCGCGAGTTGGGCCTGTGGTACGACCGCACCATCAATGACGACCTGGCGGACTGCCTGGCCGCCGGCCCCGACAAGCTCGCTCTCACGGCCGTACGCATCGAGACCGGTGAAGTCAGGCGTTTCACGGTGACCGAGCTGGTGCGCATGGCCGACCGGATGGCGGTGGGCCTGAGCCGTCTGGGGGTTGGCAAAAACGACGTGGTGGCCTGCCAGCTGCCGAACTGGTGGCAGTTCACCCTGACGTATCTTGCCTGCTCGCGCATCGGCGCCGTCATGAACCCGCTGATGCACATTTTCCGCGAGCGCGAGCTGTCCTTCATGCTCAACCACGGCGAGGCCAAGGTATTGATCGTGCCCCGGGTGTTTCGCGGCTTCGATTTCGAGCAGATGGCGGCCGGTCTCAAGCCCGCGCTGCCGCATCTGGATCACGTGGTGGTCATCGATGGCCAGGGCCCCGACAGTTTCGAGGCGCTGCTGAGCGGGCCCGAATGGGAAAACGAACCCGACGCCCAAGCGATTCTCACGCGCAGCCGCCCCACGCCCGACGACATCACGCAGCTGATCTACACCTCGGGCACCACCGGCGAACCCAAAGGGGTGATGCATACGGCCAACAGCCTGATGTCGAACATCATCCCCTATTGCCAGCGCTTGCACCTGACGGACGAAGACGTGATCCTCATGGCCTCGCCCATGGCGCATCAAACAGGCTTCATGTACGGCTTGATGATGCCCATCATGCTGCAGGCAAGCGCCGTGCTGCAAGACATCTGGCAACCGAAAAAGGCGGTCGAGCTGATCCGCGCCGAACAGGTCACGTTCACCATGGCCTCGACCCCGTTCCTGACCGATCTGTCGCGTACGGTGGCCGAAGAAATCCAGGCGGGCGGCGCGGGCGCGCCCACGCTGCGGACCTTCCTGTGCGCCGGCGCCCCCATCCCGGGGCCGCTGGTCGAACAAGCGCGCACGGCCCTGGGGATCAAGATCATATCGGCCTGGGGCATGACCGAGAACGGCGCCGTGACCACGACCTTGCCCGAAGACGACGACGAGCGCTCGGTCCACACCGATGGCACGCCGTTGCCCGGCGTCGAGGTCCGCATCCTGGATGAGGACGGTCAGGAAATGCCGGTGGGCGAGTCCGGCAAGCTGCTCCTGCGCGCCTGTTCGAACTTCTGCGGGTATCTCAAGCGCCCGCAGCTCAATGCGACCGATGACGAAGACTGGTTCGATACCGGTGACACGGCGCGCGTCGATGCGCGCGGCTACGTCCGTATCACGGGCCGCAGCAAGGACGTCATCATCCGCGGCGGCGAAAACATTCCGGTGGTCGAGATCGAGTCGCTGCTGTATCGGCATCCGGCCGTGGCCATGGTGGCCATCGTCGCGGTGCCCGACGAGCGCCTGGGCGAACGGGCCTGCGCGGTCGTGGTGCCCAAGCCGGGCGAACGCATCGATTTACCCATGATCGTCGATTTTCTCAAAGAGCAGAAGGTCGCCATGCAGTACATTCCCGAGCACCTCGTGATCCGCGAGGACATGCCCACCACGCCCTCGGGAAAGATCCAGAAATTCAAACTGCGCGAAATCCTGCACGATTTTTCCGGGACCAGCACATGAAAGCGGCATTCATCACCGGGCATGGCGGCAACGAAGTCGTCAAGATCCAGAACTACACCCTGCCCCCGCGGGCGCCGGGCGAAGTCCGGGTGCGCGTGCACGCGGCCACGCTCAACCAGGTGGACCTGTACATGCGCAACAGCGGGGCGGGCATTACGCACCAGCTGCCGCAGATCCTGGGGCTGGACGCCTCGGGGGTGGTCGAAGAGGTCGATGCCGCCGATCCCGTGCTGCGGCCGGGCCAAGAAGTGGTCATCCATCCCGGGGTTGCCTGCGGGCGCTGCGAGTACTGCGAGCGGGGCCAAACCGTGCTGTGCACCCGGATCCAGTTTCTGGGCGAGCACCGCAACGGCACGTTCGCGCAGTGGATTCACGTGCCGGCCACGCAGGTCTTCCCCAAGCCGGCGCACTTGAACTGGGCCGAGGCGGCGGCCCTGGGGGTCAACCACCTGACCGCGTGGCGCATGCTGTTTACCAAGGCCCGCCTGCAGCCGTGGGAAACCGTACTGGTCTTCGGCGTCGGCGGCGGCGTGTCGCTCGCCGCCCTACAGCTGGCCAAGGCGGTCGGTGCGCGCGTCATTGCCACGTCGCGCGATGATGGCAAGCTCGAGCGCGCCCGGGCGCAGGGCGCCGATCACGTCGTCAACAGCCACAGCGGCGATGTGGTGCGCGAGGTCATGGCCTACACGGACGGGCGCGGCGCCGACGTGGTGTTCGAGAACGTGGGCGAGGCCGTCTGGCCCCTGGCCATGAGATCCTTGGGGCGTGGCGGGCGTCTGGTCACGTGCGGCGCCACCTCGGGCGACCAGCCCGGGGCCGATTTGCGCCGCATCTTCGTGCGCCAGCTGCAGATCTTCGGCTCCAGCCTGGGCACCCTGGCTGAATTCCGCGATATGCTCGGCTTTGTCGGGCGGGCCGGCCTGCGCCCGGTCATCGATCGCGAATATCCGCTGGACGCGCTGCATGCGGCCCTCGATCATCTCGAATCGGGTACGCAGTTCGGCAAGCTGGCGCTGCGCATCGACGGACACTAAGGAGGCAGGCGACCCACATGATTGACCCTCAATGGATCGGCCATGAGCTGGCGCCCTCGGTGCTGCCCATCGAGCGTACGCGCCTGCAGTTTTTTGCCAAGGCGACCGGGCAGACCGACCCGGTCTACCGCGATCCGGTGGCGGCGCGCGCGGCCGGTTATGCGGATCTGCCGGCGCCGCCCACGTTCCTGTTTGCCGCCGATTACGACTCGGGGGCCTTCTACCAGCTGTTCAGCGACATGAAGGTCCCGTTGGGCCAGCTCCTGCATGCCGAGCAAGGGTTCACCTATCATAGGGTGGCGTGCGTCGGGGATACCGTCACCGTGCGCACGCGGGTCGACGACATCTACGCCAAGAAGGCGGGCGCACTCGAATTCGTGCGCCTGGCCTCGCGCGCGACCGATCAGCACGGACAGCTCGTGGCCGAGTGGCGCACCGTGCTGGTGTGGCGCCATTGAACGGGGATGGCCACGATGGACCACGCGATGAACCAGGATGAACCGCCCATGGACACGACACTTGCACCCGGAGCCGTGCGGGTCGGCGACGAACTCCCGCCCCTGCATCTGCCGCCCGTAGACCGCAGCGCATTGGCGCTGTTTGCCGGCGCCTCGGGGGATCACAATCCGATCCACCTGGATATCGATTTTGCGCAACGGGCCGGGCTGCCGGATGTCTTTGCCCAGGGCATGCTGGGCATGGCATGGCTGGCGCGGCTGCTCACCGATTGGGCGCCGCAGTCGCGCCTGCTGGACTTCAAGGTGCGTTTTCTGGCCATCACGCACGTGGGTGACGCGCTCTCGTGTTCCGGGCGCGTGCTCGAGACATTCGAGCGGGATGGCATGCAGTGTGCACGCCTGGCGGTGCAGGCGACAGACCAGGACGGCGAACGCAAGATCGCCGGCGAAGCCCTGGTGGCGCTGGCGCATCGGCCGGCGGGGGCGCCGTGAAGCGACGCCGCGCCAGTGGGGCTGCCAGACCTGCGCGAGGCGGCTCATTGTCTTTATCAGGAGGGCTGGAAAATCATGCACGCAGACTCTGTTTCCCCGGCTGACGTCGTCTGGCGGCCGGATGCCGCCACCCTCGAGGCCGCCAATCTGACGCGCTTCATGCGCGCGCTGGGCGTCGACTCTTTCGAATCGCTCAATCGGCGCGCCGACGCCGATCCGGCGTGGTTCAACGAAGGCCTGATCCGTTTTCTCGATTACCGCTTCGAGCGGCCCTACGAACAGGTGCTCGACCTGAGCGACGGGCTGCCGTTTGCGCGCTGGTGCGTGGGCGGGCGCACCAACGTGGTGCTCAACTGCCTCGACCGATGGCGTGGCACGCCGCGCTCGGACGCCCTCGCGCTGGTCTGGGAGGGCGAAGACGGGGTCACGTCCCAGTGGCGCTTTGCCGATCTCGACCGGGAAACCTGCCGCCTGGCCTGGGGTCTGCGCAGTCTTGGCCTGGGGCGCGGCGACGTGATCGGGATGTATCTGCCCAATCTGCCGCAGGCGGCCGTGGCGATGCTGGCCGCCGCGAAGATCGGCGCGATCGTGCTGCCCATGTTTTCCGGGTTCGGCACCGAGGCCGTCGTCCAGCGCCTGAACGATGGCCGGGCGAAGGCGGTCATCACGGTCGATGGGTCATTGCGCCGCGGCCGGCCGGTGGGCGCCAAGGCGGTGGTCGATGCGGCACTCGAACACTGCCCGCAGGTGCGGCACGTCGTCGTGCTTCAGCACCTGGCCACGGCCCATGGCTGGCAGGCCGGGCGCGACTATTGGTGGGATGAACTCTGCGCCGGCGCGCCGTCCGAAGTCGACGCCGTACCCACCGAGGCCATGCCGGCCGACGACCCCTTCCTGCTGGTGTTCACCTCGGGCACCAGCGGCAAGCCCAAGGGCGTGGTGCACACGCACTGCGGTTTTCCCGTCAAGACCGCGCTCGACCTGGCCTTGTGCATGGATCTGAAGCCCGAGGACCGGTTCCTGTGGATGTCCGACATGGGCTGGCTGGTCGGGCCGATGCTCGTCTTCGGTGGCCTGCTGGTGGGGGCCACGGTGGTATTGGCCGAGGGCGCGCCCAATTATCCGCAGCCCGACCGCTTGTGGCAATTGGTGGAACGCCATCGGGTCAGCTATCTGGGCCTGGCCCCGACGATCGCGCGCCTGTCCATGTCCTTGCCCCAGGATGTGCTGGCGAAACGCGACCTGACCTGCCTGCGCGTGATGGTGTCCACGGGCGAGCCTTGGACACTCGAGGCCTGGTCGTGGGCCTTCAGGCAGATCGGCCGGCGACGCGTGCCGCTGCTGAATTTTTCCGGCGGCACCGAAATGGGCGGCATTCTGACGGGCACGGTGATCCATCCTCTCAAGCCCTGCGCCTTTGCCGGGCCTGTTCCAGGTACGGGGGCCGACGTGGTCGATGCCGATGGCGTCTCGGTGGGCCCCGGGGTGACCGGCGAGCTGGTCATGCGGTCGCCCAGCATCGGGCTCACGCGCGGGCTTTGGCACGATCGCGAGCGCTATCTGCAAAGCTATTGGTCGCGCTGGCCCAACGTCTGGGCCCACGGCGATTTTGCCAGCCGCGATGCCGACGGCATGTGGTACGTGCATGGCCGCTCGGACGATACGTTGAAGATTGCCGGCAAGCGGGTGGGCCCGTCCGAAATCGAGGCTTTGCTGGTCGATACCGGGTTGCTGCTGGACGCGGCGGTGGTGGGGGTGCCGGATCCCATCAAGGGCACGGCGGTCCTGTGCGTCTGCGTGCCCAAACCGGATATCGACCGGGCCGCTGCCGTGGCGACGCTGTCCGATGCGGTGGCCACGGGGCTGGGCAAGGCGTTTCGGCCCGGTGGCGTGGTCTTCGCCACCGACCTGCCGCGCACGCGCAACATGAAAATCATGCGTCGGGTCGTGCGCGCCGCCTTGCTCGATCTGGATGCCGGCGATCTCAGCACGCTGGTCAACCCCGAATCGGTCGACGCCATCCGGG
>NZ_JBAYTI010000048.1:0-20982 GCF_041675725.1 Castellaniella sp. | reverse complement strand
AAGCCTTTGCCGCGCAATCGCTGGCCGTGATCCGCGATCTGGGTCTAGACGAAACCATCGTCAACCCCATGGGCGGCGCCATTGCACTGGGCCATCCCCTGGGGGCCACCGGCGCCATCCGCTCGGCCACCACCATCCACGCTCTGCGCCGCCGAAACCTGCGCTACGGCATGGTCACCATGTGCGAGGGCACCGGCATGGGCGCGGCCGGCATCTACGAGCGCTGCTGATGGCGGTGCCCTTCCCGGCCCCGCAGCGCCCTCTGGCCGATCTTCCCGAATGGCGCGCCTTCGTTCAGGCCGCCCGGCAGGCCGCGCCCCAACCGGCGCGGCTCGACCTGATCGAAGCCCCCGGGCTCACGCTGGACGCCAGTGGCCAACCCTATTCCGATGCGCTCATGGCTGCCGGGCTGGGTCTGCTCGCCGCCCGTGGCTTCGAGCCGGCGCGCGCGCGCCTGCTGGCGGGCGACGTGGTCAACTGCACCGAAGGCCGCGCCGCCTGGCACAGCCTGTTGCGCACGCCCTCGCTGCCGCGCGCCATGGCCGGCCACCCCGCCGCCCAGGCGCCGTTCGAAGAGCGCGAGCGGCTCGACAGTTTCGTGCGCCGCGCCGACACCGAGCGGCGCTGGCGCCATATCGTGCACATCGGCATCGGCGGCTCCGTGTGGGGCGTGCGCCTGGCCGTCTCGGCCTTCGGCTATGCCGGCACCTGGCGCGACGTGCGCTTCGTCTCCAACATCGACGGCCACGCCATCGAGGGCGGCCTGGCCGGGCTGGATCCGCGCCACACGCTGGTCGTGCTGGCCAGCAAATCCTTCGGCACCGCCGAAACCCTGGAAAATGGCGCCCGCGCGCGCGAATGGCTGCAGGCCGCCGGCCTGGACCCCGCCGAGCACCTGGTCGCCGTCACGGCCCGCCTCGACCGCGCCCTGGCCTGGGGCGTGCCCGAGGCCCGCATCTTCCGGCTCTGGGACTGGGTCGGCGGGCGCTTCTCGATCTGGTCTGCCGTCAGTGTCACCACCGCCCTGGCCGTGGGCAGCGAAGTATTGGCCGGTCTGCGCATGGGCGCGGCCGCCATGGACGAGCACTTCGCCCAGGCGCCGCTGGCCAGCAACGCGCCCGTGCGCATGGCCCTGTCCGGCGTCGTCAACCGCAGCGTGCTGGGCCAGGGCTCGCTCAACATCGCCCCGTACGACTCGCGCCTGGCCTACCTGGTGCCCTACGTGCAGCAGCTCGACATGGAATCCCTGGGCAAGTCGGTGGACACCGCCGGCCGCCCCGTGGGCGTGCCCACCGGCCCAGCCGTCTGGGGCATGCCCGGCACCGATGCGCAGCACACCTTCTTTCAGTGGCTGCACCAGGGCAGCGACGGCGCTCCGGTGGATTTCATCTTCTGCCGCAGCGCCGACCACCAGTGGCCGGCGCACCACCGCCAGCTGGTGGCCAACTGCCTGGCGCAGCGCGAAGCCCTGATGCAGGGCAAGACCCTGGCCCAGGCGCTGGCCGAGTGCCGCGCCGAAGGGCTGGACGCCGCCGAGGCCGCCCGCCTGGCGCCGCACCGCGTGCACGCCGGCGGACGCCCCAGCCACCTGATCGTGCTGCCGCGCCTGACACCCTACGCCCTGGGGGCGCTGCTTGCCCTGTACGAGCACCGTGTCTTCACCCAGGGCGTGCTTTGGGGCATCGATCCTTTCGACCAATGGGGCGTCGAATACGGCAAGGGCCTGGCCGATCACATCATCGCCGCGTTGGCCCGGCCGGATGACGAGAGTGCCTACCACGAGAGCACCTCCCACGAGAGCACCTCCCACGAGAGCGCCTCCGACGAGAGCATCCGCAGCGAGAGCACCCGCGGCGAGAGCACCCGCAGCGAGAGCACCCGCAGCGGCACCCGCGGCGGTCCCCACGACCAGTCCACTTGCTACTGGATCCAGCAGTTGCGCCAGCCCCCGCGCTGAGCGCAGGCGCTCCGGTCACCGTGCCGGGGTGCCCCGATGTAGAGAACCCGATGTCGACATTGCCCACCGCCTGGTACGTTGTTCACAGTAAGCCCCGGCAGGAGCGCGTCGCCCTGGAGCAGCTCGAGCGCCAGGCCTTCGAGGTCTACCTGCCGCTGTTCCGGGTTTTCGCCCGACCAACACGCGGACGCGGTGCGCGTGCTGGCGACTCGGGCGCCGGGCTGGGCGCAGGCGGCCCGCGTACCGGTGATTCGCGCGCTGGCGGTTCGCGCGCTGGCAGTCTGCGTACCCGCAGCCAGCCGCTCACCACCTTCGAGCCGATGTTCCCGCGCTATCTGTTCCTGCGCCCCACGCGCGCCACGCAGTCGCTGGCGGTGGTGCGCTCCACCGTGGGGGTCAGCCGCCTGGTTCTGTTCGGGCACCAGCCCGCGCTGCTGGCCGATGCCGCCGTCGAGGCCATCCGCCAGGCCGAGGCCTGGCGCAACATGGCGCCCCTGGATGCCATCAGCCCGTACGCGCCCGGCATGGCCGTGCGCCTGCTGGATCCGGCCTTTGCCGGGCTGGAGGCCCTGGTGCAATCGGTCTCCAGGGATCGTGTGACCTTGCTGCTGGAGATCCTGGGCCGGCCCCAGCACGTCCAGGTGGCGTTTGCACACATCGCGCCGCGCTGAACCCGGCGGGCGGTTGAGCGTTGATTCAGTTGCCTATACTATCGATGCACATCGATGAACCATCGATGAACCAATGAGTTTTCAAGGGGGCAAAATGAGTACAGCGGATGAGTCCAACGCACTGGAAACAGTCGGCCTGGGCATTCCTTTCGAAGGGTGGACGGTTGGGCGCCGGTTTCGCACCATAGGGCGAACCATCACCGAGGCCGACATTACCAATTTCGTCTGTGTTACGGGGATGCTGGAAGTCCTGTTCACCAATCTGGATTATCTCGAACACCATTCGCTCATCAAGGGCCGCCTGGCACCCGGCGGGCTGGTCTACAGTTTTGCCGAAGGCTTGCTGATGCAATCCGTGATGCAGCATACCGGCCTGGCGTTCCTGGGTATGGAACTCGAGGTGAAACGGCCGGTATTCGCGGGCGACACCATTCATGTCGAATGCCTGGTGCAATCGGCGCGCCTGACATCCCGGCAGGATCGCGGCATCGTGTCGGCCCTGAACGACGTCATCAATCAGAAGGGCGAACTGGTGCTTCAGTACACCGCGAAGCGTATGGTCAAGGCCGGGGATCCCATGGCCTCGATCGGTTCAAATAAATGACCGACTGACAGCGGCCTATCCAGCCGCCGTCCAGCGACCCGTCCAGCCGTCGGTATCGGTTCGCGGGATCGGCTGGCGGCATCGGCTGGCGGCATATCCAATCCAATATAGTCGTTATCACGGAAATTGCATGCGCTGGCCTGGGCGCAACCGGTAGAGTAAGGCGAAAGCAAAAACCGCCGAAGCAAAAACCGCTGAAGCAAAAACCGGAGACGCACCATGAGCCAAACCGTCGCGCCCGTCGACGAAATGCTGCCGTTCGGCCAACTCACCGCCCTAGGCCTGCAGCACGTGCTCGTTATGTACGCCGGCGCGGTGGCCGTGCCGCTCATCATCGGCCGCGCCCTGAACCTGGATGCCCACGAGGTCTCCCTGCTGATCGCGGCCGACCTGTTCGCCTGCGGCATCGCCACCATCATCCAGTCCTTGGGCGCTACCCAGTGGTTCGGCATCAAGCTGCCCGTCATCATGGGCGTCAGTTTCGCCCCCGTGGGCCCCATGATCCACATCGCCAACACCGCGCAGGGCCACGAAGGCGCCCAGCTGCTGTTTGGCACCATCATCGCGGCCGGCATCATCACCATTCTCATCGCACCTTGGGTCAGCAAGCTGCTGCGCTTCTTTCCGCCCGTGGTCACCGGCACCATCATCGCCATCATCGGCATCACGCTCATGCGCGTGGGCATCAACTGGATCTTCGGCAACCCCGTGGGGCCCACCGCGCCGGCGCTGGTCGACCCCAACTACATGAACTGGCTGAAAGAAATCCGCGCCGCCGCCGGGGCGCCCGGCTCGCCGCTGCCCGATGTGCCCCAGGGCCTGGCCATCCTGCCCACTGTGCCCAACCCGCGTTATGCGGATCTCACCGGCGTGGGCATCGCCGGCATCGTGCTGGTGTCCATCCTGCTGATCGCCAAATTCTGCAAGGGCTTCCTGGCGAACATCGCCGTGTTGCTGGGCATCGTCGTCGGGGCCGTCATCACCAGCCTGATGGGCATGATGACGTTCGAAAAGGTGGCGCGCGCCGATTGGGTGGACGTGGTGCTGCCGTTTCATTTCGGCATGCCCAAGTTCGATTTCTGGATGATTCTGACGATGGTGCTGGTGATGATCGTGATCCTCATCGAATCCACCGGCATGTTTCTGGCCCTGGGCGAGATGACCGGCAAGAAGATCGGCCAGAAAGACCTGGCCCGCGGCCTGCGCACCGACGGCCTGGGTACGCTGATCGGCGGCATCTTCAATACCTTCCCGTATTCCAGCTTCTCGCAGAACGTCGGCCTGGTGGCCGTGACGGGCGTGCGCAGCCGTTACGTCTGCGTGGCCAGCGGCGTCATCCTGCTCATCCTGGGCCTGCTGCCCAAATTGGCTGCGCTGGTCGAATCCCTGCCCACCGTGGTTCTGGGGGGCGCCGGCATCGTCATGTTCGGCATGGTCACCGCCACGGGCATCCGCATCCTGGGTTCGGTGGACTTCACCCGCAACCGCAACAACGCCATGATCGTTGCGATCTCCATCGGCGTGGGCATGATCCCCGTGGTGGCGCCGCAGTTCCGGCAGTGGATGCCGGCGTCCATCCACCCGCTGATCGAATCCGGTATTTTGCTGACCTCGATCGCCGCCGTGCTGCTGAACCTGTTCTTCAACGGCGCTTCGCGCGACGCCCCGCACGCGCAAGAGGGCGAAGCGGTCGAGGCGGTCGAAGCGGCCGGAGGCGGCGCATAAGGCGAGGGCGGCATAGGGTAGGGCGGGTAGGGCGCGGTAGGGCGCGCGGGTAGCAGCAGGTGCGGGTAGCAGCAGGAGCGGGTGGCAGCAGGTGCGGGGGCAGCAGGTATTTTTAAATTTTTGTAGTGACGTGTTTTGGCTGGCATGGCCCAGAATTCCGTCACTACATTTATGATGGGCGACGCGCCGCAGGCGCTGCGGGCGCTGAATAATGTTTTTAGATATTTTTGTAGTGACGCTATTTTGATTTATGACAGTCGAAAAGCGTCACTACAAATTTTCTGAGAAACCTTCATGGTACGTCGCCTGGCACCTCGCTTGTAGCTACGTTTCGTCGTCTGCCAACACCCCCTTCAGGACCAGTCCCACGTACTCAGTCACGAACGCGTCGGTGATCGGCTGGTGCTTCACCAGCAGCCGGTAATACAGCGGCGCATAGAGCAGATCCAGGATAGTGTGCGGGTTGCCGGGGCGCAGGATCCCCAGGTCGATCCCCTGCTGCACCAGCTGGACGCCGTCTGCGCGCCGCGCGTTGATGTACCCTTGGCAGAACTCGTGGGAAAAGTCTTCACTGACCTGGCCTTCGGCGATGATGGCCGCCATCATCTGGCCGATGGGGCCGCGAAACTGGTGGGCCATGGCCATCAGGCAGCGCTCGATTTCGGCAGCGTTCAGCGCCGTCGGGTAGGGCAGCGCGTGGCGTGCTTCGCGCAGGAATGCCGACATGAGCACGGCCGCCCGGCCCGTCCACCATTTGTAGATGGTGGCCTTGCTGACCTTGGCCTCGGCGGCAATGGCCTCGACAGTCGCCTTTTTCAGGCCCCGCTCGGCCAACAGATGGTAGGCCGCGTCCAGGATCGCCGTTTCGGCGGCCCGGCTGCGGGGCCGGCCTGGCGAAGGCCTGGTTCCCTCTCGTTTTTTTCGATTCATGGCTTGCCTCTGCGGACAGCGTGTTTGCTATACTGAACGTACAGTTTTAGCAGGTTTGACGCATGAGTAATATCCTGTTGCTGGAAATCGCCACTCTGGTCCTGCTGCTCATGCTCATGACCGGGGCGCCCGTCGCCTTGGGCCTGCTGGTATCCGGCATTGTAGGCCTGGTGCTCAGCAGCGGCCTGGACATCACCAGCACCACGCTCGGGGCCTTGCCCTACCAGGCGACCGCCAAGATCGCGCTGGTGGTCATCCCCATGTTCCTGCTCATGGGGATCGCAGCCGAAAAGGCGCGCATCGCCGAAGACATGTTCCGTATCGCAGACCGGCTGTTCCGGAAAATCCCGGGCGGGCTGGGCGTAGCCACCATCGCCGCCTGCGCGGCGTTCGGAGCGGTATCAGGCTCCAGTGTGGCCGCGGCCTCGACCATCGGGCGGGTCTCGATCCACGAAATGATCAAATACCGCTACTCTACCGAACTGGCATCCGGCATCGTCGCCGTGGCCGGTACGCTCAGCGTGATGATCCCGCCCAGCATCATCCTGGTGCTCTACGGCATCATGGCCGAAGAATCCATCGGCAGCCTGCTCATCGCAGGCATCGTACCCGGCGTGGTGTCGGCCATCATCCTCGCCGTAGGCGTCATGGTCATCGCGCGCTTCACCCGCCATGCCGGCACCCCTGAGCCCGCTGCGGCCACTGCATCCAGTGCATCCACCATAGCCACTCCGATCGCCGCCGCCACCACGGACGTCGAAGCCGCCGCTGCGGCCGTGGCCGCCACCACCGCCGCCGCCACCGCATCCACCGCAGCCGCTGCCAGCCCGGGGGCGGGCGCCCAGCCCCAGCGCTCGCCGTGGGTGGGCGCCATCGAAGGCATGCTGTTGTTCCTGGTGGTAGTCGGCGGGATTTATACCGGGATCGTCACCGTGAACGAAGCGGCGGCCGTGGGCGCTCTGGCGGGCATGGTGATCCTCGCGCTCGAGCTCACGCGGCTGCCGGCGCGCGATGTCTGGCGCAAGGCGGCGGGCGCTTTTGCCGAGACCACGGCGACCACCAGCTTCATCTTCGCCATTCTGGTGGGGGCCTCGGTTTTCACGTATTTCCTGGTTAGCATCGACATCCCCTCGCAGTTTGCCGAGTGGGTCGCGGCCCTGCCGCTGGATCCCAAAGTGATTGTCGGGCTGTTGCTGCTGGCCATGATCCCGCTGGGGATGTTTCTGGACCCGGTATCCATTCTGCTGATCATCGTGCCGCTCGCCCATCCGGTGATCAAGGCCCTGGGCTTCAGCGGTATCTGGTTTGGCATCCTGCTCGTGCAGATGATCGAAATCGGGCTGGTCACACCGCCCGTGGGGCTGAATGTGTTCGTGGTGGCCGGCACGCCGGGCGTGACGCTCGAAAAGGCCTTCAAGGGGATTTTCCTGCTGCTGCCACTGCAGATCATTGCCGTGTTGCTGTTCTTTGCCTTTCCGGAAATCGTCCTGTGGCTGCCGCAACACATGCATTAACCCTGATAGGAGCATAACCATGAAGGAGACAAGAAAAATGAAAGCCAGAAATCTGGAATCGGGCATCACGCAGATGTCCACGAGGCCGCAGACGCCCGCGAGGCCGCAAATGCCCACAAGGCGCGTCCACCGGGCGCGGCTGTCGGTACTGGGGGCCGTGGCGGCCGGGCTCGCCCTGGCCTGCTCGGCGGCATGGGCCGATGCCAAGCCGTTCAACTGGAAATTTGCCGAATACCAGCAACCCACGACCTCATACGCCCGGGGCTGGGAGCCCGGCCTGTTCCAGCCGCTGAAAGAGCAGGGCATCGCCAACGTCAAGGGCTATTACCAAGAATCCCTGCTGTCGGCGACCGACATTCTGTCGGGCGTGGCTGACGGACGCGCCGACCTCGGCTTCATCTCCATCCTGTATTTCCCGCGCCAGCTGCCGCTGTCGCAGCTGGCCAGCGTGCCCTTTATGGGCACCAACGCCGAAGCGGCCGTGCAGACCTACGCAGAGCTGTACCAGACGAACAAGAAGTTCAAAGAAGAGTACGACAAAGCCGGCGTGCATATCGTCAGCTTCGTGCCGCTGAACCCCACCGTTCTGGGGTCGCGCGAAAAGATCACCGACATCGCGGGCCTGGTCGGCAAAAAGATCCGCGCCGCCGCGCTGCAGACGGCCACGCTCAAAGAGATCAAGGCCCTGCCCATTGCGCTCACCGCGCCGGAGATCTACCAGTCGCTGGATACCGGGGTGATCGACGGCTATACCTCGGTGCCGTTCGATGCCGCGGTCGTCATGTCGCTGCCCGAAGTGGCCCCGTACACCGCCGATACCGGCATGGGCCTGTACAACATGGGCGTCCTGCTGATGACCAAGAAAATTTGGGACGGCCTCAGCCAGGCGCAGAAAGACAAGATCGACGCCATCGTGGCCAGCTACCAGGGCGTGGCCATGAACTCGCTCAAGACCACCACGCTCGAATCCTGCAAGAAAATCCAAGAGCAAAAAGGCACGATCGTCGTCTGGTCGGATGAGGCCAAGAAGCAGTACAAGGATGCGATCGGCGACAGCGTGCTGGGCATCTGGAAAGCACAGACCGCCAAGGCGGGCCTGTCCGAGCAGGAGATCGACGATTTCCTGGCCGAATACCTGGCCGTATACCACAAGTATGACCAGGCCTCCAGCTACGTCAGCGGCGAACGTGACTGCGTAGAGTGACATGCGCACGCGTTTCCCGCGCTTCGACCGGCTGGCCCGCACCGTGGCATTTAGTGCCGCGGTGCTGGGCTGTTTTCTGATCTGCGGCATCCTGGTGGTCATGATCTCGTCGGTCATCGGGCGCTTCGTGCCGCAGGCGACCATCTACGGGATCATCGAATACTCCGAGGTCTTTCTGGTGGGCGGCATCTTCCTGGGCCTGGGCTACGCGCAGATTTGCGGCAACCACGTGGGGGTGGACCTGTTCGTCACACGCCTGAAGACCCGCGGCGAAGCGCTGATCCGGCGCATCGGCCTGGGGGTGGGCGTACTCGCGCTGGCCTGGATGATCGTCGCCAACGTCCTCAAGGCCCTGCAATCCATCGAGATCGAAGAGTACCGGTTCGGAGTCGCCATGGTGCCGATCTGGCCCGCGCGCGTCATCATCGTGCTGGGCCTGGTGATCTGGGTCATGCTGCTGCTGCGGCAGATGCTGTCGCCCACGGACGGCCCGGACGCCTGATCCATGACAACAAGACAGTGACAATAAGACAGTGACAGCAATACATACAGGAGGCGAACATCCCATGAACAATCAATGGGCCCTCATCACCGGAGGCGCCAGCGGCATCGGCCTGGCAATTGCCCAGGACCTGGCCCGGCAGGGCGCGCACCTGGTCATCGTGGACCTCCACGACCATGCTTTCGACGCCTTGCGGGGCGAATTCGATGCCTTGGGCGTGCAGTGCCTGTGCTATCAGGCCGACGTATCGCAGATCGGCGCGCTGCAGGCCGTGCAGGACGACTTGGCGCAGCGCGGGATCACGGCCCGGTTCCTGGTGACGGCGGCCGGCATCCTGCAGCCGGTCGAGGACATCCGCGACTTCGACCTGGCTTTGCACGAGCGCGTCTGGCGCATCAACTACGACGGCACCTACCACGCTTGCAAAGTATGGCTCGAACCCATGCGGGCCGCCGGGCAGGGGGCCATCCTGGTGGTGTCCTCCATCATGGCCTACCGCAGCTCGCCGCTGCTGGCCTACGCGCCCGCGAAGGCCGCGCTCAACAGCCTGGTCAGCGGCCTGGCCGTGTCGGCCGCTCCGGGCGGCGTGCGCATCAACGCCATCGCCCCGGGCTTCACGCTCACCAAGGGCCTGCAGCAGCAGATCGACAGCGGCCAGCGCGACAGCACGCGGGTTCTGTCGTTCGTGCCGATGAAGCGCTTCGTGAGCACGGACGAAGTCGCCCGGACCGCGCGCTTCCTGCTGTCCGACGACGCCAGCGCCATCACCGGCATCACCCTGCCGGTGGATTGCGGCTGGCTCGCAGGCACCGGTTGGGTGACGTTCAAGGACCTGCCCTGAAAACACCGTCAGCCCGTGCTCTTCGCTCTTTGTTGCAAGCCCCAAAGGTTGCAAGCCAGAAAGGTTGCAAGCCAGAAAGGTTGCAAGCTCCAAAGGCCGAAAGACTGAAAAATTGAAAAACCGAGAAAACACCCTGTTCCATGTATACGACAGCCTCCCTCAAACCCATTCAGCTGGACTTGCCCGTCGCCTTCGTCGAGGCGCTGCAGGCCCGGTTCGGCGAGCAATATTCAGACAACCGTTCGGTGCTCGAACAGCATGGACGCGATGAATCCCCGTTTGCCAGCATGCCGCCCAACGGCGTGGTCTTTGCACGCGACACGGCCGACGTCCAGGACGCCATGCGTCTGTGCACACAGTACCGCGTGCCGCTCATCCCCTACGGGGTAGGCTCATCCGTCGAGGGCCAGATCCTGGCCGTCCACGGCGGGCTGTCGCTGGATCTGTCGCAGATGAACCGCATCCTCGACATCCACACCGAAGACATGACCGTCACCGTACAGCCCGGCGTCACGCGCGAGCAGCTGAATCACGAGCTGCGGGACCAGGGGTTTTTCTTCCCCATCGACCCGGGGGCCAACGCGACCCTGGGCGGCATGGCCTCGACCAGCGCCAGCGGCACCACCGCGGTGCGCTACGGCACCATGCGCGAGAACGTGCTCGCACTGCAGGCCGTCGATACGACCGGCGAACTGGTGCACACCGGTACGCGCGCCAACAAGACCAGCGCCGGCTATGACCTCACCCACCTGCTGGTGGGCAGCGAGGGCACCCTGGCCGTGTTCACCGAAATCACCTTGCGCATCCACCCGCTGCCCGAAGCCATCATGGCCGCCACCTGCTCGTTTCCCGACATCGAAAGCGCCGTGCGCAGCGTGATCGAAATCATCCAGGCCGGCATCCCCATCGCGCGCTCCGAGCTCATCGATGCCTATACGGTGCACATGGTGAATCAGTACAGCAAGATCGGCCTGGCCGAAAAGCCCCTGCTGCTGCTCGAGTTCCATGGCAGCCCCACAGGGGTGCTGGAGCAGGTCGAACAGGTCCAGGAGATCGCCGCGCAGCATGGGGGCTCGGACTTCGAATGGGCCAGCACCCCCGAGGCGCGCACCCGGCTCTGGACAGCCCGCCATCATGCGCATTTTGCCGGCCTGGCCAACCACCCGGGCACGCGCAGCGTCACCACCGACATCTGCGTGCCCATCTCGCGGCTGGCCGAAGCAGTGACGATCACCGTAAAGAAAGCCGATGAAAGCGGCATACCGTATTATCTGGTCGGCCACGTCGGCGACGGCAATTTTCACATGGGTTATCTCGTGCATCCGGATGACCCCGACCAACTGGCGCGCGCTGAGGCACTGAACCACGACCTGGTCCACATGGCCCTGGACATGCAGGGCACCTGCACCGGCGAGCACGGCATCGGCCTGCACAAGATCGACTTTCTGGTGAACGAAGCCGGCCCCGGCAGCATCGCTATGATGCGCGCCATCAAGAAGGCGCTGGATCCGCTCAATATCCTGAACCCCGGCAAAGTGCTGGCCTATGAACCCCTGCGGGATACTGGCCTGTGAACCCTTGCAAGGTACCGGTCTGCGAATTTCTGCACCCATGATTCTGCACCCATGAAATAGGAGCGCTCTATGCCATTGCCCGGTTTCGGACTGCACATTACGCGCATCAACGTCGCCGCCGACGATGAGCCAGGTTTCAATGAATGGTTCGACAAGGAACACCTGCCCGAGCGCGTACGCATCGATGGCTTTGTCAGCGGGCGACGCTATCGCGCCCTGGAAGGCACCGATCGGTACCTGGCGATCTGCACTACGCGTGCGGTCAACGTGTTCACCGGCCCCGCCTACCATCAGGCCATCTCTCACCCCACCGAGCGGACGCAGCATTATCTGACCCGTTTTCAGACTGGCTCACGCGCCATCGCAACCGTCGTGCAGAGTCATGGCCAGGGTCACGGCGCCTTCCTGGCCTTCATCACCGTCGCGCCAGGCAATGACGGCACAAAGGCGGATGACGACCCGTTGCAAGCGCGTGTACAGGCGCTACTGGCGCGCGCGGTGACACAGAACGACATCATCGCCGCCCACTGGGTGCGCTGCCACCCTGAGTTGTCCAAGTCCTTTGTCGATGATGATGCAGCGGGCCCCATGAACGGCTGGTACGCCCTGATCGAAGGCACCAACGCCGCCGCCGTGCATGCGCAGGCGCAACAGTTCATCGACGCACTTCGCAGCCCAGCGGGCCGTATGGATCATATAGGCGATACAGACTATATGAACGATGCTGGCCGCCATACGGTTACGCTGGCTGGGTTATATGGGCTGACGCTGGGGTTGGAGAAGAACGAGCTTTAATCGCGGCGCTCTGTGGTGGTTATGGGAGGGGTTTCCAGCTACCGGACGATGACGCCTTGTTCGGCCTGAGCCTCGACGAATGCCCGTAGCACTGTGTTCATGCGCCCCTGGTAGCCGGGGCCCGTGGATTTGAAAAAGTCCAGCACGTCCGCGTCCACGCGCAGGGTGATGGACTGTTTCTTGTGCGGCAGGCCGACCCGCCTCCAGCCTTTTTCGTGCGCGAGCTCTGGGATATCGAAATACTTGATATCGCCATCCGCCATCATGCGCAGGTTATACAGCCGGACCGCCGTCATGCTGTCGAGGCGGGGGCGGCGCTTCAGGTTAATGGTATGTTGCAGCATAAAGCCGTCGTTCATCTTCGTTCACCCTGCGTGCAGAAACGATTTGGATTGTGCCATCGCGCATCACCCGATACGCCACGGCCAGGAATACGCCCTGTGCCCAGCCGATGGTGACCCACCATGGGTCGGCGTCGTCCCGGTGGCGGGCAAGAATACGGATACGATGCGGATCATAGAAGACCAGTTCGGCTTCGGCAAACGAGACTTGATGCTGCGTGGTGTTGCGGGCACTCACGCCCGTATCGCACGCAACTGCGAGCATCCACCGCGGCGAGCGACGGCGTGGCTTCGCGGGGGCGGCATTTGGATTCCAGCCGATGGTGGTCAGCTTGACTTCGAAGTGAAAAGTAGGAAGTCGCATCGTTTTCTTCTCGTGTCGTCTGTGATGAATGTACCGGCCTCCCATAGGGTTTGAATATGCATTGGGCTGAATTTGTCTACTGTGGATCCGCTCCCAGTGGTGGGCGCCGGGTGATGCCCGCTATGTGTGCGTGCCGCAGGTGGGTGTCGTAGGCGCTTGCCGCAGGCGCTTGTCGCAGGCGCTTGTCGCAGGCGCTTGTCGCAGGCGCTTGTCGCAGGCGCTGAATAATGTTTTTAAATATTTTTGTAGTGACGCTATTTTGATTTATGACAGTCGAAAAGCGTCACTACAAATTTTTTTAAAAAGAGTATTGGCCACGTGCCCCGGCCCGGCGAGGCCCTGGCCGTCGCGCGGCACTACACTCCCACCCAGTCACCAGCCCTGCCGCTTGGGCACCCAATGGCGTATCCTATACAGAATGCCTCTCGCCTTGCCGCACCATGCTCGTACAGATCCCTTATTTTCAGGGCATTCCGCCCGATCTGCTGGCTCCCCTGATCGAGGGCGCTCACCGCTCGCGCGCGCGCCGGGGTGAAATCATCGCGCTCAGAGGCGAGCCGTGCGACGGCATGCATATTGTGGTCAGCGGGCGCATCAAGCTCTACCACGAGACCGCTTCCGGGCTCGAACGCATCATGCGCATCATCGAGCCGGGCGACAGCTTTGGCGAAGCGCTGATGTTCATGGAACACCACTACATCATCACGGCCGAGGCCCTGGACCCCAGCGAGCTCCTCTATTTGGGGCGCGACCTGGTCATTCAGCAAATGGAGCAAAATCCCGCATTGGCGCGACATCTCGTGGCCAGCTTGAGCCGGCACCTGTACATGATGATGGGCGACTTCGGCGCCTATACCGTGCGCAGTGGGCGCCAGCGGCTCATCGCCTATCTCCTGCGCGAATCCGGTGGGCTCGAAGACGTCCCCATGCGCCTGCCCATGGCCAAAGGGGTCATCGCCTCGCGCCTGAACCTCACACCGCAGCATTTTTCCCGCATCTTGCACGACCTTGGCGAGCGCGGCCTGATCCTGATCCGTGGGCGCGAGTTTACGATTCTGGATGCAGATGGCCTGCGCGCGTACTACGAGCAGCAGGCCTTGTGACCCCGCAAGAAGAATCGCGGCGCCAGACCAGGCGCCCCGCGGCCAGCACGAACAGCAGCCCGCCAGCCACCAGCAGCGCCTGCCCGGTTGCCTGCTGCGCATCCAGCAGGTAGCTGGTGCACAGCCGAGTAGGTGAAGCCAGGTACAGCCAGCCCGTGCGAAACAGAGTCGCGATCAGCTCGACCACGAACACCCCACGCACCAGAAATCCAGCCTGCGGCCAACTCAGCGCGCAGGGCAATCCCAGCAAGAGCGGCAGGCTCAGAAACTTCGCGGCCGTCACCCACGGTTGGTCCAGCGCCGCATCCAGCGCCAGCGGCAGCATCCATACCGTCATGACCACGCTTGCCAGCACCAGCCCGCTGATGCCCTGATGATTCCATGGCGCCAGATGCGCCCGCACGCGCGCCGGCACGGCCTGCCCCAGCCACAGTCCGGCCAGGGCCAGCAAAGGCAGCTGGACCAGCATGTGCAAACGCATGTCCGATTCCAGTGGTACCCGCAGCGCCGGCAAAAGTAACAATAGCCACAAGCCCACTCCCAAACTGCCGCCGATCCACCCGCTCTTGGCCCGGAGCTCACCCGTGGCGCGGAGCCGGCTCTTGGTCCAGAGCCCGCCCGTGGCACGAAGCTCGCCCGTGACGCAAGCCGTCTCGTCCGCCGTTTCGCCCTGGCGCCTCATCGTCCTGCTCCTGGCTCGCTGGCCAACGCACTGCGGATGCGCTGCGCGGCCGCTTGTGGATCACGCCAGTCCAGCACGGCCACCAGCCGCCCTTGGGGATCGATCAGATTGAAGGCGGCATTGTGCTCATAGCCACCCAGGCCGTCCGCGATGGCCTTCACGCCGAACACGCGCAGCAGAGCGTCCAGGTCCGCGTCATCCAGCGGCCGCGCCACGCGCCAGCCAGCGTCAGCCGGTGCAGGTGAGCCATCCAGCGCTCGGCGGGTCACCGCCTCACCAGAAGCTCCATGAGAAGCCCTGCCTGAAACCCCGCCATAAGCTCCATCAGAAGCCCAACCAGAAGCCCCGCCTGCAAAGCGCTGTTGCCAGCGCCGCAGAGCCGCGGGCGTATCGTGCGCCGGATCGAAGCTGATACTCAGCAGCTCCACCTGGCCTTGGGCGATAGCGGGCGCCAATTGTTGCTGCAGCTGCGCAAACTCGCTGCCTTGCACCGAGCACACCGTCGTACAGCGCGTGTACATGAAACCGGCCACCCGCCAGGGGCCTGGCGCGGCGACCCCGTCCGCACCCGCTGGCCGCCTGGACCCGCTGGCCCCCAGCGACAGCATCGAGCCGTCGGCGGCCTGCAGTTGCACGGCGGGGAGGGCGCGCGGCGCCGCCTGGACGCTCTGGCGCAGGGCGCTTTCCGTGGTGTAGGCCGAAAACCCGTGCGTGACGTTGGCAAATACGACGATGCCGGCGGCCAGAATAGCCGCACTGCACAGGCCAGTCTTGATCGCAGACATCAGAATGCTCCATGGGGGCCTCATGGGGGCCTCGAAAAGGGGCCTCAAAGAGCCGAAGACCCAGAAGCCGAAGGCCCAGAGACCCAGAGACCCAGAGATCCACAGGCCAGGCCCAGGCGCGGGCCCAAAGATCTATACCGCGGGCCGCCTCAACAGGCCCACGCACAGGCGCAGGACAAAGTACAGCATGGCCAGCACCACCAGGCTCGCGCCGATCGCCCCCACGCCGTCGCTGGCCGTCCAGGTCTCCCAGTGCTCGGCCATGCGCCGCGCCACGCCAGACTGTCCGCCATATAGGAAAGCCAGCACGAACACCAGCGCCCCGACGAAAAAGACAGGAAAGCCGATCCGGTCCAGACAGGCGAGCGTGCGCCCCCCGGCGACCGTCACACCCGGCGCCGCCGCTCGTTCCTGCTCCAGGCGCCCCAGCTGGTGATACAGCAGCGCCAGCACCATCGGCAGCATCCCGATCAGCATGTAGAAATGGAAATGCCCGGGCACCCACAGCGTATTGTGCATCACCGCATTCACGCGGATCGTGCCATCCATGATCGCCGGCACCACGCCCGCGGCCCAGCCGAACATCGCCAGCACCAGCAGCAGCGCCGGCATCCGCCAGCGGATCTGCGAGCGGTACAAGTTCACCAGCGCGCCATAGACCGTGATCACGAACACCGGGAAGCCGCCCACCCACGACGCGATCTGGCCCGTCACCGCCAGCCAGCGCGGCTGCGCAAAGTCCATGAACAGATGATGCGGGAAGACCACGATCACATACAGCGCCGTCACCAGCCAGGCCCAGATGAACGGGCGCGACACCAGGTACGGCTTGCCCGTGTAGCGCGGCAGCAGCTCATAGACCGCGATCACCCCCATGTAGATCGTGGCATTGGCCACCATATGGCCAAACCAGTAGATCACGTTCTTGGCTACCAGCGGGTTGAGCGTAATGTCCGGGTAGAACAGGTTGACCAGCGTCATGAACAGCGCCACCTCGCCCGCGATGATCCCCAGCGAGTTGGCGATGATCACCCCGCTGCTCGCGATCACCGCCTTTGGATGATTCGGATCCACCGTGCCGCCGAACAGCCACTGCCAGCCCATCCCGCGCCCCAGGCTGCCATACCGGTTGATGATGCCGGCGGTTGCATCCAGATAAAAGAGCAGCGCGCCCACGCCGATCAGCACATAGCCGATCACGTACAGTTCCGCCGCCCAGGGCGGCCATACCCCCATGCTCTTGGCCGGCAAGGGATACAGAAACGTCCACAGACCCGCGTAGCCGCCCGCGAAGATCGCCACCAGGATACACAGCACCCCCAGCGCAAACAGCACATAATTGGTCACGATGGCCCACAAGTGCAGCGTCACGTACTTGCGCAGGAAAAACCACATCACCGCCGTCGTGGCCAGCCAGGTGATCCCCACCATCCCAGTGCCATGCAGCGTCAACAGCTCGTAGAACAGCACGGGCGAAAGCTGAATCCAATGCGCCTCGTGCAGGCGCATAGTCAGGCCCACCATCATGAACAGGATCAGCGCCACCAGCGCCGTGACCATATAGGCATTGAAAATGCCGCGTTCAGGTCCGCTCAGGGCCTCGTCGGCCGGATACATCGTCAAGCTCGCCATGATCACTGCCCCCCAGCCGCGCTCGTACTGGCCGTACTGGCTGTGCCCGTGGTGCCGGCCGGTGCCGGGCTGGCCTTGTCCGCGGCGACCGTGAGCGTGCTGCGCATGAACCCGTGGCCCACGCCGCAGTATTCCAAACACTGCACCGTGTACTCGCCCGGCGTATCAAACGTGACCAGCAGCTTGTTGTAGAACTCCGGCATGGCCTGCGTCTGCGCCACCAGATTGCCATCCGGGCCATAAATCGCGAAATCGTGGTTCACGTCCCGGCTCGTCACTCGGAACGCCACCGTCTGCCCCACCTGGATAGGCGTATCGGGGATCTGCCAGCCCCACATGAACCCCTCGACATCCATGTCGACGTCCGCCTGCACTGGCGCGTGCTGTGGCGGGATAGGAAAATGCCGCAGCGTGAGCCACGTGCCCAGCGCGAACCCCACGACCAGCAGGCCGAAAAACCAGGCCTGAATCACGTGGGCGGTGTGCGTGGATTGTTGGGTTTCCTGTTCCGTGGCCGGTTTCCTGGCCTGGCTGATCACGAAAATGAACACCAGTGCCACCGTGCCGATGCCCAGCAGCGTCAGCGGCCAGACAATGTTCTGCGTTGCCATCATACGTCTCTTGCAAACAATCCCCCCATTGTAGGGAGGGTCTGCGCAAAAAGATTGAACGCAGGTTCAATTCTGGAGCAGAAGGGCACTACAACCAAGGCCTATGCCGAACGCGAGAGTCGAGCCGTGACGCCGTTGTCTGGTTACCAAATAAGTGTAGCAACCTATAAATACACCCTACGGCAAGGCCGTTTCAATTCAGGATGTAGATGGCCTGAGCAGAGCAATCTGCAAGGTCCTTGTACGCAAGAAATCGAGCCTCACTGGTGCAGAGTTCCGCTACCTACGGTTGGCGTTGTTGATGTCTCAGAAAAATCTTGGGCGGTACCTTGGACGCACGGAACAGTCTGTAGCCTCTTGGGAAAAAAGTGGCAAAATCCCGAAATATGCGGATGCCATGCTGCGGGTCATTTATGTCGCGCATGAAGACGGTAATGAGCGCGTGAAAAATATTGTGCATTCAATGAATGAGGCCGATAGGGATATCTACATCGTCATGATGGAATCGAAGAAAACAGGATGGAAGGGCGCCGAACAGTATGAGCGCCCAGAGATCACCCACATCGCCCACGTTGAAGGCGAAGATACCGCTCTGCCCCAGCAATGAATCGCGCCAGGGTGAACTCTTCAACGAAGTCGAAGCCCTGGCGCGGCTGCCGTGGAATACTCCGGAATACTCATGACTAAAATTTAGCCATGAGTCTGGCAGCCTGGTAATAACGGGATAGATGCACTGCTGACGATGTGGCTCGGGTCAGCTTAGCCGGCCACCAGCGGGCAGCCGCTTTCCTGGTACGGCTTGAATGCATCCACGCCAGGGATGGTCGACACCGTTTCGAACAGGTCCCATTCCTCGCGGACCTGGTCCTTGTCTTTCACGCGAACCAAGTGCATGTCATGCAGATTCAGGCCATTGGGCAATATCTTGCCACCCTGCATGTACATATCGTTGATCTCCAGCTCGCCCAGCGCCTTCCTGACGGCTTCGGTATCATTGGTGCCCGCCTTCTCGACCGCCTTCAGATAGCTGGTGACGGCCGAATACACACCGCCTTGTATGAAGGTCGGCATGGCGCCATGTTTCTCGAAGAATCTGCGGGACCATTTCTCGGCGTCGTCGCTGATGTTCCAATACCATGGGCTGGTGAACGTGAGCCCCGATGCCACGGCGAGGCCCAGTGATTTCGCATCCGTGATGAAAACCACCGTGCCGACCAGTTGCTGGCCCTTGTCGATTTGAAACTCTTTGGCCTGTTTCAGCGAATTCACGAAGTCCTGTCCGCCGTTGGCGAGTGCAACGATTTTTGCGCCGGAAGACTGTGCCTGAAGCAGATAGGATGAAAAATCCGTATTGCCCAGCGGGACTTTGACACTGCCGACCACCGTGCCGCCATTTTTTTCGATGATGTTTCTGGCGTCCTGTTCCATCGACTTGCCGTAGGCATAGTCGGCTGTCACGAAGAACCAGGAATCACCGCCTGCCTTCATGATCCCAGAGGCCAGGCCGGAGGCGATGGCGTACGTGTTGTAGGCATATTGGATGCCGTACGGCGTGCAATCCTCTTCCGACAGCTTGGTCGTGCCTGAACCCACGTTGATGGTGATGGTGTCCTTGTCGGATGCCAGCTTTTGAACACCGATCCCCACCGCTGAATTGCTCAGGGACGTCATCATGTCCACATGGTCGATATCGATCCATTTTCTGGCGATCGACAATGCGACCTCGGGCTTGTTCTGGTAGTCGGCGGAAATCAACTTGATGGGCGTGCCCAGAACACTGCCGCCGAAATCCTCTATGGCCATCTCTGCGGCAACGACGGTACCCGGCCCCTCGAAATCCTTGTATATCCCAGACATCTCTGCCATAACACCGATGGTTACAACGTCAGGCATACCTGGCTCTTGGCCAGTCTTTTCGTTGTCGGCAGCCATCGCAATGTTGGTAGTCAATAGCGCACTGCCAATCAAACATGCCTTCAAAATTTGCTTCATGATCTACTCCGGTGTTGTTATTTGTTTTTTAACAGGTTGATAACGTCGGCGAAACACGTGACCTCGAGGTCGGGTTTCGGCCCAAAGACCCGGGGCACTTCGTTTTTACGGTTCATCCAGATACCCTGCATGCCTGCCTGCTGGGCACCCGCAAAATCGAACCAGCCCGCGCTGATGTGCACGATGTTTTCTACCGGGGTGTTTGCACGCTTTGCGCCGTGCAGATACAGCTCTTTTGCGGGCTTGTATTTGTTTATCTCTTCCACGCTGATGTAATCATTGATCAGGTCATCGATCTTTGCGATCTTGACCAGTGATTTGAGCATCTGCGGATCGCCATTCGAGAGCACGTAGACGGGGTACCCCATTTCCCTTAATGTCTTGACGCCTTCACGTACGTCGCTGAACACTTCGAGATCGTGGTAGATTGCCAGTATGTCGTTGATTTCGGCATCCGACAGCTCGATTTTGTGGACGTTCAATGAATACTGCAGCGCCTGCCGGTTCAGCTCGTAAAAGCTCTCGTAGGTGCCATAAAAATTGCACAGCATCCCGTAAACCAGGGATTCGAGCCGCCAGAGCTTCGCGACTTCGTCGGCATTGGCGATCTTTTTTCTCAAAGGTTCTGCGGCACTGTCGACGTCCAGCAGCGTGCTATATGAATCGATCGTAATCGTCTTGATTTTTTCAATATTGATGGTCATTTCTTTGCTCCAATTTTGCTTCAATATCGTGAATAATTGATATTTAATGCCTCGCGGTAATTATTTCGTGGTGGCCTCCTTTGCCATGGCATGAGAATGAAAATGATTTAGCATTATCAGACAATCAAGATGAAATTTGATGCCGATATCCAAGAAAAAAGCTGCTTGAAAAGAACAATATGCTGAATTTCTTGGTCATTCCGGCATTATGTGCTTGTGACGCGCCCGGTCGGCATGACCGCGCCCGCAGTCGCATCCACACCCGCAGTCGCGCTCGCAGTCGTGCCGCGGTCGCACTCGCAGTCGTGCTCACGGCCACGCTCACGGCCCTGATGACGCTGTTTGGTCGTTTGGCACAATGTTGGCACAGTGCGGCCCTGGCGGAATGTAGCCTTGGCAGAATACGGCAGTCAGCGGCGCTGGGGTGACCCGGACCCGTTATCGTTGTTTT
>NZ_JBAYTI010000047.1:0-21542 GCF_041675725.1 Castellaniella sp. | reverse complement strand
GAGTCCAATAGCGATTTTGGAGGGTTTGTTCATGTTTCTCCTCGTTTGAGCATGATGCTTGAAAGTGACCGCAGCGAACCCCCGCCGCATATCGAAAGAACGCCTTAAGTATAGCAATGTCTGCTCGAGATGCTTGGCTTTGTGCCGGGTTTTTATGCGTGTTAGCCGAAATCTTATGACATTTGCGGTGTACAGGTTAAGTATTGGTCCCCTGGAAGCCCGCCTTGCCGGCGTTTTCATGGATTCGGTGGCAGTGAATGTGGGGTTTTTACAACGATGCGGCCGATCTCGCATTGGGGCCGGGCGGGTCGCGGCGGGGCGATATGTCCCGGGCGTGAATGATAGAATCAACGATTGGCTGTTGGTAGCCATCGACCCTTGCCTGCTGGTTTTTTCGGACACAACATGGATTCATTCGCCAAGGAGACTCTGCCGATCTCGCTAGAAGACGAGATGCGGCGCAGTTATCTCGATTATGCAATGAGCGTGATCGTAGGGCGTGCGCTGCCCGACGTGCGCGACGGGCTCAAGCCCGTGCACCGGCGCGTGCTGTTTGCCATGCACGAACTCAACAACGACTGGAACCGCCCCTACAAGAAATCAGCGCGTATCGTCGGCGACGTGATCGGTAAATATCACCCGCACGGCGATTCGGCGGTCTACGACACGATCGTGCGCATGGCCCAGGACTTCTCTTTGCGCTATATGCTGGTCGATGGCCAGGGCAACTTCGGCTCCATCGACGGTGACAACGCGGCCGCGATGCGCTACACCGAAGTCCGGTTGGCGCGCATCGCCCACGAGCTGCTGGCCGACATCGACCAGGACACGGTCGATTTCGGCGCCAACTACGACGGCAGCGAGCAGGAACCCCTGTTGTTGCCGTCGCGTCTGCCGAACCTGCTCGTCAATGGCAGTGCCGGGATCGCGGTGGGCATGGCCACCAATATCCCGCCGCACAACCTGGCCGAGGTGGTCGCCGGCTGCCTGCACTGCCTGTATCATCCCGACTGCACGCTCGATGAGCTCATCGAGCGCATTCCGGCGCCCGACTTCCCCACGGGCGGCATCATTTATGGGATTGCCGGGGTGCGCGAAGGGTATCGTACCGGGCGTGGCCGGGTGATCATGCGCGCCAAGGTCCACTTTGAAGACCTCGACCGCGGGCACCGGCAGGCCATCATCGTCGATGCCATCCCCTACCAGGTCAACAAGAAATCCCTGCAAGAGCGCATTGCAGAGCTGGTCAATGAAAAGCGCCTGGAAGGCATTTCCGACATCCGCGATGAATCCGACAAAGACGGCATGCGTCTGGTCATCGAGCTCAAGCGCGGTGAAGTCCCCGAGGTCGTGCTCAACAACCTCTATAAAAATACGCAGCTGCAGGAAACATTCGGCATGAACATGGTGGCTCTGGTCGATGGCCAGCCCCGCCTGCTCAATCTCAAGCAGATGGTGCAGTATTTCCTGCAGCACCGTCGCGAGGTCGTCACCCGCCGCACGCTGTTCCAATTGCGCAAGGCGCGCGACCGCGCGCATGTGCTCGAAGGGCTGGCCGTGGCGCTGGCCAACATCGATGATTTCATCGCCATCATCAAGGCCGCCGCCACCCCGCCGATCGCCCGCGAAGCGCTCATGCAGCGTGGCTGGGCCTCTACCCTCGTACACGAGATGCTGGCCCGGGCCGACGCCAATGTCGAGTCGGGCGGGCGGGTCGCATACCGCCCCGAGGGCCTCGAGCCACGATACGGCCTGCAGGCCGATGGCCTGTACCATTTGTCCGAAGTGCAGGCGCAGGAAATCCTCAACATGCGCCTGCAGCGCCTGACCGGCCTCGAGCAGGACAAGATCGTGGCCGAGTATCGCGACATCATGGATACGATTGCCGATCTGCTCGATATCCTGGCCCGCCCCGAGCGGGTCACCGAGATCATCGCCCAGGAGCTCGAGGCGATCGCCGCAGAATTCTCGGATCCCGTCAAAGATGCGCGTCGGGCCGAAATCGAATTCAATGCGACCGAGCTGGAAACCGAAGACTTGATCACCCCCATGGACATGGTGGTGACCCTGTCGCGCAGCGGCTACATCAAGAGCCAGCCGCTGTCTGAATATCGGGCCCAGCGGCGCGGTGGGCGGGGCAAGCTGGCCACCACCACCAAGGAAGATGACTGGGTCGATCAGCTTTTCATCGCCAATACGCACGACCATCTGCTGTGTTTCTCGGACCATGGCCGGGTGTACTGGCTCAAAGTCTGGGAGGTCCCGCAGGGTTCGCGCAACGCGCGCGGGCGGCCCATCGTCAATATGTTTCCGCTGGTCGATGGCGAAACCATTACCGTGGTGCTGGCCGTCAAGGGCTTTGCCGAAGACCAGTTCGTCTTCATGGCCACGTCGCAGGGCACCGTCAAGAAGACGCCGCTGTCGCATTTCTCCAATCCGCGCAAGGCGGGCATCATCGCGGTGGGGCTGGATGAGGGCGATTTTCTCATCGGCGCCAAACTGACCGATGGCGCGCACGATGTCATGCTGTTCTCCGATGCGGGCAAGGCGGTGCGTTTCGATGAAAACGACGTGCGTCCCATGGGGCGTACCGCCCGGGGCGTGCGCGGCATGGCACTCGACGAGGGCCAGTCCGTGATCGCCCTGCTGGTGGCCGAAGATGAATCCCAGGGGGTGCTGACGGCCACTGAAAACGGTTTTGGCAAGCGCACGCCCATCGTCGAATACACGCGCCACAATCGGGGTACCAAGGGGATGATCGCCATCCAGACCACTGCGCGCAACGGCAAGGTGGTCGGGGCCGTGCTGGTGCGCCCGGCCGACGAAATCATGCTCATCACGACCGCCGGCGTGCTGGTGCGCACGCGGGTATCCGAAATCCGCGAAATGGGCCGGGCCACGCAAGGTGTGACGCTGATCCAGGTGGATGAGGATTGCCGTCTCTCGGGCGTACAGCGGGTGGCGGAAAGCGATGCAGACGAGCCCGACGACGACGCACTGTCCCCCGATCCTGATCCGGAAGCGGGGCCGGATGCCTCGGGGCCGGATGCCTCGGCCGGGTCTGTCGACACGCCCCCCGGGGATCTGCCATGAATCGTCCGTACAACTTTTCGGCGGGCCCCTCGGCGCTGCCCCTCGCCGTGCTCGAGCAGGCGGCCGCCGAAATGACGGACTGGCACGGTACCGGGGTGTCGGTCATGGAAATGAGCCACCGCAGCAAAGCGTTTGGCCGCATCCGCGACGAGGCCGAATCCGATCTGCGCAGCCTGCTGGCGATACCAGACGACTTCGCCGTGCTGTTCATGCAGGGCGGGGCCTCGGCCCAGAACGCCCTGATCCCCATGAACCTCGCGCAGCGTCGCGGGTCGGCCATGGCGGATTACGTGGTGGCCGGGCATTGGTCGCGCAAGTCCTGGGCCGAGGCCCAGCGCTATGGCGACATGGCGCTGGCGGCGACGGCCGAGACACCCGCCGAGATCGGCGGGCAGGCCTATGAGGCCTGGTGCTGGCTGCCCGAACCCGCTCATTGGCGTATCCGTAGCCAGGCCGCCTACGTGCACGTGTGCGCGAACGAGACCATTGGTGGCGTCGAATTTCCCAGCCTGCCCGATCTGGCCGCGCTCGGCAGCCCCGACGTGCCGCTGGTGGCCGACATGTCGTCCAATATTCTGACGCGGCCCGTCGATTTCTCGCGCCTGGGCATGGTGTATGCAGGGGCGCAGAAAAACGCCGGGCCGGCGGGGGTCACGCTGGTCATGATCCGCAAAGACTTGCTGGGCCATGCCACAGGCAGCTGCCCGTCCGTGTTCGATTATGCGCAGGTGGCCGCCGCTGGCTCGATGTTCAACACGCCGCCCACCTATGGCATCTACATGACCGGCCTGGTGTTCAAGTGGCTGCTCGGGCAGGGTGGGGTGGCGGCCATGGAAGCTGCCAGCCGCGCCAAATCGCATTTGTTGTACGCGTACATCGACCAGTCGGCGCTCTATTCAAACCCGATTCATCCGGGCGTGCGCTCGCGCATGAACGTACCCTTCCGCCTGCGTGATCCCGCGCTCGAACCCCTGTTCCTGGCCGAATCCGAAGCCGCCGGCCTGCTGGCGCTCAAGGGCCACAAGTCGGTGGGCGGCATGCGGGCCTCGCTGTACAATGCGACCCCGCTGGCGGGTGTGCAGGCCCTGGTCGCGTTCATGCAAGACTTCGAGGCGCGTCATGGATGAACGCCTGCAGGCCGTGCTCGAGCCGCTGCGGGCGCGGATCGACGCGCTGGACGAGCAGATCCTCGACCTGCTCAACCAGCGTGCCCAGGCGGCCCTCGAAGTCGGGCAGGCCAAGCAGGCCGTCGACGCGGGCGGCCCGATCCTCAAGCCCGAGCGCGAATCGCTGGTGATCCGGCGCCTGCAGGCGCTCAACCCGGGGCCGGTGCCCGAGGCGGCCGTCGCTGCCATCTGGGGGCAGATCATTTCCACCTGCCGGGGCCTCGAAAGCACCCTGACGGTAGCTTATCTGGGCCCGCAGGGGTCATTTTCCGAGCAGGCGGCGCACGAACACTTTGGCCATTTCATCACGGGCTTGCGCTGCGAGTCCTTCGACGAAGTCTTTCGCTCGGTCGAGGCCGGGCAGGCGGACGTCGGCATGATCCCCGTCGAAAACTCGTCCGAGGGGGCGGTCAACCGCAGCCTCGACTTGCTGCTGCATTCATCGCTGAAAGTGCTGGGCGAGCGCACCATACGCATTCACCATAACCTGCTGACCTGCACGGGTGGGCTCGAGGGGGTGGTCAAAGTACTCGGGCATCCGCAGGCGCTGGCCCAGTGCCAGGGGTGGCTCAGCCGCAATCACCCAGAGCTCGAACGCCTGCCCGTGGCCAGCAATGCACAGGCGGCGCGCATGGCCTCCGAGGATCCCACCTGTGCGGCGATCGCGGGCGACGCGGCCGCGGCCGCCTGGGGCCTGAGCGCCGTGGTCAGCGGCATCCAGGACGACCCCCAGAATCAAACCCGCTTCGTCGCCGTAGGGCCGTTCGATGCAGGCCCCACGGGCGATGACAAGACCAGCCTGGTCGTGGCCGTACCCAATCGCGCCGGCGCAGTCTACGAAATGCTGGCGCCCCTGTCGCGTCACGGCGTGTCCATGACGCGCCTCGAGTCGCGCCCGGCCCGCACGGGCCAGTGGGAATACTATTTTTATGTGGACGTGTTGGGGCACCGGGCCGATGCGCCTGTCGCCAAGGCGTTGGCCGAACTGCGTCAACAGGTCGCTTTTTTCAAAGTGCTGGGGTCGTACCCCAAACAATAAGGTGTCGTCATGTCAGTCGTCCCGGCCTTGGAACACGTACAGGCTCTGGCGCCGTATCAACCCGGCAAGCCCATCGAAGAACTGGCCCGCGAGTACGGTCTGGATCCAGCCAGCATCATCAAGCTGGCGTCCAATGAAAACCCGCTGGGGTGCTCGGGGCGCGTGCGCGAAGCCCTGGGGCAGGCGGCTGGCGCCCTGCAGGGGCGTTATCCGGATGCCAATGGATTTGATCTCAAAGAGGCGCTGGCCGCGCGCTACCAGGTGCCGCAAAACTGGATCACCCTGGGCAACGGGTCGAATGACCTGCTCGAACTGGCCTCGCTCGCGCTGCTCGATAGCCGGCGATCGGCGGTCTATTCGGCACACGCTTTCGTCGTCTATCGCCTGGCCACCCAGGCCCGTGGCGCACGTCACATCGAGGTGCCGACGCGTCATTACGGCCACGATCTGCCGGCCATGCTGCAGGCGGTGGCCGACGATACGCGCCTGCTGTTCATCGCCAACCCCAACAACCCCACGGGGACCCACGTGCCGGCCGCCGAAGTCGACCATTTTCTCGAGACGGCTTGGCAGCGGCATGGTCACGGCTTGACGGTGCTGATCGACGAAGCCTACAACGAGTACCTTGAACCGGGCGCGCAGTTCGACAGCACCGAGTGGGTCCGGCGCTATCCGAATCTGATCGTCACGCGCACGTTTTCCAAGGCCTATGGCCTGGCCGGCCTGCGTGTGGGCTACGCCCTGGCCCAGCCCGATCTCACCGACATGCTCAACCGCGTGCGCCAGCCGTTCAACGTCAACGTCCTGGCGCAGTTGGCGGCCCGGGTGGCCCTGGATGACACGGATTTCCTGATTCGTACCCATGCGCTCAATCACGAAGGGCGCGAGCAGCTGCAGCAGGGCTTCGCCGCGCTGGGTCTCGACTACGTGCCCAGCCATACCAATTTCGTACTGGTGCGGGTCGGGGATGCGCCGCGGGTGCACGAGCACCTGCTGCGCCAGGGGGTGATCGTGCGCCCGGTGGCTGCCGACGGCTTGCCCGAGCACCTGCGGGTGACTGTGGGGCTGGCGCATGAAAACGCCCGCCTGCTCGAGGCACTGGGTGCCGCCCTGGCTGCATGAGCGACCAGCCTGCGCCTTTGGTGCCGGTCCTGGCCGTGGTCGGGGCGGGCCTGATCGGTGGCTCGTTCGCCGCAGCGCTGCGTCGTGTCGGGCAAGTCGGGCACGTGCTGGGGGTGGGGCGTACGCCGGCCGCCCTGCAACGGGCCCGCGAGCTGGGCCTGATCGACGAAGCGGTCGATCTCGAGCAGGCTGCGGCCCGCGCCGATCTGATCCTCCTGGCCACGCCGATCCGGGCCATGGGCCAGGTGCTGCAGGTCCTGGCGCCGGTGCTGCGGCAGCAGACCCTGATCACGGATGCCGGCAGCACGAAGCAGGACGTCGCGCACATGGCCCGCACGCACCTTGGGCCGTGCAGCAGCCAATTCATTCCCGGGCATCCGATTGCCGGTTCCGAAGTGGCCGGCCCGGAAGCCGCGGACGCCATGCTTTTTCATGGCCGCAAAGTCGTACTGACGCCATTCGAGGAAACGCCGGGGGTGCGCCTGCATCACCTGATCCGGGTCTGGGAGGCGTGCGGTGCACGGGTCCAGCTCATGACGCCCGAGATGCATGACCGCGCCCTGGCGTCGGTCAGCCACCTGCCGCATTTTCTCTCGGCCGCGTACATGGCACAGGTGGTCCGCTCGGCCGATGCCGATGTGCGCCTGAACCTGGCCGGTACCGGCTTTCGCGATTTCACCCGGATTGCGGCGGGCTCGGCCGAAGTCTGGCGCGATATTTTTCTGTCCAATCGCTCGGCGCTGCTGGGCGAACTGGACGAATTCATGCTCGTCCTGCAGCAATTGCGTGCCAGCCTGCAGGACCCATCCGATCCAGAAGCCCTCGAGGCCCTGCTCGAACAGGCCGCCTTGGCGCGCCGCTTCTGGGGCGGCAGGAACCCAACCGAATGACCGACGCCTCCCTGATCTTGCCACCGGCCACACAGGCCCAAGGCCGCATTTCACTGCCCGGCTCCAAGAGCCTCTCGAATCGCGCCCTGCTGCTGGCCGCTCTGGCGGCGGGGCAGACCGAGCTCACCGGCGTGCTCGACTCTGACGACATCCGCGTCATGCGGGTGGCCTTGCAGGCTCTGGGGCTCGATGTCATCCCTACGGGCCACGCCAGAGTCCGGGTGCACGGCCGTGCGCGCTGGCCGGTGCGCCGGGCCGATCTGTTCCTCGGCAATGCCGGCACGGCCTTTCGGCCGCTCACGGCCGCGCTGGCCCTGATGGGCGGCGACTATCGGCTGGCGGGCGTGCCGCGCATGCACGAGCGCCCGATCGGCGATCTGGTCGATGCCCTGCGAGGCCTGGGTTGCGTCGTCGATTACGAAGGCCAGCCGGGTTATCCGCCCCTGCGCATCGGATCGGGGCGCCCGGATGCGAGCCAGCCGGTGCGCGTGCGCGGGACGGTCTCCAGCCAGTTCCTGACGGCGCTGCTCATGGCGGCGCCGATCCTGGCCGCGACTGCGGCGCAGCCGGTCGTGATCGAGCTCGACGGGCCCCTGATTTCGCAGCCGTACATCCGGATCACGCTGGACCTGATGGCTCGCTTCGGTGTCGAGGTGCGTCATCAGGGCTGGCGGCGTTTCGAGATCCCCGCCGGGGCGGCCTATCGGCCGATGGCCACGTTCCCCATCGAAGGGGATGCGTCGTCCGCCTCTTATTTTCTCGGGCTGGGCGCCATCGCCGGCGGGCCCATCCGCATCGAAGGCGTCGGCAGCAGCAGTGTCCAGGGCGATGTGGCCTTTGCCGACGTGGTCGAGGCCATGGGCGCTGAGGTCACGCGCGAGCCGCACGCCATGACGGTGCGGGGGGTTTCAGTGGCATTCGGCGAGCAGCTGCGTGCATTCGACCTGGATTTCAACCAGATCCCGGATGCCGCCATGACCGCGGCCGTACTGGCCCTGTATGCCGACGGTCCGTGCCGTTTGCGCAATATCGGCAGCTGGCGCGTCAAGGAGACCGATCGCATCGCCGCCATGCAGGCCGAACTGGGCAAGCTGGGCGCGCATGTCGTGGCCGGCGAAGACTGGCTCACCGTCTATCCGCTGGAACGGTCCGGCTGGCGCCCGGCCGCCATTCATACGTACGACGATCATCGGATGGCGATGTGTTTTTCATTGGCGAGCTTCGGGCCGGTCGCCATCACCATCCTGGATCCGGGGTGCGTGTCCAAGACGTATCCGGATTATTTCGCCGATTTTCAGCGGCTGGTGTCCGGCACCGCGCTGCCGCCCGGCCAGGCCTGAGCGCGCAGGGGGTGCCATGTCATCTGAAACATCCGCGGTTCCGGTGATCACCATCGATGGTCCGACGGCGTCGGGCAAAGGCACGATCGCCCGTCTTGTTGCGCAGGCACTGGGATGGCAGGTGCTCGACAGTGGCGCGCTTTACCGGCTTACGGCCCTGGCGGTGCACGAAGCCGGTGGCGACGGCTCCGACGCCGAGCAGGCGGCACGCCTGGCGCGTCAGCTCGACATCCGGTTCGACGGTGCACAGGTGTTCCTTCGCGGGCGTCCGGTGGCGGATGACATCCGGGCCGAGCACATTGGCGAACTGGCCTCGCGGGTGGCTGCCTGGCCGGCTGTGCGGGCTGCCCTGCTCGAGCGGCAGCGCGAGTTTCGGATGCCGCCCGGCCTGGTGGCGGATGGGCGGGATATGGGCACGGTCGTGTTTCCAGATGCACCCCTCAAGATTTTCCTGGATGCCGACGTCGGCATACGCGCTGAAAGACGTTATAAACAGTTGATCGAGAAAGGGATTTCAGTTAACATGGTCGACCTTTTGAAAGACCTTCGGCTGCGCGATCAACGCGATCGGGGGCGGGCACATGCGCCGCTTGTGGCTGCGCATGATGCGATTACCGTGGATTCCTCCCGTCTTGGGGTCGAATCCGTGGTGCAACAAGTGCTTGGCCTGTGCCGGGCACGCGGGCTTGCAGCGTAGTCTGGCAACTGCGTTGCAGGGTTTTTTCACTCCGCTGGTTTTCACCGGCGTGTTGCCTCATTCTGGCTTACGGATTTTTTTTCATGTCCACCCTTACCACCGAAGCCGCCCTGGGCGGCGAAAGCTTTGCCGATCTTTTTGCGGCCAGCATCAAAAATCAGAACATGCGTTCGGGCGAGGTCATCTCGGCCGAAGTCGTGCGCGTCGATCACAACTTTGTCGTGGTCAATGCCGGCCTCAAATCAGAGGCCTACATCCCCCTCGAAGAATTCCTCAACGACCAGGGCGAGCTCGAAGTCGAAGATGGTGATTTCGTATCGGTGGCCATCGACTCCCTCGAAAACGGCTACGGCGACACCGTCCTCTCGCGCGACCGCGCCAAGCGCCTGTCGGCCTGGCTGCAGCTCGAGCAGGCGCTCGAATCGGGTGAACTGGTCAACGGCACCATCACCGGCAAGGTGAAGGGCGGCCTCACAGTCATGACCAACGCGATCCGCGCCTTCCTGCCCGGCTCGCTGGTCGACCTGCGTCCGGTCAAGGACACCACCCCCTATGAAGGCAAGACCCTCGAATTCAAGGTCATCAAGCTGGATCGCAAGCGCAACAACGTGGTGCTGTCCCGGCGTGCCGTCCTCGAGGCCAGCATGGGCGAAGAGCGCGAAAAGCTGCTCGAGACCCTGCACGAAGGGGCCATCGTCAAGGGCGTGGTCAAGAACATCACCGACTACGGGGCCTTCGTCGACCTCGGCGGCATCGATGGCTTGCTGCACATTACCGATATGGCGTGGCGCCGGGTGCGCCACCCGTCCGAGGTCCTGCAGGTGGGCCAGGACATCGAGGCCAAGGTGCTCAAGTTCGACCAGGAAAAGCAGCGGGTCTCGCTGGGGGTCAAGCAGCTGGGCGAAGATCCCTGGATCGGCCTGAGCCGGCGCTATCCGCAAGGCACCCGCTTGTTCGGCAAGGTCACCAACCTGACCGACTATGGCGCGTTCGTCGAAGTCGAGGACGGCATCGAAGGGCTGGTGCACGTGTCCGAAATGGACTGGACCAACAAGAACGTCGATCCGCGCAAGGTGGTCACCCTGGGCGAAGAGGTCGAGGTCATGGTCCTCGAGATCGACGAAGACCGCCGCCGCATCTCGCTGGGCATGAAGCAGTGCCGTCCCAACCCCTGGGAAGACTTCTCGGCCAACTTCAAACGCGGCGACAAGGTCCGCGGCGCGATCAAGTCCATTACCGACTTTGGCGTGTTCGTCGGCCTGCCTGGCGGCATCGACGGCCTGGTGCACCTGTCCGACATCTCCTGGTCAGAATCGGGCGAAGAGGCCGTGCGCAATTTCCGCAAGGGCGAAGAAATCGAAACGGTCGTGCTGGGCATCGACACCGACAAGGAACGCATTTCCCTGGGCATCAAGCAGCTCGAGGGGGATCCTTTCAACAATTTCGTGGCCACCTACGACAAGGGCGCCGTGGTCAGCGGCACCGTGAAATCGGTCGAACCCAAGGGGGCCGTGGTGACGCTGTCGGTCGACGTCGAAGGCTATCTGCGGGCCTCCGAGATCTCGGCGGGGCGTGTCGAAGACGCGACCACGGTCCTGCAAGAGGGCGCCAACGTCGAAGCCATGATCATCAACATCGATCGCAAGACGCGTTCGATCCAGCTGTCGATCAAGGCGCGCGACAATGCGGAAACGGCTGAAACCATCCAGCGCATGACCGAAGCCAGCGCATCCTCCGGCACGACCAACCTGGGCGCCCTGCTCAAGGCCAAGCTCGATCAGCAGCGCGACGACTGATGCCGGGCCTGACCAAGTCCGAGCTCATCGCCTCGCTGGCAGAGCGTCACGCGCAACTGTCGATCCGCGACATGGATCTGGCCGTGCGCACGGTGCTCGACGCCATGGCCCTGGCATTGGCCCAGGGCCAGCGGATCGAAATACGTGGGTTTGGCAGCTTTTCGCTCTCCAATCGCCTGCCCCGTCTGGGGCGCAACCCCCGATCGGGTGAGCTCGTGCAGGTGCCGGCCAAACGGGTGCCGCACTTCAAGCCGGGCAAAGAGCTGCGCCAGAGGGTGGATCAGGCGCCGGCCGAATCCACCCGCCCGACACCCGCCGGCCTGTTCGACGACGTCACAGGGCAGGCCTAGGCGGCCGGGCGTACGCCGCGTCCCGCCAGGCGCGGGGCGCGGCGGGCACGATCGGCCGCTGGGCCAAAGGGCGTGCCTTTCCCTTTACAATGGCACGATCATCTCATGGAGCTCTGTCCCATGCGCTATCTGGTTTGGATTCTGCGCCTGATCGTCTTCGTCGTCGTGCTGCTGTTCGCGCTCAGAAACACGAGCCCGGTCGACGTCGGCTTTTTCGCCGACCAAGTGATCCCTCAGGTGCCGCTCATCGTGGTCATGCTGGCGGCGTTTGGCCTGGGCGTGTTGTTCGGCGTGCTCATGGCGGCCATGGCCCTGCTGCGCCGTCGCCGCGAAGTCAATCGCCTGCGCCGCGAGGCCGCCCGCCTGCGAGAAGAGCTGTCCGGCCGGCCGGTCGTGGCCGAGTCATCGCAAATGCCGTCGGCGCCCAGCACACCTGAAACAGCGGTTCCGCTGGCTCCGCTCTAATCGGAGGTCGATTTGGATTTCGAGCCCTGGTGGCTGATCTTCGTCCCGGTGTTGTTCGGGCTGGGCTGGGTCGCGGCGCGTTTCGATTTTCGCCAGATGCTGTCCGAAACCCGCAACTTGCCCGATTCGTATTTCAAGGGGCTGAATTTCCTGCTCAACGAACAGCCCGATCGGGCGATCGATGCCTTCATCGAAGTGGCCAAGCTGGATCCCGAAACCACTGAACTGCATTTTGCACTGGGCAGCCTGTTTCGGCGCCGGGGCGAGATCGAACGGGCGATCCGCGTACACCAGAGCCTGCTCTCGCGCGAAGACCTCCCCCATGAGCAGCGTGAAAACGCCCAGCTCGAGCTGGCGCGGGATTTTCTCAAGGCCGGCATGTTCGACCGGGCTGAAAAAGGCTTCGAGGCCGTGCTGCCCAGCCGTCATGCCCTGGATGCCTTGCGTGCCCTGATCCGGATCCACGAATCCGAGCACGACTGGCCACGGGCCATCGAGGCCGTGCAACAGCTGCACGCCCGGGTGCAAGAACCGGTGCCGCAACTGGCGCATTACTATTGCGAGCAGGCGCGGGTGTTTCTCGAAGTTCGCCCAGCGCTGGTCGATGACGCTGACCAGGCGCTGGATGCAGCCGAAAACGCGGCCCGGCAAAGCGGCGGCAGCCCGGCCTCGGTGGCGCGGATCCACATGTTGCGCGCCGATTGGGCAGCCTGCAGGGGGGATCTGGAAGGGCAGCGGGCCAGCCTGGCGCAGGTGCTGGCCGAGGCCCCGGAATACGCGGGCCTGGTGGCAGAGAAGCTGCTCGACTGCCACATCACCCTGGGGCGCGCAGAAGAAGGGTTGGGGATTCTGCTGCTGCAGTACAAAGAGCATCCTACGCTGGATTTGTTCAACGTCGTGTTTCGGGCGCTGCGTGCTCAGCAGGGGCCTGCGCGAGCCTGGGCATTTGCGCGCGAGGTCCTGCGTGCGCAGCCCTCTCTGCTGGGCCTGGATCGTCTGCTCGAGGTCGAACTGGCCCAGGGCGAAGCCGCCACCTCCGAGGGCCTGGTGCCGGGCGCCGACCTGGGCCTGCTGCGCAGCCTGATCCACAAACATAGCCAGCGCCTGGATCGGTATGCCTGCAGTCACTGCGGCTTCGAGGCGCGTCGCTTCTACTGGCAATGCCCCGGATGCAATATCTGGGAAACCTACCGGCCGCGCCGGCTCGAAGAACTCCAATGAGCCTCCTTTCCCATTCGTTTCCGCTGCAGGACGCCCAGGCCGCCCGGATTCTCGTCATGGGCGACATCATGCTCGATCGCTACTGGTTCGGCGAGGTCGAGCGCATCTCGCCCGAGGCGCCGGTACCCGTCGTGCGGGTCGCGCGGCGGGAAGACCGCCTGGGCGGGGCGGCCAATGTGGCACGCAACATTGCGGCATTGGGCGCACAGGCTTCATTGCTTGGCATCGTGGGGGCCGACGAGCCCGGTGCGCGCGTGCGCGCCATGCTGCGCGAAGCCGGCATCCGCGACCACGTGCTCGAAGATGCCCAGGGTATGGAGACCACCCTGAAGATGCGGGTCCTGGGCCGGCAACAGCAATTGCTGCGGGTCGATTTCGAACAAGGGCCGGGCGCGGCTGCGCTGGACGCCCTGCACGACACCCTGGATGCCGCACTTGGGCAGGTCGACCTGCTGGTCCTGTCCGATTATGCCAAGGGCACGCTGTCGCGGGTCGAGTCCGTCATTGCCCAGGCCCGGGCGCATGGGGTGCCCGTCCTGGTGGATCCCAAGGGGGATCGGTACCCGCGCTACCGGGGCGCCGCCATGGTGACCCCCAACCAGAGCGAGATGCGCGATGCCGTCGGGCGCTGGGAGTCCGAAGACGATCTCACGCGGCGCGCCCAGTCGCTGCGCAGCCAGCTGGATCTCGAAGCCTTGCTGATTACCCGGTCCGAACAGGGCATGACCCTGTATACGGCGGCTGGGCGGACCCACGTGGACGCCCAGGCACACGAAGTCTTCGATGTCTCCGGGGCCGGGGATACCGTGCTGGCCACCGTGGCCGTGACCCGGGCTGCCGGGCTGGGCTGGCCGGATGCCGTGGCCTGGGCCAACCGCGCGGGCGGTATCGTGGTAGGCAAGCTGGGGACTTCTATTGTGACCGCACAGGAGCTGGCATCATGATCATCGTGACCGGAGCCGCAGGCTTCATTGGCAGCAATCTCATCCGTGGTTTGAACGCGCATGGGTTCGACGAAATCCTCGCGGTCGATGACCTGACCGAGGGCGACAAGTTCCACAATCTGGCCGATGGCCGCATTCAAGACTATCTCCATAAAGACGCGTTTCGCCAGCGCGTGCTCGATGCCGGCCTGCCCCGGCTCGAGGCGGTGTTCCATCAGGGGGCCTGCTCGGATACCACCGAGCGCAACGGGCATTTCATGATGGACAACAACTATCGCGTCACGCTCGAGTTGTTCGAGTACTGCCAGCGGCACGCGATCCCTTTCATCTACGCTTCGTCCGCGGCGGTCTACGGGGCGGGGCCCGACTACCGGGAAGAGCCTGGCTGCGAGAAACCGCTCAACGTCTACGGATATTCCAAACTTCTGTTCGATCAGGTATTGCGCCGCCATCTGGGCAGCCTGCGCGCACCTGTCGTGGGTCTGCGCTATTTCAACGTGTATGGCCCCAACGAGCAGCACAAGGGGCGCATGGCGTCGGTCGCCTTCCACAATATGAACCAATATGCGGCGCAGGGGCAGGTGCGCTTGTTCGGCGGCTGGGATGGCTATGCCGACGGCGGCCAGCAGCGCGACTTCATTCATGTGGATGACGTGGTCCGCGTCAATCTGCACTTCTTCGATCACCCCGAATACTCGGGGATCTTCAACTGCGGGACGGGCCGTGCACAGACGTTCAACGAGGTCGCCGGCACGGTCGTCAATACCTTGCGCAGGCACCAGGGCCAGCCAGCGCTCGGCCTGCCGGATCTCGTGGCCAACGGGCAACTGCGTTACATCGATTTTCCCGACGACCTGAAAGGGCGCTACCAAAGCCATACCTGCGCCGATATCGGGCGGTTGCGCGCGACCGGCTATGACGCCGCATTCATGGACGTGCAGACGGGCGTGGCCCGCTACGTCGATGATCTGCTGGCCCGTGGGCGGCTGCGTGCCGAGTCGAACCCCCTGTAGTTGTACCGTGTGCCAAAGCCATGGCGGGTCTGCGCCCGCAGCATCATGGGGCAGGCATCATGATCGGACCCTTCAACAGGAGACCGATCATGAATCCCTTTCTGCATGACACAGTGGCCCGACCCCTACAGAATCCGACATTTCGCACCGGGAAGGCCCGCTCCGTGCACCGGCTGAAATCCCGCAGTGCCTGCGTGGCTGCTGGCCTGGCGGCTTTTGCCTGGTCTGCGTGCGCGCTGGCCACCGACCTGAATTCAGCCAGTCTGGATGAATTGCGCGCCATCCGTGGCATTGGCCCGAAAACCGCCCAGATCATCCTCGAAGAGCGCCAACGCGGCGGCCAATTCGATTCTTTCGAAGACCTCTCCGACCGCGTCAAGGGGATTGGCCCGCGTCGCGCCCGTGCACTGCAGGCGGCCGGCCTGAGCATCGGGCCGGCCAGTCACGGGCCGTCGGCGGGCGAGCCCGGTGCGGGTGCGCCATCCGGGGCTCGGGCCCAGGCGCCCATGCGGCGCTGACCCGTTTTTTTCGGGGCGATCCGGCGGGGCCTGCGCGTGCGCCGGATCGGATGCGCCGCATCCCGCCGGGCGGCATCCCGGTGTATGATTTGGTCCATGGATTCTTACCCTACTATCGAAGACATCATCGGGCACACGCCCATGGTGCGCCTGCAAAGGCTGCCTGGCGCCGCGGGCGCGGCGCGTGGCAACGTGGTGCTGGCCAAGCTCGAAGGCAATAACCCGGCCGGCTCGGTCAAGGACCGGGCCGCCCTGTACATGATCCGCGAGGCCGAAAAGCGGGGCGAAATCCACCCCGGCGATACGCTCATCGAAGCCACCAGCGGCAATACAGGCATCGCGCTGGCCATGGCCGCGGCCGTGCGCGGGTACCGCATGATCCTCATCATGCCCGACAATTCCTCACAAGAGCGTTGCGATGCGATGCGGGCCTATGGGGCCGAACTCATCCTCACACCGGCCGATCAGGGGGGCATGGAGCTCGCCCGCGACACCGCCTTGCGCATGCAGTCCGAAGGCCGGGGCCGGGTGCTCGATCAATTCGCCAACCCAGACAACCCTCGGGCCCACCGCGAGACCACGGGCCCCGAAATCTGGCAGCAAACCGGCGGGCGTATCACGCATTTCGTCAGCGCCATGGGTACGACGGGCACCATCATGGGGGTGGGGGCGTATCTGCGCGAGCGAAACGCCGCGATCCGCATCATAGGGGCCCAACCGTCCGAAGGGGCGCACATACCCGGCATTCGCAAATGGCCAGAGGCCTATCAGCCCAAGATCTATCAGCCGTCCGCCGTCGACGCCTTCGAGCCCATCACCCAGGAACAGGCCGAAACCATGGCCCGGCGCCTGGCCACCGAAGAAGGCATTTTTGGCGGGATTTCGTCGGCTGGTGCCGCCGTGGCAGCCCTGCGGGTGGCCGAGCGCGTGCACGACGCCACCATCGTGTTCGTCGTCTGTGACCGGGGCGACCGGTATTTGTCCACGGGGGTATTCGGCCAGCCGGCCTGATGCCGTCGGCAGGGTCTCCAGGCCCTGGCATGGGGGGCGGCCTGGCGTTCAGCCCGGCATGCGCCGGCTGATTTCGGTTGCCAGGTCGGCCACCGCAGTCGCATAGAAATAACTGCGGTTGTATTGGGTAATTGCAAAAAAATTGGGGGTGGCGCAGCGTACGTCGTGCGAGCCCCGGATTTCGTCACGCAAATTCACGATCCCCAGAGGATAGCGCTCCCAGTTGGTGTCCGAACGGGGTTGAACCCGAGCGCCCAGCGCGGCCAGCGTCGCCCAGTCGGTCTCCGGGGTCAGGCTGTCCTGGGCCAGGCGCCGTGCATCCTGCGGCAACAGGACCGGTGCGAAGACCGGCAGGCCCCGGACCCAGCCGTGCATTTCCAGGAAGCGGGCCACCGAGGCGATGGCATCTGCCGTGCTGCCGTTCAGGTCGATGCGGCCGTCGCCGTCGCCGTCGGCCGCGAAACGCATGAGGCTGCCGGGCATGAATTGGGCCAGGCCCATGGCCCCGGCAAACGAGCCCCGCGCCGTGCGGGCATCCAGTTGGCCTTCGTGGTGCAGCTCGAGCAGATCGGCCAGCTGGTCGCGGAACATGGCCTGCCGTTCCGGCCGCTGTGGATCCGGATAGCGAAAGCCGAGCGTGACCAGGGTGTCGAGCACCTTGTGTTCACCTGTATATTGCCCATAGACGGTTTCTATGCCGATGATGGCTACGATGACGGCTGCGGGCACGCCCGTGCGGGCGCTGGCACGGGCCAGATCGGCCTGGTGTGCCTGCCAGAATTCAACCCCTCTGCGGATGCGAATGGGATCGACGTGGCGTTGCTGGTAACTTTGCCAGGCTCGCCGTATCCGGCGGCCCTGCGGGGGGGGCGCCATCAGCCGCAGCGCGGTGTCGTTGCGGCGCGATTCCTTGAGCAGGGGTTCGATGTCGGCCATGGGAATCTGGCGTGTCTGCGATACTTCGTGCGCAAAGGTGGCCAGCTCGGGTAGCAAGTGGCCGACCGGGGTCACGAAATCCCCCAGGGCTGCCACCGGCATGGGCGCAGCTCTGTTAGAATCAAATGCTTGGCCTTTTGTCCCAGTTTGTTCCGCAGGCAGCGCGGCATGGCCACCTGCCTGCGTGCTGCCGCCATGGCTGCTGGCGCAGCCCGTCAGTACGAACAATAGGGCAAGTATTTGCAAACAGAGGGTTGGTCTGAACATATTGGCCTTTATGGAGACACTGTATATTACCCATCCCGCTTGCAGGCTGCATGAAATGGGCGACTGGCATCCCGAGTCGCCCCAGCGCCTGGATGCCATTTCCGATCAGCTGGTGGCCAGCGGGCTGATGGATTTCCTTGTGCAGAAGGATGCCCGCGAGGCCTCGGCCGCCGATGTGCTCAGGGTGCATGCGTCAGATTATCTTCATTATCTTCAGCAGCGCAGCCCGGATCGTGGCTACTATCCCATCGATGCCGACACGCTGATGAATCCGCATACCCTGTCGGCGGCATGGGCGGCGGCGGGCGCGGGCTTGACCGCTGTAGACGAAATCATGGCGGGCCGCGCCCGCACCGCCTTTTGCGCCGTGCGGCCGCCGGGTCACCATGCCCGACCGGGGCAGGCCATGGGTTTTTGCTTTTTCAACAACATCGCGGTCGCGGCCCGCCATGCACTCGAACGCCATGGCCTGGCGCGGGTGGCCATCATCGACTTCGACGTGCATCATGGCAACGGAACCGAAGAAATGTTCCTGCATGATCCGCGTGTCCTGATGTGCAGCTTTTACCAGCATCCCTTGTTTCCAGATCTGCACGCCGAAAATCCCGGGTCGAACATGGTCAATATACCCGTGCCGGCCTATTCCGGGGGCGACGTGATCCGGGCGCTGGTCGCGGATCGCTGGCTGCCCGCCCTGTCGGCCTTCCGGCCAGAGCTGGTGCTGGTGTCGGCTGGCTTCGATGCCCACCGTGAAGACGACATGGGTGGCCTCGGGCTGGTCGAATCCGATTACGCGTGGATCACGGCGCGGTTGGTCGAGGTCGCCGGGCAGCATGCCGCAGGGCGTATCATCAGTTTTCTTGAAGGGGGCTACGATCATTCGGCCCTGGGGCGCAGCGTGGTCGCCCATGTCAAGGTTTTGGGGGGCTACTGATGCAGCACATTACTGCAGCCGCACAGGGGCGCCCTGGCTTTTTTTGTTTCATTTCCATTCTGGAGGTTGCTCGATGAAGGTCTTGGTACCCGTCAAGCGCGTGGTTGACTTCAACGTCAAGGTGCGCGTCAAGTCAGATCATTCGGGGGTGGACATCGCCAATGTCAAGATGTCCATGAACCCGTTTGATGAAATCGCCGTCGAAGAAGCGGTGCGGCTCAAAGAGAAGGGCGCCGCCACCGAAGTGGTGGCGGTGTCCTGCGGCGTCGCCCAGTGCCAGGAGACCCTGCGCACGGCCATGGCCATTGGCGCTGATCGCGGCATTCTGGTGCAATCCGATGCCGAACTGCAGCCCCTGGCGGTCGCCAAGTTGCTCGCCGAACTCGCCAAAAAAGAAACACCGCAATTGGTGGTGCTTGGCAAGCAGGCGATCGACGATGACGCCAACCAGACCGGTCAGATGCTGGCCGCCCTGATGGGCTGGCCCCAGGCCACCAATGCCAGCCAGGTCGAAGTCTCTGGCGATCGGGTCAAGGTCACCCGGGAAATCGACGGCGGCCTGGAAACCCTGGACCTCGCCCTGCCTGCCGTGATCACGGTCGACCTGCGCCTCAACGAGCCGCGCTACGTCACCTTGCCCAACATCATGAAGGCCAAGAAAAAGCCGCTGGAATCCGTCTCGCCCGAGGACCTGGGGGTAGACGTCGCGCCCCGCCTGAAGACGCTCGAAGTCATGGATCCGCCCGCCCGCAAAGGGGGGGTCATGGTGCCCGACGTGGCAACGCTGGTCGACAAACTCAAGAACGAAGCAAAGGTGGTTTGAATGAGCATTCTGGTTATTGCTGAACACGATAACGCCCAACTGGGGGCGGCCACGCTGTGCGCCGTCGCCGCTGCGACCCAACTGGGCGATGAGATCCACGTACTGGTCGCGGGTCTGGGCGCGCAGGCCGTCGCCGAGCAGGCTGCGCAGGCGGCGTCCGTCACCAAGGTCCTGCATGCCGACGGGCCCGCACTCGAACATGCCCTGGCCGAAAACCTCTCGGCGCAGGTGCTGGCGCTTGCCCAGGGATACAGCCATATCGTCTTTCCCGCCACCGTGTCGGGCAAGAACGTGGCGCCGCGCGTGGCCGCTCAGCTGGATGTGGCCCAGGTGTCCGATATCGTCGAGGTCAAGTCGGCTGATACTTTCACGCGTCCGATCTACGCCGGCAACGCGCTGGCGACGGTGCAGAGCGCGGATGCCGTCAAAGTGCTCACCGTGCGCACCACGGCATTCGATCCGGTGGCGGCCACTGGGGGCCAGGCCGCTATTGCCGCGGTAGACGCAGTGGCGGATTCCGGGCAATCGGCATTCGTGGGCCGCGAAGTTCATAAAAGCGACCGGCCCGAACTGGCGTCGGCCTCGGTGGTGGTGTCCGGTGGCCGCGCGCTGGGCAGTGCCGAGAACTTCAAGATGCTCGAGGCGCTGGCCGACAAGCTGGGCGCCGCATTGGGGGCCTCGCGCGCGGCCGTCGATGCCGGCTATGCGCCGAACGATTGGCAGGTGGGCCAGACCGGCAAGATCGTGGCGCCGCAGCTGTATGTCGCCGTCGGGATTTCCGGGGCCATTCAGCACCTGGCGGGCATGAAAGACTCCAAGGTCATCGTGGCCATCAACAAGGATGCCGATGCGCCCATTTTCAGCATAGCTGACTACGGCCTGGTGGCAGACCTCTTCGAGGCGATCCCCGAGCTGACCCAGGCGCTCTGAGGCCAGCCTGCGCATGTCATAAGGATGCAGTCATGACCTATCAGGTTCCTTCGCAGGACATCCACTTTGTTCTGCACTCTTTGGCGGGTTTGCCCGAGATCCTGTCCATGGCAGGGTTCGAGGAGGTCTCCGAAGATCTGGTGCAGGCGGTGCTCGAGGAAAACGCCCGGTTCGTCGAGCAGGAAGTCGCCCCGCTCAATCGGGCCGGCGACCTGCATCCAGCGCAATGCAAGGCGGGCCAGGTGACGACGTCGCCCGGTTTCAAGGCGGCCTTTGCCGCCTATGCGCAAGGTGGCTGGCAGGGCCTGCCCCACGATCCGCGGCGGGGCGGTCAGGGGCTGCCGCGCCTGGTCGCCGCGGCGGTCACGGAAAACCTGAATGCCGCCAATCTGGCATTTGCCCTGTGTCCGCTGCTGACCGACGGCGTCATCGAGGCGCTGTCGCTGGCTGGTTCACCAGAGCAGCAGGCTCGCTTCATTCCACCGCTCATCCAGGGGCGCTGGACGGGCACCATGAATCTGACCGAGCCTCAGGCGGGGTCCGACCTGGCGCTCGTGAAGACGCGCGCCGTGCGTGCATCTGACGGCAGCTACCGCTTGACGGGCCAGAAGATTTTCATCACCTGGGGCGACCACGATGTGGCCGAGAACATCATCCATCTGGTCCTGGCGCGCACTCCGGACGCCCCGGCCGGGGTGAAGGGGATTTCGCTCTTCATCGTGCCCAAGTATCTGATCAACGAAGATGGCTCGCTCGGGCCGCGCAACGATCTCGTCTGTGCGTCGCTCGAGCACAAGCTGGGCATTCACGGCAGCCCGACCGCCGTGCTGTTGTATGGCGCCGATGCCGAGCGAACCGGGGGGGCGGTCGGCTATCTGGTGGGCGAAGAAAACCGTGGGCTGGAATACATGTTCATCATGATGAACGCGGCGCTCTACGCGGGGGGCCTGCAGGGCGTGGCAGTGGCCGAGGCCGCCCTGCAGCATG
>NZ_JBAYTI010000046.1:0-21952 GCF_041675725.1 Castellaniella sp. | reverse complement strand
TTGCGGGGCCTGGTGCGCAATTATGTGCGCTACCTCGACGGCGACATCGATGCGGTACTCGTCCTGCTCAATGAAGTCGACCAGATCGCCTCGCCTGGCGCGGTCGCTGCGCGGGTCAGCGCCCGGCGCAGTGTGCCGCAGGCCGATCTGCCGCCCGGCAAAGAGCCGGCCCATCGCACCTGGGCCTGGGTGCTGCTGATCCTGGTCCTGTTGGGCGTGGTCGGCTGGTATGCCATCGATCGTGGCTGGATCCCCGACGACTGGCTGATTTTCGATTGGCTCAAGGCCTTGCGTTCATGACCCCATCCATCCCCACTGAACCGTCCGCTGCACCTCGCCGGCCCACCCGGGCCGTGACGGTACGCTGGCAGGATCACGCCGTCGTCGTAGGGGGGGATGCCCCCATCGTCGTGCAATCCATGACGAACACGGACACGGCCGATCCACGCGCTACGGCCAGGCAGGTGCGCGACCTCTGGCAGGCGGGTTCCGAGCTGGTGCGCGTCACGGTCAACACGCCCGACGCCGCCGCGCAAGTGGCCGAGCTGCGCAACCAGCTCGATCGCATGCAGGCGCCGGTGCCGCTGGTGGGCGATTTTCACTACAACGGCCACAAGTTGCTGACGCAGTTTCCGGATTGCGCCCAGGCCTTGTCCAAGTATCGGATCAATCCAGGCAACATGGGCGCGGGCAAGCACCGGGACGGCAATTTTGCGCAGATGGTCGAAGTGGCGTGCCGCTACGACAAACCGATCCGCATCGGCGTCAACTGGGGCAGTCTCGATCAACTGCTGCTCGCCCGCATGATGGATGAAAACGCAGCGCGCCCGCAACCCCTCAGCGCGGGCGCCGTCATGCGCGAGGCCCTGGTCGTCTCGGCCATCAGCAATGCGCAGCAGGCCGAAAGCCTGGGCCTTCCGGGCAATGCCATCGTGCTCTCGTGCAAGGTCAGCCATGTCCAGGACCTGATCGCCGTCTATGGCGAACTGTCGCGCCGTTGCGATTACCCCCTGCACCTGGGCCTGACCGAAGCCGGCATGGGTTCCAAGGGTATCGTGGCCTCGACCGCGGCGCTGGCCGTCCTGCTGCAGCAGGGCATCGGCGACACCATACGCATTTCGCTCACGCCCGAGCCCGGCGGTGATCGTCGCCGGGAAGTCATCGTCGCGCAGGAAATCCTGCAGACCATGGGCTTGCGGGCCTTCACGCCCATGGTCGTGGCCTGCCCGGGCTGCGGGCGCACCAGCAGTACGGTGTTTCAGGAACTCGCCGCCAGTATCCAGGCTTATTTGCGCGATCAGATGCCGGTCTGGAAAACCCGCTATCCCGGGGTCGAGAACATGCACGTGGCCGTCATGGGCTGCGTGGTCAACGGCCCGGGCGAAAGCCGTCATGCCGACATCGGCATCAGCCTGCCGGGCACGGGCGAGATCCCGGCCGCCCCGGTGTATGTAGACGGCAAGAAAACGGTCACCCTCAAGGGGGATCACATTGCCACCGAATTCCAGGCCATCGTCGAAGATTACGTAGCCCGGCGTTATGGGCAGGGTGTAGAACCCGCCCGGCGTCCGGGCGTGGTGGCCCGCCAGCCCGACTGAACCCCATGTCAGAATTCAGCAAAGTCGCCGGCCTGACCGGCATGAAGGACACACTGCCCCCCGAGACGGCGCATTGGCAGCGTTTTGAAGCCATCGTGCGGGGTTGGCTGGCGGCCTACGGCTACCAGAACGTGCGCATACCCGTGCTCGAACACACCCGCCTGTTCGCGCGCGGCATCGGCGAGGTCACGGACATCGTCGAAAAAGAAATGTATTCCTTCGTCGATCGCCTCAACGACGAGCGTCTGACGATGCGGCCCGAATTTACAGCGGGCATCGTGCGCTCGGCCATCGAGCACAACTTTCTCTATGACCGTCCAAGGCGGATCTACGCCATGGGGCCGGTGTTTCGCCACGAGCGGCCCCAGCGTGGGCGCTACCGGCAGTTTCATCAGGTCGACGTCGAGGCGCTGGGCTTTCCCGGGCCGGATGTCGATGCCGAACTCATCATCATGCTGGCGCGCCTATGGCGTCTGCTGGGCCTGCAGGACATCCGGCTCGAACTCAACTCGCTGGGGCAGCCGCCCGAGCGCGCGGCCCATCGCGAAGCGCTGGTGCGTCACCTCGAGGCCCATCTCGACATACTGGATGACGAAGCCCGGCGGCGCATGCACAGCAACCCGCTCAGGGTGCTCGACACCAAGAATCCGGCCATGCAGGCAATGGCCGACTCGGCGCCGCGGCTGTTCGATTTCCTGGGGGCCGAGTCGCTCGCCCATTACGAAGGCCTTTGTGTCCGGCTCCAGGACGCCGGGATCCGCTGGACGCTCAATCCGCGCCTGGTGCGCGGGCTCGACTACTACAACCTCACCGTCTTCGAGTGGGTCACGGACCGCCTGGGGGCCCAGGGTACGGTCTGTGGCGGCGGGCGCTACGACGGGCTGTTCGAACTTCTGGGCGGCAAGCCCGCACCGGCGGTGGGTTTTGCCATCGGCATCGAGCGCCTGCTGGATCTGTGGCTGCAGAGCCAGGCGGCCGAGCCCACGCCCGAATGCCAGGTGTACATGGTCCACCAGGGGGACGCGGGGCAGCGTCAGGCGGCCCAGCTGGCCGAACAGCTTCGGGATGCCGGCCTGGCCGTGGTAGTGCATGCCGGGTCGGGCGGTTTCAAGTCGCAGTTTCGCAGGGCGGATGCCAGTGGGGCCTGCGTGGCCGTGGTCATCGCGGATGATGAGCTCGAACGCGGCCAGGCCACGGTCAAGTGGCTGCGGGCGGCGGACGCACCCGACCAGCAAGAGACCATCGCTTTCGGGCGCTTGGCTGAACAACTTCAACAAAGGATCTGAACGCGCACATGGCTTACGACCTCGAAGAACAGGAAAAGATCGACGCCCTGAAGGCCTGGTGGGATCGCCATGGCACGCTGAGCACCGCCATCGTGCTGGCCGTGGCCATTGGGCTGGCTGGCTGGCGGGGCTGGCAATGGTACGAAACGCATACGGCCGGGCAGGCCATGGGCTACTACGAGGCGTTGGAATCCGCGGCCGGCCAGTCGGGCGATGACGCGGTGGCGCGCATCAAGGCAGCCAGCACGGCCCTGCGCACCGACTACGCCACTTCAGGCTACACCGCCCGTGGCATCCTGCTGGCGGCCTCGGCGCTAGAGCAGCGCAATGACCTCGAAGGCGCGCGGGATCAGCTCGAATGGCTGGCGCGCGACGCAAGCGACCCTGCGCTGCAGGCCGTTGCCCGGCTGCGCCTGGCCGGGGTGCTGTTGTCCCTGCAGCAGTACGATGCGGCGCTGGATCAACTCAAGGGTACCCCACCCGTCGGTTTTGCGGCCCTGTATCATGATCGTCGTGGCGACGTGCTCGCCGCGCAGGGCCAAAGAGACCAGGCCATGGAGGCCTGGCGCCAGGCGCTCGACTCGCTCGGCGGCGATCCCGCCGCCCAGGTCGTGCAGCTCAAGATAGACGCTTTGAACGGAGCCTGATCCATGTATGCCCGCATTCGTTTTTTTCGCCTTGCCTTGATCGGCCTGTTGTCGGGCAGCCTGGCTGCCTGCGGCCTGTTTGCCGACACCGATCCGCGATTCGACCCAGCGCCGCTGACCGAATACGCGCCCTCGCTGGCGGTCGCGCCGCGCTGGTCCGCTTCGGTGGGCAGTGGCGGGGGCTATGGATTCATTCCACAGGTCACCGGAGACGCTGTTCAGGTGGCCACGCCTTCCGGTTCCGTCGCCGCGCTCGACCTGGCCTCTGGCGCAGTCCGCTGGCAGGTTCGCACCGAGCCGCTTTCGGCCGGGGTCGGCAGCGATGGCCAGGTGACCGCCGTGGTCACCCAGTCGGGCGAAGTGCTGGCGTTCGGCCCGCAGGGCACTGAGCTCTGGCGCAGCCAGGCAGCCAGTGCGGTGAATATCCCGCCCGTGGTGGGCAACGGCATCGTGGCGGTGCGTACCAGCGACTACCGTATCCAGGCCTTTGACGCCGCCAGCGGCAAGTTGCGCTGGGAAGTTCAGCGGCCAGGGCCTGCCCTGGCGTTGCGCACCAGCATGCGCATGCGCCTGCTGCCAGACTTGCTTCTGGCGGGCCTGCCCAATGGCCGGCTGATCCTCATCGATACGCCCACGGGGGCGGTGCGCTGGGAGGCCTCGGTCTCGGCCGCGCGTGGGGCATCAGACCTCGAACGCATCGCCGACGTGGTGGGCGAGCCCCTCATCGTAGGGACGCAAGTCTGCGGCACCAGCTATCAGGGGCGTACCACCTGTTTTGACATCAGCCAGGGTGGGCGACCCATCTGGTCCCAAGAAGTGGGTTCCGCCACGGGCATGACGACGGATGAGCAACGGCTGTATCTGCCCGACGACCGCAGCCGCGTACATGCCCTGAATCTCACGGACGGCGGGGGCCTCTGGGTCCAGAGCGCATTGCTCAACCGGCAGCTGAGTGCACCGGCCGTGGCCGGGCCCGCTGTGGCGGTGGGCGACTTCGAAGGCTATCTGCACTTTCTGTCGCGGGCCGATGGGGCCCTGATGGCGCGTCTGCGCATTGGGGGCGGGCCCATCACGTCCGCGCTGGTGGGCGTGCCTGGTGGCGTGCTCGTGCAAACCGGCGATGGCCGCCTGCTCAGGGTGGGTGCGGGTGGCTGAGTCATCCTGGCGGCCGGTCGTGGCCCTGGTGGGGCGTACCAACGTCGGCAAGTCCACCTTGTTCAACCGCCTGACCCGCTCCAGGGCGGCGCTGGTAGCCAATGTGTCCGGCCTGACGCGCGACCGCCATTATGGCGAAGGGCGCATGGGCAGCCGGCCGCACATCGTCATCGACACGGGCGGCTTCGAGCCGGTCGCGACGCAGGGCATCCTGGTCGAGATGGCTCGCCAGACCGAACAGGCCATCGCCGAATCGGACGTGATCCTGTTTCTGGTCGATGCCCGAGAAGGCATCAATGCGCACGACCACGAAATCGCCCGCCTGTTGCGCAAATCGGGCCAGCGTGTCCTGCTGGCGGTCAACAAGGCCGAAGGCATGCGCGATCATGCCGATCTCGCGCAATTCCATGAACTCGGTCTGGGCGAGCCCCATGCGATTTCCGCGGCGCATGGCGACGGCGTGGCCGAGCTCATCGAGACCGCGCTGGCCAGCGTGCCGGCCGAAGCCCCCTGGAATGGCGCGCAGCAGGCTCGGGGCGCCCCGCCTGACGAACCGGACCACCGCATCAAGCTGGCGATTGCCGGGCGGCCCAACGTGGGCAAGTCCACCCTCATCAATGCCCTGGTCGGCGAAGAGCGGGTGGTCACCTGGGACATGCCCGGTACCACGCGAGATGCGATCGAGGTCGAATTCACGCACAATGACCGGCGCTACACCCTGATCGATACGGCCGGTCTGCGCCGCCGGGGCAAGGTGTTCGAGGCTGTCGAGAAATTCTCCGTCATCAAGACGCTGCAGGCCATCGAAGCCGCCAATGTGGTGCTCTTGCTGATCGACGCCCGCGAAGGGGTCTCCGATCAGGATGCGCACATCGCCGGGTTCATCCAAGAGGCGGGCCGGGCGCTGGTGGTCGGCCTGAACAAATGGGATGCGATCGACCAGGAACAGCGCGCCTGGATCAAGCGCGAATATGATCGCAAACTGCGTTTCCTGTCCTTTGCGCGGGTCGTGACCCTATCGGCCCTCAAGGGGCAGGGCCTGGGCGAGGTACTCAAGGCGGTCGAGGCGGCGCACGCGGCGGCCTTCGCAAAGCTGTCCACGCCGCGCCTGACGCGCACCCTGCGCGCCGCCGTCGAACAGCAGCCGCCGCCCCGCAAGGGGATTTTTCGCCCCAAGATGCGCTATGCCCATCAAGGGGGCCAGAATCCGCCCCGCATCATCATTCATGGCAATGCTCTGGATGCCATACCGGATTCCTACCGGCGCTACCTCGAGGGCCAGTTCCGGACGGCTTTCCAGTTGCAGGGCACGCCGTTGTCCATTGAATTCAAGTCTTCACGCAATCCCTACCTGAAGGAAAACGCATGAACTCCCTGTTCAGCGACCACGTCGCGGCCCTGCAGCCCTATGTGCCGGGCGAGCAGGTGCGCCTGCCCAATCTGCTCAAGCTCAATACCAATGAAAATCCCTGGGGGCCTTCGCTTCGGGTGCTCGAAGCCATGCGTGCGGCGATTTCCGACGACCTGCGCCTGTACCCGGACTACCAGGCGCTGGGCTTGCGCCAGGCGATCGCCAGGCGCCATGGCCTGGACGTGGAACACGTATTCGTGGGCAACGGATCGGATGAAATCCTGGCCCATGTCTTCAGTGCGTTCTTTCAGCGCGCGGGGCGGCCACTCTGGCTGCCGGACATCAGCTACGGCTTCTACCCGACGTGGTGTCGCCTGTATGGCGTGCCAGCCGAGCGTATTGCCCTGGCCGAGGATTTTTCGGTGCACGTGGCCGACTACCTGCGCGACACGAAGGTCGAGCCTTGCGGTATCCTGCTGGCCAATCCGAACGCGCCCACCGGGCTGGCATTGGGGTTGGATGAGATCGCCCGGCTTGCCGCAGCGCGTCCCGACAGCGCGATCGTCATCGACGAGGCCTATGTAGACTTCGGTGCCGACTCGGCGGCCAGCCTGATCCCCGATCTGCCCAACCTGGTGGTGGTCCACACCCTGTCCAAGTCGCGTTCCCTGGCGGGCCTTCGGGTCGGCTATGCGCTGGCGCAGCCCGAACTCATCGCCGGTTTGGTGCGCATCAAGGACAGTTTCAACTCGTATCCGCTCGACCGGGTGGCGCTGGCGGGGGCCCAGGCCGCCATCGAGGACGAGGCCTGGTTCGAGCGTACTTGCCAGGCCGTGATCGCCGCCCGTGAACAACTCGGCCTCGATTTGCAGGCGCTGGGTTTCGAGTGCCTGCCCTCGAAGGCAAATTTCATCTTTGCCCGCCATCCGGCCCACCGTGCCGCCGACGTCGCGGCCGCATTGCGCGAGCAGGGCATCCTGGTGCGCCACTTCACGGCCCCGCGTATCGACCAGTTTCTGCGCATCACGGTCGGTACGCCCGAGCAGTGCGCGCGCCTGTGCAAGGCGCTGGCCGAGGTGCTTGCGCGCTGATGTCACAGGCGTTTCTGCAGGGATACCCGGATTGGCATTAAAATACCGGGTCTAGCATGATTTTTATAAAATGGAGCCTCGTTCATGAGCAACAAAGGGCAAATCCTTCAAGACCCCTTTCTCAATGCCTTGCGCAAGGAACACATCCCGGTGTCCATCTATCTGGTCAATGGGATCAAACTTCAGGGGCAGGTCGAGTCCTTTGATCAATATGTCGTCTTATTGCGCAATACGGTCACGCAGATGGTGTACAAACATGCCATTTCCACGGTCGTCCCGGCGCGCCCGGTCAATTTCATGGCCGATGACACGGCCGAATGATCATTTTCCCGCCTTTTGTCCGCCCGCCGTCTGCCTCGCAGCGGCGGGCGGGTGCTTGAGCCCTTGCCCATGAGGGCATTGGTCATCAGTGTCGATCTGGGCGAGCCCGACTACGACGCCCACATCGAAGAATTCCTTCTGCTGGCCCGGGGGGCCGGCGCCGACATCCTCCATGTGCTCACCGTCCGGCGCAGCCGCCCGGATGCGGCGGGCTACATCGGTTCGGGCAAGATCGCCGAAGCAGCCGATCTGGTCCATGACCTCGAGGCCGACATCGTACTCTTCGACCAGTCGCTCAGCCCGGCGCAGCAGCGCAACCTCGAGCGGGCCTGCGAAGTTCGCGTGATCGATCGCGTGGCGCTGATCCTCGACATCTTCGCCCTGCGGGCCAAAAGTCACGAGGGCAAATTGCAGGTCGAACTCGCCCAGCTGCAGCACCTGTCCACCCGGCTCACGCGCATGTGGACCCACCTCGAGCGCCAGCAGGGTGGTATCGGGGTGCGCGGTCCGGGCGAGTCCCAGCTCGAGACCGACCGGCGGCTCATCGGGGTGCGCATCAAGGCGCTGCGCGAGCGCCTGGCCCGGGTGCAGCGCCAGCGGGTGACGCAGCGCAAGGCCCGGGTGCGCGGCCGCACGCTGTCGGTCTCGCTCGTGGGCTATACCAACGCCGGCAAATCGACCCTGTTCAATGCGCTGACGCGGGCCGACACCTATGCGGCCGACCAGCTCTTCGCGACGCTGGATACGACCACGCGCCGGGTCTGGATCGAAGGGGCGGGCCAGGTGGTCGTCTCGGATACGGTGGGTTTCATCCGTGATCTGCCACCTACGCTGATCGCGGCATTTCGGGCCACGCTCGAAGAGACCGTGCATGCCGATCTGCTGCTGCACGTGGTCGATGCCGCCAGCCCGCAGCGCGACGAACAGATCGCGGCCGTCAACCAGGTCCTGCACGATATGCAGGCAGACGAGATTCCGCAGATCATGGTCTACAACAAAGTCGACATCGCGGGGTTGGAGCCCCGGGTCGAACGAAATGAACATGGTACGATTGCGCGAGTCTTCGTCAGTGCGCTGCAACGCAGTGGCCTGGACGGTTTGCGTCAATCGCTCGTAGAATTTGAGGGGCTTACGAGAAACAATGCGTTTCAAGAAACTCTATAACCTGAATGATCCGGGCTGGGGCAGGGGCAACCAGAATGATCCCTCCGGTAACCGGCCTGACCCGTCATCAGGGCCACCCGACCTCGATCAAGTCTGGCGCGATTTCAGCAAGCGCCTGTCCGGCCTGTTCGGCGGCAAGGGCGGGGGCGGGCGGGGTCCACGCTTTCCGCAGAGCAAGGGGGGGTTGCCCCAGCTGCCCGGGCCATCGCCCCGATTTGTGATTCTGCTGCTGGTGCTGGCCGCGTTGTTCTGGCTGGGAAGCGGCTTCATGATCGTGCAGGAAGGCCAGGTCGCGGTGGTCACCCGCTTCGGCAAATATATCAAGACGCTCAGCCCAGGGCTGCAATGGCGTTTTCCGTATCCCATCGAAGACGCTCAGCAGGTGAACATCGCCCAGCTGCGTACCTTCGAAGTCGGGTTCAGGGGATCCTCGCGCAATCGGGTCCTGACCGAATCCCAGATGCTCACCAAAGACGAAAACATCGTCGATGTGCAGTACGTGGTTCAGTACCGTCTCAAGCCCGATGGCGCGCCGGCCTACCTTTTCAATACCAGCTATCCAGACGAATCCGTGCGCCAGGCGGCCGAGACCGCCATGCGTGAAATCGTCGGGCGCAAGCCGATGGATTTCGTCCTCTATTCCGGCCGTACAGAAGTCGCCTCCGAGGTCCAGTCGCTGGCGCAGACTATTCTCAACCGGTACAAGACGGGCATCGAGATCTCCACGGTCGCCATACAGAACGTGCAGCCACCCGAGCCGGTCCAGGCCGCCTTCGATGACGCGGTCAAGGCCGGCCAGGACCGCGAGCGGCAGATCAACGAGGCCAACGCCTACGCCAGCAAGGTCCTGCCCGAGGCCGAGGGGCAGGCCGCCCGCATGCTCGAGGACGCCGAGGGCTACAGCGCCCGGGTCATCGGGCGTGCTCAGGGCGATACCGCGCGCTTCGAAAGCGTGGCCGCCGAATACGCCAAGGCACCGGCCATCACCCGTGAACGTATTTATCTGGAGACCATGCAGGAAATTCTGTCGGGTACCGCGAAGGTCATGCTGGATGCCCCGGTGGGCAACAACATGCTGTATCTGCCGCTGGATCAGATCATGGGGCAGGCCGCCCGCGCGGGGGGCAACCCGGCGGGCTCGCGTCCAGCCGATGTCGCGGCCGGCGCGGCCGCGGCCGCCGATGCCGTGCGCGACAAGCCGGTCGCGCCCCGCATGCCCAGCAGCCTGCCGTCGCTGACCAACCCGTATTCCAACTAGGAGCATGCAGATGCAACGCTTTTTCCCTGCTCTGGTCGGCCTGGTCATCGTTCTGGCTGTATTGTCATCGTGCATGTTCATCGTGCGCGAGCGCGACTCCGCCTTGCTGTTCGCCCTGGGCGAGGTGCGTGAAACCATCAGCAGCCCGGGCCTGTATTTCAAGTATCCGCCGCCGTTCGAAAACGTGGTCTACCTGGACCGCAGGCTGCAGACGATCGAATCGCGCGATCCCGAACGCATCCAGACGGCCGAAAAGAAAAACCTGCTGATCGACTACTACGTCAAGTGGCGCATCAACGATCCGCGGCTGTACTACGTCACCTTTGGTTCCAACAGCAATGCGGCCATCGAGCGCCTGCAAGCCCAGATCCGCGACGCGCTCAACGCGGCCGTCAACGTACGGACCGTGCGCCAGGTCGTGTCCAGCGAACGCGACACACTGACCGACGAAATCCTCTCGGCCGTTTCCAAGCGGGCGGCGCCCTTGGGGGTGGACGTGGTCGACGTCCGGCTGCGACGCATCGATTTCACCACCGAAATCTCCGAGTCGGTGTATCGGCGCATGGAGGCCGAACGCAAGCAGGAAGCCAACCGCCTGCGCGCCAGTGGTGCGGCCGACAGCGAGCGCATCCGGGCCGAGGCCGATCGCAAGCAGCAGGAAATCCTCGCCCGCGCGTACGCCGAATCCCAGGCCCGGCGCGGGGCGGGCGACGGGCAGGCCGCGGCCATCTATGCCGAATCGTATGGCAAGAGCCCCGAGTTCTACAGTTTCTACAAGAGCCTGGATGCCTATCGCTCGGCGTTTTCGGTTCATGACAGCACTCTGGTGCTCAGCCCAGACTCTGATTTCTTCCGTTTCTGGAACAATGCCGCCGGCAATCAGCCAGCGCCGGCCAGGTAAGCCGCGAGAGTACCCATCATGCTGTCCAGCTGGTTACTGCCCGAGCACCTGACCGATATCCTGCCTGCCGAGGCCCGGCGCATCGAAGACATGCGCCGGGCTCTGCTCGATCTCTACCGGGCCCATGGTTTCGAGCTGGTGGTCCCGCCGCTGGTCGAATATCTCGACTCCCTCATGCTCGCCCGCGACGAGGCCCTGCGCCTGCGCACGTGCAAGCTGGTGGACCAGCTGTCCGGGCTGACCATGGGCGTGCGCGCCGACATGACCGTGCAGGTCTCGCGCATCGATGCCCATCTGCTCAATCGTCAGGGCGTCACGCGCCTGTGCTATTGTGGCCCGGTGATCCATGCGCGGCCCTCGGGCTTGCTCTCAGACCGTGAACTGCTGCAGATCGGGGCGGAAATCTTTGGCCATGCCGGGGTCGAGGCGGACATCGAATCCATTCGGTTGGCGATCGAGTCCGTCCGGCATGCCGGCATCGGCGATCCCCGCCTGGATCTCAACCACCCCGGGGTAGGGCGGGCGCTGATAGAAGCCGATCCCGCCCTCGCAGATTGCGCCGACAGCGTGTTCGATCTCTTGAGCGCAAAAGATGTCCCTGGCCTGCAGGCGATGCTGGTGGGGCAGGGCGCGCAATCCGATACGCTCGATGCGCTCAGCGCACTGACCACGCTGTATGGTGATCCATCCGTGATCGAGCGCGCCCGGGCGGTATTGCCGCCCCACGCCCCCATCCAGGTGGCCCTCGACGCTCTGCAGTCTCTGTGCGATGCCCTGGCGGGTGGCCCCATTGCGATCGATCTGGCCGACATGGGGGGCAGCTACGGCTATCATTCAGGTGTAGTGTTTTCGATCTACGCCGCTGGCTGGCACGATGCGCTGGTACGGGGCGGGCGCTATGACGGTATCGGCCGCAAATTCGGCCGGTCGCGTCCGGCGACCGGTTTCAGCCTCGATTTGCGCAAGCTGTCGCGCGGCCTGCCGGCCGCGCAGGCCGCCCCCGCCATCTGGGCCCCCTGCTCGGACGACCCCGAGCTGGCACGGGTGGTGCGCGAACTCCGGCAGGCGGGCCAGGTGGTGATCCAGGCCCTGCCCGGCGAGCGCCAGGATGTGGATGAATTCCGTCTCGAACAGGAGTTGGTCAAGACCTCTTCTGGCTGGGTCATACAAGAGTCGATGGTATAAACTAACCTGTTTACTGTACGGTCCGTATTGCGGCTGCGAAGAATAGGCTCATGAGCAAAAACATCGTTGTGATCGGCACCCAATGGGGTGATGAAGGCAAGGGCAAGATCGTCGATTGGCTGGCCGAATCGGCCCAGGGCGTCGTGCGCTTTCAAGGGGGGCACAATGCCGGCCATACACTGTGGATCCATGGGCAGAAGACCATCCTGCGCCTGATCCCTTCGGGCATCATGCATCCCCATGTCACGTGCTACATCGGCAATGGCGTGGTGCTCTCGCCCGAGGCCCTGCTGGCCGAAATCAGCGAGCTCGAGTCCGCGGGCATCAATGTACGCCCGCGGCTGCAGGTCTCCGCAGCCTGCCCGTTGATCCTGCCCTATCACGTGGCGCTCGACCAGGCGCGCGAGGCACGCAAGGGCGAAGGCAAGATCGGCACGACCGGCCGCGGCATCGGGCCGGCCTATGAAGACAAGGTGGCCCGGCGCGCCCTGCGGGTACAGGATCTCTACGATCCCGACATCTTCGACGAGAAACTGGCCGAAGTGCTCGACTACCATAATTTCGTCCTGGTGCAGTACCTGGGCGCGAAGGCGGTGGACGCCGCCCAGGTTCGCGACCGGGCCATGGCCTTCGCGGCCGAACTCGAGCCCATGGTGGCAGACGTCTCCAGTAACCTGCACATTGCCCGGCGCGCAGGCCACAGCCTGTTGTTCGAAGGGGCCCAGGGCTCGCTGCTGGACATCGATCACGGCACCTATCCGTTCGTGACCAGCAGCAACTGCGTGGCCGGCGCCGCGGCCGCCGGCTCGGGCACAGGCCCGCAATCGCTGGATTACGTTCTGGGCATCGCCAAAGCCTATACCACGCGGGTGGGTTCGGGGCCGTTTCCCACCGAACTGCTCGACGACACCGGCCTGCGCCTGGCCACGGTGGGCAAAGAGTTCGGTTCCGTCACCGGCCGGCCGCGTCGCTGCGGCTGGTTCGATGCCGCCGCCATGAAGCGCTCGGTCATCATCAACGGGCTCACGGGCCTGTGCGTCACCAAGCTCGATGTGCTCGACGGGGTCGAGCGCATCAAGATCGGCGTGGGCTACCGCTACAAGGGCCAATTCCTGGACGTCCTGCCCTATGGGGCGCATGCGGCCGCCGAAGCCGAACCCGTGCTCGAAGAAATGGCCGGCTGGTCCGAATCCACCGTCGGCATCACCGAATACGACAAGCTGCCCGTCAATGCGCGGCGCTATCTCGAACGCATTGCGGAAATCTGCGATGTGCCCATCGATATGGTGTCCACGGGCCCCGATCGCCTTGAAACCATCGTGCTGCGCCACCCCTTCCACGGCTGAGGAAAACCCCGCATGAGCCTTCCCCCGAGCACAGACAGAGATCTTTGGGTCAGCTGGGACACCTATCACAGCCTGATCGAACGCCTGGCCCTGCAGGTCTACGAGTCGGGTTGGGCGTTCGACAAGATTCTTTGCCTGGCGCGTGGCGGGGTACGGGTGGGCGACGTTCTTTCGCGTGTGTTCGACCTGCCGCTCGGGATTCTCGCGACCAGCAGTTATCGCGAGGCGGCCGGTACGGTTCAGGGCCAGCTCGACATTGCCCAGTTCATCACGATCACGCGCGGCACGCTGGATGGCCGGGTGCTGCTGGTAGACGACATGGTCGACACCGGCCTGACCTTCAACCGGGTGCGCGAGCACCTGCTCAACCAGTTTCCCGATATCGTCGAACTGCGCACCGCGGTCCTTTGGCTCAAAGGGCACGCTCAGATGGAACCCGATTATTACATCGAGAGGCTGCCCACCAACCCCTGGATCCACCAGCCCTTCGAAGACTACGACAGCCTGCGCCCGCATCAACTCGAGTCCTGGATTCGTAAAGGCGTGCGCACGGCGCAACCGCTACAGGCCTGAATAATCAGTGGCCAGCCGCTTTTCGTGCTAGAATCAGACTCTTCGTAAAATATACGGGGCGCTGTGCCGTGTGTGCCAGCGTCTTTTGTCGAACAGGCTTTTAAGGATCTACATGCCGACTGTACGCCTCAAAGAAAACGAGCCTTTCGAGGCTGCCCTGCGCCGCTTCAAGCGCACCATCGAAAAAACCGGTTTACTGACCGAACTGCGTTCACGCGAGTTCTATGAAAAACCCACGGCCGAGCGCAAGCGCAAGCGTGCTGCCGCCGTCAAGCGCCATTACAAACGCATCCGCAGCCAACAACTGCCGCCGCGACTCTATTGATTGATTCCTGAGAGCTTCATCCAGGAGCTGCTGGCACGGGTCGACATCACCGACGTCATCAGCCGCTATGTACAGTTGCGCAAAGGGGGCGCAAACCTGCTCGGTTTGTGCCCTTTTCACAACGAAAAATCCCCTTCTTTCACAGTCAGCCCAACCAAACAGTTCTATCACTGCTTTGGCTGCGGAGCCCATGGCAGTGCGATTCGGTTCCTGACCGAACACACGGGCGCAAGCTTTCCAGAAGCGGTACGCACATTGGCCGCCAGTGTGGGCATGACCGTGCCCGAAGAGTCGGCCACGCCGGCGCAGCGCGCCGCCCGGCGCGCCCGGCGCGCCGAGACTTCGCGCCAGCACGAGATCCTCGAACGGGCCCTGACGCATTGGCGTGCGGCGCTGAAGCAATCGCCCGAAGCCATCGCTTACTTGAAACGGCGCGGGCTCAGCGGTGAAGTGGCCGCCCGCTATGGGTTGGGTTGGGCATCCGGGCAGCGCCAGGGGCTGGCCCAGGTATTCGAAAACTATGAAGATCCGGCTCTGATCGAATCCGGCCTGGTGGTCGAGGCAGAAGATGGCCGCCGCCACGATCGTTTCAGGGCGCGCATCATGTTTCCCATCCGCAATGCGCGCGGCCAGCTGATCGCTTTTGGCGGACGCCTCATCGAGGCCGGAGAACCCAAGTATCTGAATTCACCCGAGACGGGCCTGTTCTCCAAGGGCGAAGAGCTCTACGGCCTGCATGAGGCCCGGGCCGGCATCCACACCGAAGGCTGCGTGCTGGTGGTCGAAGGCTATATGGACGTGGTGGCCTTGGCGCAGTTCGGCCTGGGCAATGCGGTGGCCACCCTGGGTACGGCGACCACCGATACCCATATCCAGAAGCTGCGGCGCGCCAGTGAGCGTATCGTATTCAGCTTCGATGGCGATACGGCCGGCCGCAAGGCGGCATGGCGCGCTCTGCATGCTTGTCTGCCCTGGGTGGATGAAGCGATCTCCATGCGCTTCCTGTTCCTGCCCGAAGGGCAGGACCCGGATTCGTACGTCCGCGCCCACGGTATACAGGCCCTGCGGGCGTGCCTTCAGGAAGCCCGTTCGCTGTCGGGCTTCATGCTCGACGAACTGCAGGTGCGGCACGATCTGGCCGAGGTCGAGGGCCGGGCGGCGTGTGTGCACGAAGCCCGGCCACTGTTCGAGCTGATGCCGTCAGGGGGCTATCGCCTGCAGCTCGAGCGCGAGTTTGCCCGTCTGGTCCAGCTGACCCCCGAAGAGCTCGGCCAGGTGCTGGCGGCCGCTCCGGCGCACGGGTTCGCAGGGGTGGGTGGCAGCGCCGCAGCCGCGGTTCACCGGGCTGGCCCGGCGCAGCGCGCACACGAAACCAGCCCGGCCGGCGTGCCGCACGCCGGTCCCGGTGCAATCCCAGCGTGGGTGGGGGCCGAGGCCGGGCCATCTGACGGGTGGCCGGCCGATGGGCTGTTGCCGGATACCCGGCCGGCACGCGCGCCAGCACGTACGGCCCGGCGTTCTGGGGTTCGCGCTGTCACGCCGATGGCCCGGCGCCTGCTGCGATTGCTCATGACGCACCCGATGTTGGCGGCCCGGCTGGGTGAGCAACAGCTTGAATTATTGACCCAGCACCCCCACTTGGTACTTGTCAGGCAGCTGATCGCGCTGCAGGGCAGCAGCGGCGCCACCCATGCCGGTGCGCTTCTGCAAGCGGCTGATCCTGGCTCCGAACTGGCGCGGGTGCTCGATGAACTGTCATCTGAACTGCTGTCGGTCGACTGGCCCGATCCACAAGCCGAGTGGGCCGACGCCCTGCGAGTCATCGAACGGCAGGCCATCCAGGAGCAGTGCGATCGCCTGGTGGCCACGGGGCTGCATACCGCTGACGAACGACGCCGTTATCGGGAGCTCTCCCAGCGCTTGGCCTGGCTTAAGACGCCAAACAGGTGATTCTTCTCTTAGCTCGAAAACCAAGGCTGCTCATGTAGTGCCTGAGTCAGTTGAAAAGGCACTCGCCCGTAGGACTGCTGTCACCAGGGGAGTAGTAGTAAACAAGTCTACGGGCCCCAAGACGCTGGCCGGCAAGAAAGTGGCGCTCAGTAGGCGCAAACTGAGTCGGTCGCTCAGTAGTGCTCAGGCAACTTGGGTAGCCGTGCCCCACGTGTGACCACCTGGGCCTGTGAGGACTGGTCCTTTACACACATTGCTCGTGGTCTGCACCGCCGGTCGCCTCATGCGACTTCGCGTCTCGTGGCATAAAGGCCTGTCTTGTGAAGGCGTTGGTAGGAATAGCATGCGGGTGATGCATCTAGCCACCCGCTGGGACTGATCCTCGGAGACGCAAGATGTCGAACTCCCCCACCTCACAAGCGTATGCGACGCAGCATCAGCTAGTATATCTGGTTCCCGCCGCTATTGGGACATCTAGTTCGTATTTTTCAGCATTGCATTTAGTTCGGCATCGTACCCCAGCAATAATTGCGATTTCCCATGGGCATCCAGGAGCTGGTTACGCGACCGCGACTTGAGGACGATGCTGCGGAATCTCAAAGCGTACTAGTTGACTGAGCAAATTGTACTACGTAATATTTTTTTGAACTAGTCTACTGGTTAGGAGCTGAGAGACGATACAGCCGAGCTTCCAGGCACTGGTGGGGGATGAGCTATATGTGCCCGGCTCGCCCACCGACTGGACTGGCGGATTTCTAGATATTGCCATCATAGAAAAATATGGATTTGATCCAGACGGCGTGGTTTGTAGTTCTGGTGAAACGGAAGTGATTTCTATGACGATATGAGCCTTCGCTGGCCTTGATGAGCCTGTATTAATGCACGAACTATGTTTTCCGATTTATCAGATTTATGTTGCATGCGAAGAATATCAACTTGTCTATGCGTCGATGGGTAAATTGAAATCATGGATCTGGAATTAGATGCAATAGATATTTTTGGCTAATTTCTAGGATATGATGTGATAGTAAAAAATGAAAACGATATCAAAATCCGGGAGGCCGCTATCCGCGAGAGGATTTTAATAAGAGGCGCCCCATGGATCGATTCTTGTCTGCGTTGGAGAATGTGCGGGTGCGAGATAGCATGCAATCCCAATTAGGATATGCGTGTGGCTAAGGAAAAGATTGTCACTAATATAAATAGCAATTTGTAGGTGTTACTGTAAAAGGAGAGGATGGGGGAATGTCAATGATTATAGTATGCCCGTTTATATTGGAAGAGCGCATTTGACTATCGACAGCGTGGGTGTCAGGAGATATCGAGATTAGCCTGACAGGATTTCAATCGTGTTCTTTCTCTGACGTTATGCTTGGATTATCGCTTAAGAGCGGGCCGTACACTGGCATGGTAAGGGAATTTCTGATGATGGTATCTATAGGCCGTGAGAGTTAGGGAAAGCTAGAGATTTTTAACGAGAATAGCCATGAAAAATAGACAATATAAATCAAGGATCAGAGTCGCGTTGATTGTTCCATCGTCAAATACAGTAATGGAAAATGATTTACACGATGCTCTTCCAAAGACTGAATATACAGTGCATACTGATCGAATGTATCTCACGGAAACCACGAGAGAGCAAGAAATCAAGATGATAGAGGAATTTGCTCCGGCTGCCGCGAATGATCTTGGCACACTAAAACCAGACGTTCTAGTATTTGGCTGTACGTCCGCTGGCTCGCTGTTCGGCCTGGAATACGATGAACGTGTATGTCGCCAATTGGGATTGTTGGCTGGATGCCCTAGCATTGGAGTTGTTTCCTCTGTGGCCACGGCATTGGATCTACAGGAATGGCGGCGGGTTGCTGTATTGACACCATATAATGAGGATTTGACACAAGCAGTAGCGACAGCGGTTACCGGAGGAAGCCGCCGGTTGGTATGCGCGTACGGGATGAATATCACAGACAATGAGGCGCTTGCGACACCGACACCGGCAGATATTGTGGACTTCGCAAAAAAGGTACTGAGCGGGCAACGTTTTGATGGATTATTTGTCTCATGTACGAATTTTCGTGCATTGGAGGCACGCTCGGAGCTAGAAGATACATTTGGCGTTCCAGTCGTCACCAGCAATAGTGCGGTTATTGATGCGCTTCTATTATTGAGGTCTTGATGAATAATGGTTTTGTTTGAGAATGGATAGCGATGCTATAGGTACAATGCTCCTATGGATATAAATATTTGAAGGTAGGTTGCTTCAGTGAGTTGTCATAATGACGCATTGTGATGCCATAGAAGCCTAAATTGCGATTCTTTCCAATTGATGGCATTGCTATCTACGCATTGGTTCAATTTTCATATTATTATTGGCATATGAGCAAACGATATCGCTTATGTTTTCCAATATTAGATTATTGGTAGAGAGCTTTTATCAATTGCTATATATTCATTAGTAACTAAATTATGTGAGGCAATCAATGGATAAAAATATATCAGAAAAGATCAAGTCTTTGGATGATTTTCCTGAGGATCTCAGGAGGCGTATGAAAGACGGACGTGAAGCGACTTTACGGCGGATGGCTGAAGTGGCTGAAAAGAATGGCGACAAGAAGCTAAAGGCGGCTGGTGATATACCTGGATCAGTGATTAGTGATGAAATTATACAAACAGGCGGCTATTGGTCGGGGGTGCTTGAGAAAAATGAACATCTCCGAATAGTAGATTTGGAAGGGCGGCAAGCTGTGGATTTTATCTTTTATGACTATGATGATTTGAATATAAAATATAACGCTGCCAATACGATGAAGCTTAATAAATCCGTCTATCTTGGCAAAGGATTTAAACTGTATTCAGATACGGCTGAAAGCCTGCTTACTATTGTAGAAGATACCGTCGGTAATCACGATACCATAGGTGGCTGCTGCAGTACAGAAATAAATTTTGTTCGTTATGGCGTCAAGGACGAACAGAGCTGTCGACGTAATTTTACAGCTGCTCTTTCCACCTATGGTTTATGTGAGAGAGATATTCCTGCAAACATCAATTTTTTTATGAATGTGCCCATCATGCCAAATGGAGAAATGGCGATCGTAGATGGCCTGTCTGAGCCGGGTGATTTTGTGGATTTACAGGCAGACAAAAAAACGTTGGTCGTTTTGTCCAATTGCCCACAAAGATTTAATGATGCAAATGGTTGGAATCCAACTCCAATACGCTTGTTGCGCTGGATGGCGTAATAGAAATTAGCTAGTTGGAGGACGTAATGAGGATATGCTAAACGTATGGAAAATGCAAGGTTAGGGATTTGCATATTGCCATTTATAAAATAATATTTATATCAAGAGTTCGTCCAAGGGAGCCAATGGAAATGACAGGGTGCGTCGATCAATTTCAAAATCAAGGATTTTTTGCTCGCAAATCCTATTCAAAGCAACCAGATCGGTTGGCTGGATTTGGCAATGATGAGATAAGCAATGCATCTGTTAATAATGATGCGTTGGTAAGATTCGTTGATGTTGAAAAAAGTTACGATGGGGACACCTTAGTCGTCAAAGAACTAAATCTTGATGTTTATTCTGGAGAATTCCTAACGATACTCGGGCCTTCAGGATCAGGCAAGACCACTTGCCTAATGATGCTTGCGGGGTTTGAAACAGTCACTGAAGGAACTATCTTACTGGATGGTAAGCCGATAAATCATTTGCCGCCTTATCGTCGGAATATCGGCATGGTTTTTCAAAATTATGCATTGTTTCCGCATATGACCGTAGCGGAGAATCTTGCGTTTCCACTCAAAGTTCGGCGCTTTAATCGTGCGGAGATTGAAGATCGTGTAGAAAAAGCACTCGATATGGTTCGCCTAAGTGGACTTGGGCACAGAATTCCACTGCAGTTGTCTGGTGGTCAACAGCAGAGAATTGCGGTGGCACGAGCTTTAGTGTTCGAGCCCAAACTTGTTTTAATGGATGAGCCTCTAGGTGCACTAGATAAACAGCTTCGTGAGCAAATGCAATATGAAATTAAGCGGCTCCACGCCGAGCTTGGACTCACTGTCGTATATGTTACCCATGATCAAAGTGAAGCGTTGGTGATGTCTGATCGGATAGCTGTATTTCATGAAGGAGCAATTCAACAGCTATCTACACCAATTGATATCTATGAAAGGCCGCAAACTGCATTTGTTGCCCAGTTTATCGGCGAAAACAATCAATTCTATGGGACGACCATCGAGATCGGCAATAAATCATGCTCTGTGAAGCTTTCTGACGATACGATTGTGTATGCACTGCCAGTTGGTGTTCAGGATATAGGGATGAATGTAGCTTTATCTATTCGTCCAGAGAGAATTCTGATAGGAAATAATATTGATAGTTGTCAGAATAAAATCAAGGCTGTTATTAAAGAACTACATTATTTGGGTGATCACCTGCGTGTTTATGTCGGGCTTCCAAATAGTGTGGAAATAGCTATCAAGATATCGAATGCGATGCTTCAGGGCGTACCTAAGCCAGGAGACGAGATTTGGATTGGATGGAAAACAGAAGATTGCCGGGCGATGGCCAGTCCTTCACAATAATGATTAGCTAAGGAGGGTACGCAGGCTTTAATTTAATGATAGGCAAATTGGATGTAGTTTGTCGATATTTAATTGCCGAGGCGAGATATATCTAGAATGGCTTTGGTTGTTCTATATGGCATCGGGTAATATGTGTTCCAACTGTTTAAGGGCAATAGAATACATATTGAGAATGCAGATTGATTTATTGGAGGTGTTCTAATACGATAAAGTATACTCGCTCCTAATATAGGCGAGATGATTTAAGGTTTATATCATAAATAAATTAATAATGAGTGAGGAGATTCGCATGACCATTTTGCGTAAATACACTGCGATACCTTTTTTTGCGTTGTTCGTGACCACTAGTGTTGCTGCGGCAGACTCTATTTCAGTCGTTTCATTTGGTGGTCAATATGCTACTAGCCAAATTGAGGCTTATCACAAGCCGTTTCAAGAGAAAGCGGGGGTGGATGTACATTCCATCGATTATAATGGAGGGTTAGCAGAAGTCCGGGCTCAAGTCGAGTCTGGAAATGTTACTTGGGATGTCTTGGATGTCGAAAGCCAAGACCTGGAGCTGGGTTGTTCACAGGGTCTGTTTGAACGTCTTGATCTAGCTGACCTTCCTGATGGTACGGATGGTAGTGCTGCAAAAGAGGACTTCATCCCCGGTACTCTTCATGACTGTGGTGTGGGTGTTATCGTATGGTCGAATATCATGGCCTACAACACTTCAAAGTTTCCTGGTGAGAAGCCTTCAAAGGTAGAAGATTTTTTCGACCTTGAGCGGTTTCCAGGAAAGCGTGGTATTAGCAGGCGACCCATTTACACGCTTGAATGGGCATTAATGGCCGACGGTGTACCCGTAGATAAAGTGTATGAAACACTCTCGACACAGGAAGGAATAGATCGCGCTTTTGCCAAGCTTGATACTATTAAAGATGCAATCGTTGTATTTGAGGCGGGCGCTCAAGCTCCTCAGCTGCTTGCGGATGGAGAGGTTTCCATTTCTAGTGCATTTAACGGACGTATTTATTCTGCAATAGTAGATGAAAACCAGCCACTAGCCATCATGTGGGACTCTCAAATTTGGAATCTGGATTTCTTTGCAATTCCTAAGGAACATCTGATCAAGGTGCTTTGAAAACTGACCGAAACAACACAAACGGTACGAATTTCATAATGCAGAAGAAATGTCCGAAAGTTGGTCAAAATCGGGGCGATTTTCACCCTGGTCAGT
>NZ_JBAYTI010000045.1:0-22733 GCF_041675725.1 Castellaniella sp. | reverse complement strand
TGAAGAAGCCAAGAAGGGCGAGCAGAAAATGCGCGATATCTACGGCAAGGCCGGGGTCGAGGTCGTCACCATGACGCCCGACCAGTATCAGGCCTGGATGGACATCGCCAAGAAGTCCTCCTACGTGCAGTTTGCCGAAAAGGTGCCAGGCGGCCAGGCGTTGCTGGACAAGGCGCTGGCTGTGCAATAACGCGGTCTTTCTCCTGGGGGCCTGCATGGCGCGCGTGTATGTACGTTGGATTCAGGCGGTGTCGCGAGCCTGCGGCGCCTTGGCCATCGTTTTGCTGGGGTGTGCCATGCTGGTGGTCTGTCAGATGATTTTCATGCGTTATCTGTTCAGAGCCTCCACGATCTGGCAAACCGAAGCGGTCGTGTTCAGCGCGACGGGCGCCATCTTCCTCGGGGCGCCCTATGTACTGATGCGCAGGGGGCACGTGGCGGTGGATTTCGTGCGTCTGATCGTGCGTCCATCCGTGCAGCGCTGGATGGACTGGACGGGGGCCGGGTTGGGGCTGGCGTTTTGCGTGGTCATGACGGTGGCCACGGGTCTGCACCTGTTCGAGGCGCTGGAAGGGGGGTGGACCACTTCCAGTGTGGCGGCTGTTCCCCTGTGGATACCCCTGGCCCCCATGTTCTGCGGCTTCCTGTTGCTCTGCCTGCAATACGTGGCTGAGCTTCTGAAGCTGGGGGATCCCTCATGACACCCGCGCTGGCCGGGGTCCTCATCGTCCTGTTGCTGTGCCTGTTGCTGGCCACGGGCATGCCGATCGCCTTTGCCTTGGGGCTGGCCGCACTGGCCGGGCTGTTCCTCGACATGGGTTCGGACGTCATTTACATAGTGGCCGAGATCATGTTTGCCGGCATCGCCAATCTGGGGTACGTAGCCATCCCCATGTTCGTGCTCATGGGGGCTATCGTGGCCGGCACGCCCGCCGGCGGCGATCTGTACAAGGCTCTCGATCGCTGGCTTTATAAAGTGCCGGGCGGGCTGATCCTGTCCAATATCGGCGCCTGTGCGATCTTCTCTGGGATGACCGGTTCGAGCCCCGCTACTTGCGCGGCGATCGGCAAGATAGGGGTGCCCGAGATGCTGGGGCGTGGCTATCCCGCTTCGGTGGCGACAGGTTCGATCGCGGCGGGCGGCACGCTGGGGATCCTGATCCCGCCCTCGGTCACCATGATCGTGTACGGCATTTCCACCCAGACGTCGATTGGCCGCCTGTTCCTGGCGGGCGTGGTGCCAGGCCTGCTACTGACGGCGATGTTCATGGCCTGGGCCCTGTTCGATGCGCGCCGCAAGGGCTTTCATTTTCGTATCGATGCGCTGGCGTATTCATGGCGGGAAAAGCTCGAATCGCTACCACGGGTCATGCCCCTATTGCTCATTATCGCGGGCATGATGTTTGTGCTGTACGGTGGGGTGGCCACCCCGTCCGAAGCAGCGGGCGCGGGTGCTTTGCTGACCCTGATGGTCGTTGTGATTGTATATCGGCTGGTGCGCTGGAAAACCTACGCCGGGGTCTTCTCTTCAGCCATGCGCGAGAGCGTGATGATCATGATGATCATGGCATCGGCCGAGCTGTTTGCTTTTGCCCTGTCGTCGCTCTACATCACGCAGTCGCTGGCGGCCGCAATTGCGGCGCTCGAGATCAACCGCTGGCTGTTGATAGGGCTGATCAACCTGTTTCTGCTGGTCGCGGGCATGTTTCTGCCGCCCGTAGCGGTCATCGTGATGGCGGCGCCCCTGTTGCTGCCCATCATCACGCAGGCGGGTTTCGACCCCTATTGGTTTGCCGTCGTGCTGACCATCAACATGGAAATTGGCCTGATCACGCCGCCGGTGGGGTTGAACCTGTTCGTGTTGAACGCCATTGCCCCGAATGTTCCGACCAAGGAAATTCTGTTCGGGGCATTGCCTTACGTACTGGTGATGATGGCGGCCATCGTGCTGCTGTGCTTTTTTCCGGGGCTGGTCACCGGCTTGCCTGATGGGTTGATGGGGCCGCCGTTGTAGCATCGTGGGGCCGGCGCCGGCCACCCGCCGGCCGGCCGCTTGCGGCGGATGTTGCAACGCGGTAAATTAGCTTATTGCTCCGCTCCATCGTGCGGGGGTCAACTGCTTGGCAATGGGCCGGGTCATCCGCCGGGTCCGCAAGGTCATGTTCTTCATGCCCAGAGCGAGGCCACAAGCCTTGCCTCGGGCGTTCATTTCAACCACTGTGCGCTGCAGGCAGCGCAAAGTGCACTGTGCCAAGGGGTACAGGCGGGCTCCGTGGGGTGTCCGGGCGCAGCGGTTCCGTGAATCGCCCAGCCATCGGATCATGCCGCGGAATGCCGGCACTGGCCCAGGTCGTGAAGGCCGCTTGGTGCAACGCACAGGTCGAAAAGGAAATCATCATGGAACTCAATGGCGCCGACATCGTCGTGCGTTGTCTGATCGAGGAAGGGGTCGAACACGTGTTCGGCTACCCTGGGGGCGCAGTCCTCTACATCTACGACGCCATCTACAAACAAGATAAATTCAAGCACATTCTGGTGCGTCACGAGCAGGCGGCCGTGCACGCAGCCGATGCCTATTCGCGCTCATCCGACAAGGTGGGCGTATGCCTGGTCACCAGCGGGCCCGGGGTGACCAACGCAGTCACCGGTATCGCGACCGCCTACATGGACTCGGTTCCGCTGGTCATCATCACGGGCCAGGTGCCCACCCACGCCATTGGCCAGGATGCCTTCCAGGAATGCGATACCGTGGGCATCACGCGGCCCGCCGTCAAGCACAATTTTCTGGTGCGCGACGTCAAAGACCTGGCCGAGACCATGCGCCGGGCCTTCTACATTGCCACGTCGGGGCGGCCGGGCCCTGTGCTGGTCGACATTCCCAAAGACGTATCGGTGGCGTTGTGCAAGTACCAGCCGCGCCGGGGGCCGACCGTGATGCGTTCCTACGCGCCGGTCACCAAGGGCCATCATGGCCAGATCAAGAAGGCGGTCCAGCTCATGCTGGCTGCCGAGCGGCCCATGATTTATGCCGGTGGCGGCGTGGTGCTGGCCAATGCGGCCGACGAGCTGCGCAAGCTGGTGCGCCTGACGGGCGCGCCCTGTACCACCACGCTGATGGGGCTGGGGGCCTTGCCGGGCACCGATGCCCAGTTCGTGGGCATGCCGGGCATGCACGGCACGTATGAAGCCAACATGGCGATGCAGAACTGCGATGTGCTGATCGGCATCGGGGCGCGCTTCGATGACCGGGTGATCGGCAATCCCAAGCATTTCGCGCAGGTGCCGCACAAGATCATCCATGTCGATATCGACCCATCCTCCATTTCGAAGCGCGTGCGCGTCGATGTGCCCATCGTGGGCGATGTCAAAGAAGTATTGCAGGATTTCATGGGCCTGTACGCGCAGGGTCTGGCCGAGAAAGGCGCGCAGGAATCCCGCCTCGATGCCTGGTGGAAGCAGATCGACGGCTGGCGCGCGCGCAAATGCCTCGACTACGAACCTTCCGATGAGCTCATCAAACCGCAATTCGTGGTCCAGAAACTGTGGGAAATCACGCGGGGCCAGGCTTTTGTGACCTCGGACGTGGGTCAGCATCAAATGTGGGCCGCCCAATATTATGCGTTCCCCGAACCGCGCCGCTGGATCAATTCGGGTGGCCTGGGCACCATGGGCGTCGGCCTGCCGTTTGCCATGGGCGTGCAGATGGCCAACCCCGATCGGGATGTCGCCGTGATCACCGGCGAGGGCTCCATCCAGATGAACATCCAGGAGCTCTCCACCTGCAGCCAGTATCGGCTCACCCCGAAGATCGTGTGCCTGAACAACCGGTATCTGGGCATGGTGCGCCAGTGGCAGCAGATCGAATACGGCTCGCGGTATTCCGAATCCTACGTCGATGCCCTGCCAGACTTCGTGAAGCTTGCCGAAAGCTACGGCCACGTCGGCGTGCGCGTCACCCGTCCGTCCGATGTCGAACCGGTGTTGCGCGATGCGTTCGGCAAGTACAAGGACCGGCTCGTGTTCATGGATTTCGTCACGGATCAGACCGAAAACGTCTGGCCCATGGTCAAGGCCGGTCGCGGCCTGACCGAGATGTTGCTGGGTTCCGAGGATCTGTGAGGGGGTTGATCATGAAACACGTCATTTCCATTTTGCTCGAAAACGAGCCGGGCGCCCTGTCGCGCGTGGTGGGGCTGTTTTCGGCCCGCGGCTACAATATCGAAACCCTGACGGTGGCACCGACCGAAGACGCCACGCTGTCGCGCATGACCATCGTCACGATCGGCTCCGATGAAATCATCGAGCAGATCACCAAGCATCTGAACCGTCTGGTCGACGTGCTCAAGGTGGTGGATCTTTCCGAAGGCGCGCACGTCGAGCGTGAGCTCATGTTGATCAAGGTACGGGCGGTTGGCAAGGAACGCGAAGAAATGAAGCGCATGGCTGAAATCTTCCGCGGCCGCATCATCGATGTCACCGACAAAACCTACACCATCGAGCTGACTGGGGTGCAGGATAAAATCGAGGCCTTCATTGGCGCGCTCGATCGCAGTGCCATCCTGGAAACCGTGCGTACCGGCGTCTCCGGTGTGGCGCGCGGCGAACGGATTCTGAAACTTTGAACTTTTACCCTCTCGGATACTGGAGTCTTACATGAAAGTTTTTTACGACAAGGATTGTGACTTGTCCCTCATCAAGGGCAAGCACGTCGCCATCATCGGCTATGGCTCACAAGGCCATGCCCATGCGCTGAATCTGCATGATTCGGGCGTGCACGTCACGGTGGGCCTCAGGAAAGGGGGCGCATCCTGGAGCAAGGCCGTGAATGCGGGGCTCGAGGTCAAGGAGGTGGCCGATGCCGTCAAGGGGGCCGATGTGGTGATGGTGCTGCTGCCCGACGAAAACATCGCCGGGGTCTATCGCGACCATATCGCCGGCAACATGAAGGCGGGTGCGGCGCTGGCCTTTGCGCATGGTTTCAACGTGCATTATGGTCAGGTTGCGCCGCGTGACGACATCGACGTGATCATGGTGGCGCCCAAGGCGCCCGGGCACACCGTGCGGGATACCTACGTTCATGGCGGCGGCGTGCCGCAGCTGATCGCCGTGCACCAGGATGTTTCGGGGCGCGCCCGCGATACGGCGCTGTCGTACGCGATGGCCAATGGCGGGGGGCGCGCCGGCATCATCGAGACCACTTTCCAGGAAGAAACCGAGACCGATCTCTTCGGTGAGCAGGCGGTCCTGTGCGGGGGTACGGTCGAACTCATCAAGGCCGGTTTCGACACCCTGGTCGAAGCGGGCTATGCGCCTGAAATGGCCTATTTCGAGTGCCTGCATGAACTCAAGCTGATCGTCGACCTGATCTACGAGGGCGGCATCGCCAACATGAACTATTCGATCTCCAACAATGCCGAGTTCGGCGAGTACGTCAGCGGGCCGCGCGTCATCAACGAAGATACGCGCGCCATCATGCGCCAGGTGCTCACCGACATTCAGTCGGGGGTCTACGCAAAGCGGTTCATTCTGGAAAATGCGGCCGGCGCCCCCGAGCTCATCTCGCGCCGCCGCATCAATGCCGAGTCGCAGATCGAGCAGGTGGGTGGCAAGCTGCGCGCGATGATGCCCTGGATTGCCGCCAACAAGCTGGTCGACCAGACCAAAAACTGAAGACGGCCTGGTCTGCAGCCAACGGCTTGCAGGCTCAGGTCGGGCGCGGATCCAGCTTGGGCCGGTTACCTTTTCTGTTCGGGTATCCGGCCCTGTTCATTTCGGGTTATGCTTGCGCAGCATGAAGACACCATCGTATCCACACCCTGTTGTTGCCCGGGAAGGCTGGCCCATCCTGGCCGGCAGCGTGTTGCTGGCCCTTCTGGTCACGTCGTGGTCGGGTTGGGCATCCGTGCCGTTTTGGCTGTTTTTCCTGTTTGCGCTGCAGTTTTTCCGCGATCCGGTGCGCCAGGCGCCCGAGGGCGATAACTGCGTGCTGTGCCCGGCCGATGGCCGTATCGTCAGTGTCGAAGAGGCGCTCGATCCGTATGCGGGCGGGCGCTCCAGCCTGAAGATCAGCGTCTTCATGAACGTCTTCAACGTGCACTCGAACCGGGTGCCGGTGGCTGGCCGGATCCAGTCCATCACCTATTTTCCGGGCAAGTTTCTGAATGCCGACCTCGACAAGGCGTCACTCGAGAACGAGCGCAATGCCATGGTGCTGCAAAGAGCCGATGGCCAGCTGGTCACCGCCGTGCAGGTGGCGGGCCTGGTGGCCCGGCGCATCCTGTGCCATGTGCACCAGGGCGACAGTGTCTACGCGGGCCAGCGTTACGGTTTCATCCGCTTTGGTTCGCGGGTCGATGTCTACCTGCCCCTAGAGGCCCGCCCACAGGTGGCCATCGGCGACAAGGTCCGTGCGACCCGCACCGTGCTCGCGCAGCTGCCTTCGCCAGGCGCGGGGGCTGCAGGCAGCCAGGCCGCAGACCTCGGCCCGGGCCACGCGCCTGCCTGAACCCATGCCAGACGAACGTCAACGCCGCCGCAGCATCTATCTGCTGCCCAATGCCTTTACCACCGCCAATCTGTTTGCCGGGTTCTATGCGGTGGTGCAGGCCATGAACCACCATTTCGAGACCGCCGCCATCGCCATTTTCCTGGCGATGGTGTTCGACAGCATGGACGGCCGGGTGGCCCGTCTCACCCATACGCAGTCGGCCTTCGGCGAACAGTATGATTCCCTGGCCGACATGATGTCCTTCGGCCTGGCGCCCGCGCTCGTGACGTACGTCTGGTCCATGCAGGGCCTGGGGCGGTGGGGTTGGCTGGCTGCGTTCATCTATGTGGTCGGCGCCGCCCTGCGGCTGGCACGCTTCAATGCCAACATCGGCAAGGTCGACAAGCAGTATTTCCAGGGCCTGCCCAGCCCCGCTGCCGCAGCGCTGGTGGCGGGTTTTGTCTGGCTCTCGGTCGACAACAAGCTGTCCCTGTCCGACGGCGTGGTGCCGTGGGTCGCCTTCAGCCTGACGGTATACGCGGGGGTCTCCATGGTGTCCAATGCGCCGTTCTACAGCGGCAAGACATTCGCCCTGGGCCGCAGCGTGCCTTTCTGGGTCATGCTGGTGGTGGTGGGGGCCTTTGTCTTTGTGTCCAGCGATCCACCGGTCGTCCTGTTCGGTCTGTTCATCCTTTATAGCTTGTCGGGCTGGGTACTCTGGCTGTGGCGGTTGCGCCGGGCGCGGCGCCTGGGCCAGCGCATGCGCGAGGCAGGCGCGCAGGCCGATGCAGATCCGCACCGCGCATCGCAGGCCCCGGAGGACACATGAGCCGCCCCCAGCCGCGCGGCCGCAGCGCCTACAAAGTCTTTTTACCCATCCAGACGCGTTGGATGGACAACGACGTATATGGCCACGTCAACAACGTGACCTACTATTCGTATTTTGATACGGCGGTCAACCATTATCTGCTGAGCCAGGGCGTGCTCGACTTCGCGGCCGGTGCAACCATCGGTCTGGTGGTCGAGACCCGCTGCCAGTATTTTTCGCCGGTCTCGTTTCCCGATGCGCTCGAAGCGGGTATTGCCGTGTCCCGCCTGGGCACCAGCAGCGTGCGCTACGAAGTGGGTATCTTCCGCCAGGGGGCGGAGCACACGTGTGCGGCGGGGCATTTCATTCATGTTTACGTAGACCGCGAAAACCGTCGGCCGATGCCGCTGTCCGAGGCTTTTCAGGCGGCGCTGGCACCGCTGGCCCAGTGCACGGCCCCGGGGTCAGGTTGAATCGTGCAGCACACAGTGGCGCCAGGTGCCGTTTTGCACCAAGGTGCGCGCCACCGATTGGATCAAACCCTTGACCGCCCGTACGGCCGAGCGCTCGAGCGCCGTCGAACTATTGCACAGGCTGATCTCTCGGCTCAGGCGTGGGGTCAGCGCGTAGGCGACGATGGTGCCTGCCAGGATCTCCTGATAGGCTGCCGAATAGGGCAGGATGGTGACGGCCAGGCCGTCGCGTACGGCCGGTACCAGGATGGCCGCGGTACTGGCCTGGGCCAGCAGGTGATAGCGCAGGTGGGCATTCATGAATGCATAATCGATGCGCATGCGCAGTTTGTTGGGCGGGCGCGGAAGGATCAGCGGTATGTCGGCCAGGTGGGTGATGTGCAGGTCCTCTAAGGGCAGGGTCACCGATGGATGGGCCAAGACCAGAAGCTCCTCGACCACCAGCGGGGTCACCGAGAGCCCCGACGCATTTTCCTGATCGGGCGACAGCGACAGGTCGACCCGCCCCTGTTCCACCATCAAGGTCAGGTCGGCACTCGGGATGTCCACGATCTCCAGTTCGATGGCTGGATAGCGCTGGCGCACTGCGCGGATGAGCGGCAGGGCCAGCATGCGCCCCGTGCTCGATGCCATGGCCACTGATACGGTGCCGGAGACGGTTTCCACCTTGCGGTTCAGGATGCCGTGTATGGACTCGACCTGGCGCAATATGGTCTGGGCCTGCCGATACAGCAGCAGACCCTCGTTGGTGGGTTCTACCCCGCGGGGTCCGCGGATCAGAAGGCGGACGCCGGTCTCCTCTTCCAGCGCGGCGATCTGTTGACTCAGTGCGGGCTGTGCCACGTGCAGGGTTTCGGCCGCCCGCGTCATGTTGCGCAATTCGACGACGCGGATGAAATAGGAAAGCTGTCTCAAGTTCATGGCGGCGGATCTTGGAAATAAGAAATTCTTATTCCTAGATCATAATTCGATATTGGTTCGGGCGCTCACGCTTGACTAAGATGATCGAAACAACAGGAGAGAAGGATGACGCTACCTTTGTCTGGCCTCAAGGTACTGGATCTGACCCGCGCGCTGTCCGGACCATTCAGTACCATGATACTGGGCGATCTGGGCGCAGAGGTCGTGAAGGTCGAACCGACGCCGGGGGGCGACATGGTGCGGCAGTGGGGGCCCTTCGATCACGACATCAGCGTGTACTATCTGAGCGCCAACCGCAACAAACAGGGGATCGAGGTCAACTTTCGTTCGGCGGACGGCCTTGCCCTGATCCGTCGTCTGGCTGCGCAGGCCGACATCGTGGTGGAAAACTTCAAGGTCGGCACCATGGAATCCATGGGTCTCTCGTACGATGCGCTGTCCGCCGAGCATCCCGGTCTGATCATGGCGTCCATCTCCGGTTTCGGGCGGGTGGGGCCGGCGCGCGAGTGGGCTGGTTTCGATCAGATCGCCCAGGGATATTCCGGCTTCATGAGCCTGAGCGGCACGCCGGAGAGCGGGCCGATGCGGGTAGGGACGGCGGTGGGCGACCTGACCGCCGGCATGTGGCTGGCGATCGGGATCCTGTCCGCGGTCATCGAGCGCCAGCGCACCGGGCGAGGGCAGCACGTCGACACCTCGCTGCTGGGCAGCCTCATGGGTCTGCTGAGCGTCCAGGGGCAGCGCTACCTGAGCGTGCATGAAATCCCGCAGCCTTCTGGAAACTTGCACCCGGTCATCGCCCCTTACGGCACGTTCGAAGCGGCAGACGGGCCCATCAACCTGGCGCCCGCTACGCAGGTCATGTGGCTCAAGTTATGTGAACTCATGGGGTTGCAGCACTTGGCGACGGACCCCCGCTTCCTGACCAACGCCGAGCGCATGCAGAACCGCCACGAACTCAAGCAACTGCTCGATGAACGCCTGCGTACCCGCAGCCGCATGGAATGGACTCGCTTGTTCATCGACCACCAGATTCCGGCCGGCCCGATCAATAATCTGGAAGACGTATTCCATGACGAGCAGGTCAAGGCTGCGGGGCTGGTCGAAAGCGTACAGCACCCCTTGCTGGGCGCATTGCAGCAGGTGGGCCTGCCCATCCGCAGCTCCAACGATCCGCAGCGCCGCACGATACGCCGGCCTCCGCCGATTCTGGGCGAACACACCGCCGAGGTATTGCAGCGCTTCGGCTTCTCTGCGGCCGAGATCGATGCCTTGTTGCGCGCCGGCGTGGTCCGGCAGTTCGAGCCCACGACGGCGGCCAATGACGCACCCGGGAGCGCATGATGTCGGTTCTTTCCCAACAAATCTCTGCAGAAGAAGCCACCCAGCCCGCGCTGGAGATCCAGGGGCGCATTGCCACCATCACCCTGCGCAAGCCCGCCTTCAGCAATCGCCTGAGCCCTGCCGATCTGGCCGCCTTGCGCACGCACATAGAGACGGTGAACCAGGCCGACGATGTACTGGTGTTGCGCCTGCGGTCTGATGGCAAGTACTTCTGCAGCGGCTACGACATTTCTTCCCTGGCCAGCGAATCGGCGCCCAGCTCGCTGTATTTCGGCGAAACCATAGACCTGCTGGAAAACGTCCGGGCGGTGACGATCGCCGCGGTGCAGGGCGGCGCGTATGGCGGCGGGACCGATCTCTGCCTGGCGTGCGACTTTCGCATTGGCACGCCGCAAGCCAACATGTTCATGCCCGCGGCGCGCCTGGGGCTGCATTTTTATCCGGGTGGCATGCGCCGCTATTTATCGCGCCTGGGGGTCAATGCGGCAAAACACCTGTTTCTGACCGCCGAGCGTATCGAGGCCGATGAAATGCTGCGTATCGGCTTCCTGACCGAACTGGTGGCGGCGGATCAATTGACGGCGCGGGTCGATGCCCTCAGCGGGTTGCTGGCCGGCATGGCACCGCTCGCGCTCTGGGGTATCAAGCAGGATCTGAACCGCCTCATCGCAGGCACCTTCGATGAGGCCGATAACGCCCGCGCCGTCCTGCGGTCCGAGGCTTCGGATGATATGCGCGAGGGTGCGCGCGCCTGGAAGGAAAAACGGGCGCCGCGATTTCGCGGAAAGTAATGATCGAGGGAGACACGTACCATGAACCAGTCACAGGCGGTATTCGATAAGGTCTTGGCGCATGCGCGCCGGCTGTCCGGCCAGCACCTGTATGCGGGCCAGTTGCGGGCGCCGCTGAGCAGCAAGACGTTTCCCGTCGCCAGCCCGGCCACTCGGCGGGCCATTGGCAATGCGGCCGATGGCGACGTGCAGGACGTGGCGGCGGCCGTCGCCGCCGCCACGGCGGCGCAGCGTGAATGGGCCGCCATGAGCCCCCGGGCACGTGGCAAAATCCTGCAAGAGGCCGCCGCCAGCCTGACGGCGCACGCTGAAGAAATCGCGACGCTGTTGGCCCTGGAAACCGGCAAGGCGATCCGCACCGAAAGCCGGGTCGAGGCGAACGTGCTGGCTGACTGCTTCGAATTCTATGGCGGCCTGGGCAGCGAGCTCAAGGGTGAGACCATTCCGTTTGCGCCCAACATGCTGGTGTTTACGCAACGCGAACCCATTGGCGTGGTGGCCGCCATCCTGCCCTGGAATGCGCCGCTGATGTTGATGGCCTTCAAGATCGCGCCGGCCCTGGTCGCCGGCAACACCGTGGTCGTCAAGTCGGCCGAAGAGGCACCGTTGTCCACTTTGTTCGTGGTGGACCTGCTCAATCGTACCCTGCCCGCCGGCGTGGTCAATATTCTGTCGGGGTTTGGGCCAACTTGCGGCGGGCCGCTGGTGGCGGATGCTCGCGTGGGCAAGGTCACGTTCACCGGTTCCGTCGAGACCGGCAAGATCATCGCGCATGCGGCGGCTGAACGGTTGATACCCACCACCCTCGAATTGGGTGGCAAGAGTCCTATGATCGTCATGGAAGATGCCGACCTGGACCGGGCCGTCGCTGGCGCCGTCGCCGGCATGCGCTTCACCCGCCAGGGCCAGAGCTGTACGGCCGCTTCGCGCATGCTGGTGCACCGCTCGCTATGCGAGGCATTCGTGGCTCGTATGGGTGAAAAGGTGAACGCCATGGTCATGGGGGATCCGCTCGACGAGAAAACCGACATCGGCACCATCATCTCCACCGCCCAGTTCGAGCGCGTGCAGTCCTACGTCGAACTGGGCCGGCGCATACCCGACGTACAGACTTTGCAACTCTCGAGCATGCCACAGGCGCCCGAGCTGAAAAACGGCCTGTACGTGCAACCTACGGTGTTCGTGGGGGTCGGCAACGATCATCGCCTGGCGCGCGAAGAGATTTTCGGCCCAGTCACTTGTGTGATCCCTTTCGATGAGTATGAAGAAGCGATCGCCATGGCCAATGATTCAGATTATGGTCTGGCCGCGACGATCTGGACGAAAGACCTGCATCGCGCCTTGGATGCAATACAAAGGCTGCAAGCGGGCTTTGTACAGGTCAATCAGAATATCGTGGCGCAGCCAGGGCTGTCCTACGGCGGGTTTAAACAGTCCGGGTTGGGCAAGGAAGCGTCGCTAGAGGCCATGCTTGATCATTTCACCCAAAAGAAAACCGTGCTGATCAGCCGCGATGGATAAATCCTGGATTTGTGTGTTTACAACCGATAGGGGAATACCCCATGCTTGCCCGCCGCCAGTCTGTTGATTCATCGAGATTCTACTGACAGTGCAAGTTGTTTTGATGGAAATCAATTTTCTGACCGTTGGGACAGGTGATATTGATGCCATTTGTTTCACTGCGTGGCCAGTTGTATTAGAGATTTCTTTGTCCCGGGATATTCAGCCAATGCTTTTCTTGACAGGGATTGGAAGCACCCACTATATTCAGCCAGGCGCGTGAATATTTGAAGATATGCTATAAGATAACAGGAGGGATAATTCATTCAAATGCATTTAGATTGATCCACTGGGTTGGGGGATAGTTTAAAAAGCGAAACAGCAATTATTAATGTTTTGGAGACACCATCATGACTACTTGTTCGAACCGGCAATTTTCTAAATGGAAGGTGGCGGTGCTGCTGGCCGGAATGGGGATGCTTCAGTATGCCATGCCGGCGCACGCCGAAAACTTTCCTGTTGGCACGATATTTGGAAAAGACCACGTGCTGACTCACATGACTGAAAAATTCGCCGAGTCCGCAAAAGAAAAGACAAACGGCGACATTGTCGTTCAGGTTCGCCTGGGCAACCCGTTTGGTGACGTGTATCAGATCAGCAAGCAGGTCGCCAATGGCCAGCGGAAGCTGGACGTGGTCGTCATGTCATCAGAAATCGACAAGCGCCTGGCCATTGGTTTGATGGGCGGCCTCGTCAGCGACTATGACCAGGCATACAAGCTGTATGGCCCCGACGGGACATTCCTCGAAGTGATGAACGACATCGGCGACGAGGCGGGATACAAGATGCTTGGTTGGGCGCCCACCGGGTTTGGCGGGATATGCTTCAGAAAAGAGGCGCCAGAAACGCTTCCATCAGAAACAAAATACAAGGTCAGGGTGGCGCCTTATAAAGGCATGATCGCCCGATTCGAAAGGCTGGGGTTCAGTGCCGTGCCCATGCCCTATTCGGAAACGTTCACTGCGTTGCAGACTGGGGCAATCGATGCCAAGGGCGCGTGCCCGGCACAAGAGGCGGCTCAGGAATTCGCGGACATCATAGAAACCTACCTGTATAGCCGAGACTACTTCGAAGGGATAATGGGGGTCGCCGTCAACAAGAAATGGTTCGACGGGCTGTCGAAAGAAACCCAAGAAGCGCTCATAAAAGCCGGCCATGAGGCTACGACATTGGCATGGGAGGGCGCCGAGGCGCGCGAAGAGAAATTCCTGAAGCAGCTCGAAGACAAGAACGTCAAGGTCGTCAGGCTCAGCGCCGATCAGTACGAAGAAGTGAAAAAGATGACGCAGGAGAGCGAATGGCCCGTTCTGCGCGAAACCATAGGCGATGAGATCATGGACAAGATCGAGAAGATCGTATCCGATTGATCCAGTAGAACGGGCCACTCAGGTGGCCCGTTCTTAAAAAAAGAGCTGCCATGAGACATATTGAAAAAATAATTCAGGTGCTGCTGTTCGTCTATATTCTGATCGTCGTCGGGTTGACGGTTCTTCAGGTCATTTTTAGAAATATGGGGGTCAGCATTTCAGGATATGACGAAATCATCGGTATCGCGGCAATCTGGTCCTACTTCCTGGGGATGGCGCATACCACGCTGACCGATTCGCATATAAAAGGTGGCCTGGACGAATTGATCACCAACCCGACGGCAAAATATCTGCTGGGCATGCTGTCGAACGTCGGGTTGCTGTTGTTTTCCGTCATTGCGCTGGTCGCCAGTATTGGCATATGCATGACGGCACTTTCGCTCGATTACAGGACGCTGTATTTCGATATCCCCGTCGCGTTGTCGCTATTTGCGCTGGTGGTCGGGTTTGGCCTCAATATCTTGTTCATTGTGATGCGTGGCATCCACAGGAACAGTCAACCCAGATAAGCGAGGCACCCTATGATATCAACTCCCGTCATTTTCTGGCTCGTCATCTCCGTCGCATTGGTGCTCGGAGGGGTGTCGATTGCTGCCGCGTTTGGCCTGGGTTCATTCGGGATCGCCTATGCTCTAGGCATCGAAATAGAGACGATTTTTTCAACCATGGTGTCCAGGATCAATAGTCCTGCACTGATTGCGTTGCCGCTGTTCATCTATATGGGCATCCTTGCTGAAAAAAGCGGGCAGGGTGAACGGCTTGTAAATTTCATAGAATTGTTCATCGGCCGGTTCAAGGGCGGGCTGGGGGCCGTCGTTGTGCTGGCCTGCGCATTGTTTGGCGCCATATCGGGGGCAGGCAGCGCGGCAATAGCGAGCATCGGCACCGTACTGATGCCCCGGGCCGAGGCATCGGGCTATCCACGGGAATACCTGGTCGCGCTGGTGGCTTGTTCGTCCATTCTGACCCTGCTGATCCCGCCCAGCATTCCGCTCCTGATCCTGGCGCTGACGATGCAGATTTCCGTCGGGGCGGCGTTTTTGACTACGCTTGTTCCGGGCCTGGTCATGGCGGCTGGCTATATCATTCTCAACCAGTATTTCGTTCGCAAGTTTCCAGTCAAAACCGTGGAATACACGAGCAGAGACGCCTTTTTCACGAACTTCAGAAAAAAAGGGAAAAGCGCATCGCTGGTTCTGCTTCTTCCCGTCGTGGTGCTGGGTGGGATATATGGCGGCGTCGCCAGCCCAACCGAGGCCGCCGGGTTGGGGACCATCTACGTCATCATATTGGCATTGTTCGTATACAGAAGCATGAGTTTCAAGGCCTTTTTCAGGGCCACGGTGGCCTCTGGCGACCTGCTGGGGTCGCTTGTCATCATGGTGAGTGCCTTGATACTCCTGAGTACGGTACTGGTGTATGAGGGAACGCCTTTCATATTGGCAGAGATGGTGACCAGCAATTTTGATCAATGGCAGGCGCTGTTGTTGATCAATCTCATCCTTCTCGTGATCGGGATGATCATGGACGACATCTCCGGCTCCATCGTGGCCGCTTCCGTGCTGTATCCGATTGCCCAGGATATGGGCATCGATCCGCTCCAGTTTGCCGCCATCGTCGGCGTGAACCTGGGCCTTGGGAACATCACGCCACCGGTGGCGCCATTGTTGTATATGTCCAGCGCGGTCGCGGGTAATGTGCCGATGCAGAAATACATAGGATACATCATGAAGTTCATTCTTCTGGTCAATATCCCGGTTCTTCTGCTGGTGACGTTCTGGTCTGATTTCTCTCTGTTTCTACCCCGGTTGCTGGGGTTTTGACACGTCGGGTTTCTAAAGCAGTGCGGCCATTTTGTCCAAGGGTATGCCTTGAATCAATTTGATGTATTTAACGGAGGATTTGGAAATGACAATTCACGCGAATGATATGGCAAGTCCAGGGCGGCGAACGGAAAATGTCCGTTCCCAGTCGGAAATCGAGCTCGCCGATCTGGCAAGCCGCTGCATGCCTGCGGGTACGTTCGGCAACATTCCTGAACCAGTCGTGATTTCCCGTGGCGCTGGCGCTCGGGTCTGGGATGAAAGCGGCAATGAGTACATCGATTATTTGCTTGGCTCAGGGCCGATGCTGATCGGCCACTGTCATCCCGAAGTGAACGCGGCCATATCGGATCAACTGACAAGGGGTACGACCTTTTTTGCCAACAACCCACAAGGAATTCGCTTGGCTGCAGCCATTGCGGATGCGGTGCCCTGTGCCGAAAAGGTGCGGTTCGTTTGTTCTGGCACCGAGGCGGATTTTTATGCCATGCGTCTGGCGCGCGCCTATCGGAAACGGGACAAGATCCTCAAGTTCGAGGGCGGCTATCATGGCATGAGCGACTACGGCCTCATGAGCCTCATGCCGACAGAGGATGTGCCGTTTCCAGAGCCGATTCCAGATTCTCCAGGCATTCCGGACAGCATACAGGCCGACATCGCCGTTTTGCCGTTCAATGACATCGATCTCATGCGCCGCTTCATTCGTGAACACCACGATGAACTCGCAGCGGTCATCGTCGAGCCTTTTCAACGCTTGATAGCCCCGCGGGATGGCTTTCTCGAGGCATTGCGCGAGGTCACTGCCGAAACCGGCGTGGTGTTGATTTTCGATGAAGTCGTGACTGGATTCAGGTTTTCTTATGGGGGTGCTCAGGCGTATTTTGGCGTGACCCCCGACCTCTGCACGTTAGGCAAGGCGTGTGGCGGCGGGTTCCCGCTGGCCGCGATCGCGGGTCGCGCCGACATCATGGATCTGTTCGATCGTTCCAAGGTGGGTGACGAGCGCTTCCTGGTGCAGCTGGGCACCCTGAGCGGCAATCCAATGGCCGCTGCTGCGGGGTTGGCCACATTGAACGTCCTCAGGCAGCCGGGTACCTATGAAAAGTTTTTTGCAACCGGCAGGAAACTGATGGACACCCTGAATGAGATGTTGCAGCGCGCGGATCTCCCTGCTCAGGTACTGGGTGCGGAGCCGCTGTTCGACGTGATTTTCCATCGCGACGAGATCCGCAATTACCGCGACACCGTCAGCGGCGACGCCTGGCTGACCGGAACGTTCAATGCGCTGCTGCGGCAGCGTGGGATATTCAAGGGCGATACAAAATACTATGTCAGTACGGCGCTGGGCGAGACCGAAATCAGCCAGACGATCGATGTCTGGGCATCCGCCATCGAGGCGCTGAAGCACGCCATGAAATCCCGGCCCGCCGACAGTTGATGTCTTGTCGGCGCTGGGTGGCCTGGCCATCGATCTGGCTAGGTCAACGGCGATCATAAAATTATGACCATGGAGTGATGAGGATGTCGGATTTATCTAACGGTGTGGCATACGTGGATGGGGAATTCGTTCCCGTGTCACAGGCAAAGATGTCAATATTCGATTGGGGCTTTCTCCATTCCGATGCAACGTATGATGCCGCACATGTATGGAAAGGCAGCATATTTCGGCTCGATGATCATATCGACAGGTTCCTGAGAAACGTCGATAAGCTCAGGATGAAAATTCCATTTGGCAAGGACGGATTGCGCAGCCTGATGGTCGATTGTGTTGCGAAAACCGGCATAAGGGATGGGATTGTCGAAATGATATGCACGCGTGGCGTGCCGGAGCCCGGCTCCCGCGACCCGCGGACCTGTAAAAACAATTTCTTTGCCTTCGTGGTGCCTATGATCTGGGTCGCCAGCCCCGAAAAGCAAAAAGAAGGCCTGCATGTCATCGTAAGTGAAAAACATCGCATATCCACCTCGTCCGTGGATCCCACGATCAAGAATTTTCACTGGCTCGACATGACGATGGGTTTGTTCGAGGCCTATGACAGAGGCGGGGAGAGTGCGATTCTGAGAGACAGCGAAGGCCATCTGGTCGAGGGGCCCGGTTTCAATATATTTGCGGTCGAGGGAACCAAGATCGTCACGCCGCGACAAGGGTCGCTGGATGGCATCACACGGCGCACCGCAATCGAGCTTGGCAGGGATAGTGGTCATGATGTGGTGGAAGGCGAACTATCGGTCGATGCGGCTTATAAAGCGGATGAAATCTTCATAACCAGTACCGCAGGCGGGATCATTCCTGTTACGACCATTGATCATCAGAAGGTCGGGTCGGGAAAGCCAGGGCCCGTGACGACGGCCCTTGCGGAAAAGTATTGGGCTTTGCACGAGGATCCCCGCTATGGTGTTCCCGTAAAATACTGAGACGCGTCCAGGCTTTTCACGGGCAGCCATGCGGTTACGGTACGTACCGCAGGCTGACCAGACGGCCGCTCGCTCACGGAATGTACTTATTTCAAAGGAGATTGTCATGGCCGCCTATGTCGTTGCCACCATCCACGTTACGGATCCCGCCACGTACAAGAAATATGCCGACGAAGCGCCAGAGTTCATCAAACGTCATGGCGGCAGGTACCTGACGCGGGGCGAAGAGGTCATGACGGCCGAGGGCGAGCCGTTCGATGGGCGCATGGTGATACTCGAGTTTCCCAGTAAGGCGCATGTCGAAGCCTGGCTGAAAGATCCGGGCTATATGGCAGTGGCCGCGTTTCGTCACGCCGCTTCGGTTGGGCGATTTTTGGTTCAAGAAAGGAAAGAGGCTTGATGGGCCCTGATTCCGGTGAATCATGGATCGCCAGCCCATTTCAAGTGACTGAGGCCGCTTTGCAAGCTGAGGCCGCTTTGCAAAAATAGTATGAAAATAGCACATTGATGAGAATACGGTGATAGGGCATGGAAGACCTGGTATGCTCCAGCGCGGCTGATCTTGTTAGAAAAATTGCCTCTCGTGCAGTCAGCGCGCATGAAGTCGCTTCGGCGTTTCTAGATAGAATTGCGCAGTACAATCCGTCCGTCAATGCGATTGTCAGCATTCCCGACGATGTGCTAAATAAAGCGAAGTTATTGGACCAGCGGTTGGCTCAGGGCGGGTCTCCGCGTCCGTTGGAAGGGGTGCCTTTTGTCGTCAAGGATAATATCGATGCTCGCGGCCTGCATACGACACACGGGTCCGTCATCTATAAAGACAATTTGCCGGCAGAAAATTCCGTCGTGGTACAAAGAATGCTGGACGCCGGCGGCATCCTAATTGGCAAGTCCAATACCTCGGAATTCGCCACCGATATCAATACGAGCAATTCATTGTTCGGCACCACGAGAAATCCACTGGATTTGAACGTCAGCGCGGGCGGATCCAGTGGCGGAACAGCTGCAGCCATTGCCGCGGGGTTTTCCCCCATCGGCCTGGGTACGGATCGCGGTGGTTCGATACGCATTCCAGCCGCCTGGTGCGGGGTCTCCGGGCTACGGCCGGCGCCGGGCAGGGTACCGATATATCCGGATGAGTTTGCGTGGGATACCTTGGTGAATCACGTACAGGGCCCCATGGCGCGCAGTGTCGAGGATCTGGGGCTTCTGCTTTCGGTTTTGGCTGGGCCGGACGACCGGGACCCTATCTCTTTGCCGCGAACCGCCGCAGACTACGAAAAAGCGGCTTTGGGCCGTGTGGACTTGAAAGGTGTCAGGATTGCATTTTGCGCGGATCTTGGCGGGATCGTGCCCGTTGATTCACAAGTACGCCAGCTGGCACACGATGCGGCCTTATCGTTCCGGGCGCTTGGCTGCACAGTCGACGACGCCTGTTTTGACGCGAGAGATCTCAAAACCATAATAACGGGTACCAGGGGGTATGGCATATTGGCGCGCTTCGGGCCGCTATATCAAAAACATGGCGACACCCTGGGTTCGCAACTTGTAGGGCAACTGGAAGATGCTTTTGGCCTTAGCCTGAATTCGGTGGCAGAGGCTGAGCGCATGCGCACGGCTTATTGGCACCGGATATTAAAGCTCCAAGAGAAGTATGACTTCATCATGACGCCGACAATCGGTGCAACGCCATTTCGGCTTGACCAGCCGTTGCCCACCGAGATAGAAGGCAAGCCAGTCGAGAATTTCTACGACATATTCTTGCTTGTCTACGCGTTCTCGCTGGTAGGGCTCCCCGCAGCTTCCGTGCCGTGCGGCTTGACATCGTCGGGCGGGCCGGTGGGGCTGCAGATCGTCGGGCGGCGCCAGCGGGAGGACCAGGTACTGAACATTGCGGCGCACTATATGCACGCCAATCAGGAATTATTTGCGCCAAGGCCCATCGATCTTGCGCGTTTAGTGCCGCTTGGCTCATCCGTCAGCACACCTGGCATGCGCTATTAAAATAAAATATAACCAGCCATATCGTACTGGCCATATTGCACCAGCCATATAGCAGAAAATCCGAAAAGGCGCTGGATCCAGCTGGAACATGGCTGTAAAAAACTTGTTTCTATTATTTGATCAGCGAAACAAGATGCATTGAATTTCTGGCACCCACCTTGACCATAAGGCGGTTTTTATAGGTTTCGACCGTTCTGTGGCTGATCATCAGCTTGCGGGCAATCTCTTTGCTTGTGAGGCCTTGTTGCATGTATTTGACGATGGCGTACTCCCGAATCGTTAATTCTGGATTTTGGCCTTTTTCAGTGACTTCTTCAAACGTGCAAACCATCAGCTGATAGGGGTCTCTGGGGCTTCGGCATCGGCCTCTTACCTTGATCCACACGGGATTTTCTTTTCTGGCGAGCATGATGCGTTCGTCGCTGTGCTCGCCGTGTATGTGCAGGAATTCGGCCCACTTTTCTCCGCGGTCAAGAAATTCAAAGCGGCTCGGATAAAGCATTTCGAGCGACTTTCCAACGATATCTTCCATCTCGTAGTTGAATAGGCTGGCGAACGTAGAGTTGCAGTGCGTAATTTTCCGGCCCACCGACATTAGGATTCCGATTGGCAGCAGGTCATGTAGTGAGGAGGTATCATTCATCTGCAATTATAAATTTACAATTAGTAAACGTATTTTTACGGACTTGAGGTGTATGTCTGTTCGGGCTGATAGTAGTGATGAGCCTCTTCCAAGAGAATAGTTGCCTGCGTATGGCCCAGGCATTAGGGAAACCCCGTAGTTCTAGGGGTGGCTTGGCTCACGAGATTCATAACCCCAGCGCAGAGCTTACACATGAACATAGTACAGCTGTTTTTGGACAAATCAAGACAGAAGCCGGATGCCCCGGCGCTCACCGCAGGTGATACAACATTAAGCTTTGGCGATCTTTCAAAAAGAATAACCCACCTGGCAGGGGCGATCCGTGAGCGGCTGGGGCTTCGCCCTGGCGACCGTGCCGCATTGTGGATGGAAAACCGGGCCGAATTCGTCGAAATCCTGCTTGCCTGCTGGGTGGCGGGTGTCTGCGTCGTGCCTGTCAATTATAAGCTGCACCCCCGCGAGTTGGAACATATCGTAGGCGACTCCGGCGCCAAATTCGTATTTACTTCGGCCCATCTGGCGGACACCCTGAAGGATCGGCTTCAAGGGTGGTCGGATGGCGTCGTCATTACGGTTGAGAGTGACGAGTATCTGTCTTTGCAAAATGGAAAGCCTATTGCAGCCTATCCTGGCGTCCCTGATGATCTTGCGTGGATTTTTTATACCAGCGGCACCACCGGATTTCCAAAGGGCGCCATGCTGTCGCACAGAAATCTGATATTCATGTCGATGGCTTATTATTCTGACATAGAGCAGGTGGGTTTCGGCCAGACGATGATTCATACGGCGCCATTGTCACATGGCTCGGGGCAGTACATGCTTCCCCACCTGCTGGCGGGGGGGCATCAGATCATCCTTCGACGGTTTGATCCAGACCAACTGTTAAACGAACTGCAGCGATATGCATCCGTGTCGTTGTTTTTGGTCCCAACCATGATCACGCGGCTGGTACAGGCGGTAAAGTCCAGGCCGGATTGGAAGAGCGATATCAATTACATATTATATGGCGGCTCTCCAATGTATGTGGCGGATCTGGTCGAGGCGATGCAATGTTTTGGCCCGCGCTTCTATCAGCTATATGGTCAGGGCGAATCGCCCATGACGATTAGCGGCCTGGATCGCCGACACCACGAGAACGCGTATTCGTCAGCAAATTATGACGTGCTGGCCACCGTCGGCGTGCCGCGCACCGGCGTAGAGGTGCGCGTCGTGGACGAGGCCGGGACCGATGTGCCTCCAGGGGAACTGGGCGAGATTATTACGCGTAGCGACTGTGTCATGCGTGGTTACTGGAACAATGAGGCGGCAACGAAAACGACCCTTCGGGATGGCTGGCTTTGGACGGGGGATATTGGCGCCCTCGATGAACGCGGCTACCTTTCCTTGAGGGACCGCTCCAAGGACATGATTATCAGTGGGGGGTCCAATATTTATCCGAGAGAGATCGAGGAAATACTGCTGACGCATCCTGGCGTGTCGGAGTGCAGCGTCGTCGGCAGGCCCCATCAGGATCTCGGCGAAGAGGTCGTAGCGTTTGTGGTATGTCATGCTGCGTCACGGGTGACCGAGAAAGAACTGGATGATTTATGCATTTCGAAGATGGCCAGATTCAAAAGACCGCGCGCCTATCGTTTTGTCGACGACTTGCCTAAAAGCGGTTACGGGAAAATTTTGAAAAAAGCCCTGCGGGATCAATTGAAGAGCGAATTTCATCCAAACATTTAATGCGTGAGTAGAGTTTATGTCGGATATAGAATATGAATCTTACGGTCATGTGCGGCTTATTTCAATAAATCGCGCGGACAAAATGAATTCGCTGGATTTTCCAGCCAATCAGGCGCTGGTCGATTTCTGGAATGAATTCAAGAACGATGATCATGCCCGGGTGGCAGTCGTCACCGGGCGGGGCGACAAGGCGTTTTGCGCCGGTGCGGATCTGAAAACGTACACAATGAATTACGCGAATACGCCCGCCCCTAAGTTCAGGACGCAATATACCGATGGTCCTGGGTTTGCAGGCATCACGCGGAACATGGATATTGACAAACCGATCATTGCCGCAGTGAATGGATATGCCATTTCAGGGGGATTCGAGCT
>NZ_JBAYTI010000044.1:0-23623 GCF_041675725.1 Castellaniella sp. | reverse complement strand
ATCCGAGTATCCTTATGTCCAGGCCTGCCCCATCCCGCCGCTCCAGGGCGGCTGCCACCCCGGCCCTGCAGTGGCTGGCCCACCATCCGCAGGGGGCTTCGCTGCTGCAGACGGCGCGCGAACTGCTGGCCCTGCAAACCGACATGGCCCCGGCACTGCCACGCGCGCTGGGCCGGTGCGTGCGCGCCGCGCGCCTGGAAAACGGCACCCTTGCGCTGTCGGTGTCCAGCCCGGCACAGGCTGCGCGCCTGCGCCAGGTGACCCCGGCCGTCGTGCGCCAACTGCACGCCCGGGGTTGGCCGGTCAATGACATCATGATCCGTATCGATGCGTCTGGGGGCGCCAACAGGGCACAAAAAACGCAGCGTGAAACCCGACCCCTCGACAGCCAGGCGCTGAGCCTGTTCGCGGCGCTGCAGCAAAACGTGTCTGCAGGGCCGTTGTCAGAGGCCATTGCACGGCTGCTGGCCCACCACCGGTAGGGCGCGCCGCGGCGGCGGTGCTCAGGCGAACTGCCAGTCTCGGGTGAACGCGGCAGGCGCGGCCTCTTGGGTGGCATAGTGAACGATTTCCCAGCTGTCCTGCCGGGCCAGCAGCGCCCGAACCAGCTGATTGTTCAGACCGTGCCCAGACTTGTTGGCCACGTAACGCGACACCAATGGGTAGCCGACCAAGTACAGGTCTCCGATGGCGTCGAGGATCTTGTGCTTGACGAATTCGTCGTCATAGCGCAGGCCATCCTGGTTGAGTACGCGGTATTCATCCATCACGATGGCGTTGTCGAGGCTGCCGCCACGGGCCAGCCCCATCGAGCGCAAGGCCTCGACCTCGCTGGCAAACCCGAACGTGCGCGCACGGGCAATGGTTTTGACGTAAGAATCATGGGCGAAATCGATTTCAGCCACATTGGCCGTGGCATTGATGGCCGGGTGGTGAAAATCGATGGAAAACGACAGCGCAAACCCTTCGTGCGGTTCGAGCCGCGCCCATTTGGCCGCCGGGCCTTCGCCTTCGCGCACTTCGACGGGCTCGAGCACGCGCAGAAACTGCTTGGGAGCGGGCTGCTCGACCAGGCCTGCACTGCGCAGCAGATAGATGAACGTGGCGGCGCTGCCATCCATGATGGGGACTTCTTCGGCGTCCAGGTCGACGTGCAGATTATCGACCCCCAGGCCGGCCAGGGCCGACATCAGGTGCTCGACGGTGGAGACCCGGACCGAACCCTGCTGCAGCACCGAGGCAAGCCGGGTATCGCCCACGGCATCAGCCCGGGCGGGGAGATCGACCACCTGGGGGAGATCGACGCGATGGAACACGATGCCGGTCCCTGGCTGGGCCGGACGCAAGGTGATCTTGACGCGATGCCCCGAGTGCAGACCCACGCCCGTGGTGGAAATCGACTGTTTTATGGTGCGTTGAAGCAACATAGCGGCCTTCATGGAGTTGACGTGCGCGTGAACTGTTGCACGACACGAAACGTGGCATTTTAACCTGAATCAGGGTTTTCCACGAGTACCGCCAGGTCGATGCGCCATCCCGGCCCTCAGGGGAGCGGGCCGGGACGTCGCGCCTGGCGCCTTGGCGCATCAGCGAACACTTCGTGAGGAAACGATGCAATACCCCAAGCGGAGGTTAGTCTGCCTGCTTTCGCAGGAAAGCGGGAATGTCGTAGTGATCCATGCCAGCCCCTTCGAGCGCGCGAATCTGCGCCGAAGCTCGCGGATTGCGCATCACGGAGGGAACATCGGTTCCTTCGAAGTTTTGCGCGCGGAACACCGGCACGTCGTCCGTTCCGGTGCGGGTGACCTCGCTTTGGCTGGAGACCAGCTGGGGCCGTGCCATACCCAGCCCGGTGGCCACCACGGTCACGCGCAAATGTTCGCCCATGGCCTCGTCGTAGGCCGTGCCGAAGATCACCGTGGCATCGGCTGCGGCATAGCTGCCGATGGTGTCCATGATTTCGCGTGTCTCGCGCATCTTCAGCCCCTGGCTGGCCGTGATGTTGACCAGGATGCCCCGCGCGCCATGCAGATCCACCCCTTCGAGCAGCGGACAGGCGATGGCCTGCTCGGCCGCCACACGCGCCCGATCGGCGCCCGAAGCCACCGCCGTGCCCATCATGGCCTGGCCTTGCTCGCCCATGATGGTCTTGACGTCTTCGAAGTCGACGTTCACGTTGCCTTCGACGTTGATGATTTCGGCAATGCCGGCGCACGCGTTGTGCAGTACGTCGTCGGCGGCCTTGAAGCAGTCATCCTGCGTAGCGTCTTCGTCCATGAGATCGTAGAGGTTCTCGTTGAGCACCACGACGAGCGAATGCACGTTGCGAGACAGCTCGCGGATGCCTTCTTCGGCCATGCGCATGCGCTTGGTGCCCTCGAACAGGAACGGCTTGGTGACCACCCCGACGGTCAGGATCCCGAGCTCTTTGGCGACTTCGGCCACCACCGGACCGGCCCCTGTTCCCGTGCCGCCGCCCATGCCGGCCGTGATGAAGACCATGTGCGCGCCGTTCAGGGCGGCCCGGATTTCTTCGCGGGCCGATTCGGCCGCGGCACGGCCCTGATCGGGCTTGGCCCCGGCCCCCAGGCCGGTGCGGCCCAGGCGAATCTGGACCGGCGCCTCGCTGGACGCCAGCGCCTGCGCATCGGTATTGGCGCAGATGAACTCGACCCCCTGCACCCCCGAACGAATCATGTGGCCCACGGCATTGCCGCCCGCCCCGCCGACCCCCACCACCTTGATCACCGTGCCGCTGCGGCTGGTGTCCAGCATCTCAAAATTCATCATGTCGATTTCCTCATTACAGTGAAACAATGCATCCCCTGAAAGCTCATGTCAACCTTTTGACCCGTTCTTCTGGTCAGTTCATGAACCACTCCTTCATGCGCGTCAGAAATGACCGGAACCGGCCTTTCTGCTGCGCGACCTTGCGACCCCGGGCGTGCTGCATGCGCGCCTCGGTGAGCAAACCCATCACCGTCGCGAAACGCGGGTTGCGCATCACGTCGGACAGACTGCCGCTGTACAGGGGCACCGCCACCCGCACCGGCTTGAGAAATATATCTTCGGCGAGCTCTACCATGCCTGGCATCAAGGCCGTACCCCCCGTCAAAACCACCCCCGACGCCAGCAGTTCTTCGTGGCCGGACTCGCTGACCACCTGCTGCACGAAGCCGAACAATTCTTCCAGGCGCGGCTCGATCACCGCCGACAGCGCCTGGCGCTTGACGCTGCGGTTGGGCCGATCCCCCAGCCCAGGCACCTCGATGATCTCTTCGGCATCGACCAGCGTTTGCTTGGCGATGCCGTGCTGCAGCTTGATTTCTTCGGCATCGGGCGTGGGCGTGCGCAGCATGGCGGCGATATCGCTGGTCACCTGGTCGCCCGCGATGGGAATCACGGCCGTATGACGAATGGCGCCGCCGGTGTAAATGGCGATGTCGGTGGTACCGGCCCCGATGTCCACCAGCACCACACCCAATTCCTTTTCGTCGGACGTCAGGCAAGAGAGGCTGGACGCCAGCGGCTGGAGGATCAGATCCTGCACCTCGAGGCCGCAACGGCGCACGCACTTGATGATGTTCTGGACCGCGCTGACCACCCCGGTGACGATGTGCACCCGAACTTCGAGCCGCATGCCGCTCATGCCGATCGGCTCGCGGATGTCTTCCTGCGAATCGACGATGAACTCCTGGGTGAGCACGTGCAGCACCTGCTGGTCGTTGGGAATGTTCACGGCCCGGGCTGTTTCCACGACACGGGCCACGTCGGCCGCCGTGACTTCCTTGTCCTTGACCGCCACCATGCCCGCCGAGTTGAAACTGGCGATGTGACTGCCGGCGATGCCCGTATAGACTTCTCGGATCTTGCAGTCTGCCATCAATTCTGCTTCCTCGAGCGCCCGTTGAATCGAATTGACGGTCGATTCGATGTTGACCACGACGCCCTTGCGCATGCCCTCGGATTCATGCTGGCCCAGACCCAGTACCTCGAAGCCGCCCTCCGGCAGGATCTCGGCGACCACCGCCACCACCTTGCTGGTGCCGATATCCAATCCAACGATCAGGTCTTTGATGTCGCGTGTCATGGTGTGTTGGAAGAAGAAGGTTCAACGGAGCCGCTCGCCAGGCTGATGGCAAACCCATTGGGATGACGCAGGTCGGCATGGCGAATGACCTGCCCCAGACGGCGGGTCAATTCGGGCCATGCCCGGACAAATCGATCGATGCGTGCCGCAAACGGCAGGGCGCCCGCGCGGCCGTGCGGATCGGGCACGTCTGCCGCGGGATCACGCCCCAGGCTCAGTTGCATGCCATCGGAGAGCACAACCTCCCATGCGTAGCGGGGCGTCAGCGTGGCCTCTTGGACGCTCAGGCCCAATGGCGCGAAACGCCCCGCAATTTCAGCGTAGCGCTGGACGACCAGCCGCTCCGAATGCGCCGGCCCGTTCAGTTGGGGAATATTCAAGCCATCCGGCAGCTCGCCCGGATTCGCCGTGAAGGTTTCCCCCCAGGTGTTGATCATCTGGTTTTCATTCCAGAACGCCAACGGGCGCTGCTCTTCGATGCTCACCCGGAGCGTATCGGGCCAGATGCGCCGGACATCGACGTGGCGTATCCACGGAGCCGACTCGATCGTCGAGCGAACCGTATTCAGGTCCAGCAGAAAGAAATTGCCGCGTACGCGCCCGTCCAGACTGGTCTGCAGGTTGGCGGGCGTCACATAATCAAGCGCCATGTCCGCCATCGGGGTGATCTCCAGACGCCTGATCTCGAAGTAAGGCCTGCGGATGATCCAAAACACCACCCCGGCCACCATGGACAGCACGGCAGCCAGGGCCAGCAGATTGGCCAGCAGGTTCACGAGACGGGCTTCCAGCAGCATGATCCGGCCCTCATGAAACCCGGGCACGCTGCAACTTGCAGCGCGCCGTCGACAGTATTTCCAGGCACAGCTCGGCATAGCTCATGCCCGCAGCGTGTGCGCCCATCGGCACCAGCGAGTGTCCGGTCATGCCCGGCGACGTATTGAGCTCGAGCAGCCACGGCTGATCCTGTTCATCGAGCATGACGTCAATCCGGCCCCAGCCCTCGCCATCGAGTGCCTGGTAGGCCCGCACGGCCAGGTCCTGAATATGCGCGCTCAACACCGCTGGCAAACGCGCCGGAGTCTCGTAGACCGTGTCGTCGGATATGTATTTATGCTCATAATCATAGTGGCCGTCCGGGGCAATGATTTCCGTGATCGGCAAGGCCCGGGCAGACCGTCCGGTTCCCAGGATGGAGACGGTGAGTTCACGCCCGCGGATGAAGCGCTCGGCCAGAATGCGGTCATCATAGCGGCAGGCAAGCTGCTGTGCCGGCAAGATCTGATCCACCGTCTGCACGCGTGTCAGCCCCAGGGTGGAGCCCTCGTGGGCTGGCTTGACGACCAGCGGCAGGCCCAAGCGCCCCGCCAGATCCTCGGGGGGCTCGTCGCAAGACAACTCGACGAAGTCGGGGGTGGGCAAACCATGCTGCAGCCACACCCGCTTGGTCGTGGTCTTGTCCATGGCCAAGCTGCAGGCCTTGGGACCGCTGCCAGTATACGGGATGCGCAGCAATTCGAGCACGCCCTGCAGCGTACCGTCCTCGCCATACCGCCCATGCAGGGCGATGAACACGCGATCAAAACCCGCACGGGCCAGCTCAGACACCGTCTGGTGGGCCGTATCGAACAGGTGCGCATCCACCCCCTGCGCCCGCAGGGCGGCATGCACCCCCGCACCGGACATCAGCGAGACCTCGCGCTCGGCAGACACCCCCCCATACAACACACCTACGCGTCCAAAGCGGCTCATAATCCTTCTCCGAATTGTGCGGGCACCCGGCTGATCGAACCCGCCCCCATGAGGATCACCACATCTCCATCGCGCACGAAATCGCGGATGGCATCGGCCAGGTCGCCCACCTCGGGAACGAAGACCGGTTCGACCCGGCCCGCCACGCGCAGCGCGCGGGCCAGCGCACGGCCATCCGCGGCGATCAGCGCCGGTTCGCCGGCCGGATAGACCTCGGTGAGCAGGACCGCATCCGCCTGGCCCAGCACCTGCACGAAATCTTCGAAGCAGTCGCGCGTCCGGGTGTAGCGGTGCGGCTGAAAGGCCAGCACGATGCGACGCCCGGGCCAGACGCCGCGTGCTGCCGCCAGGGTGGCCGCCATCTCGACCGGATGGTGGCCATAGTCGTCGACCAGTTCGAACGCTCCGCCACCATGCGCGTCCGGGACGGGAAATGGGCCCAGCAGCGTGAAACGGCGGCCAACGCCGCGAAACTGTGCCAGTGCCTCGGCGATGACCGCATCGGCCACGCCCAGTTCGGTGGCCACGGCGATCGCCGCCAGCGCGTTCAGGACGTTGTGCCGACCCGGCAGATTCAGGCAGATGGACAGGCCGGGCAACGCCCCCTGCAACCCCTGGCGTTCCACCTCGAAGCACATGCGCGCGCCGTCATGGCGAAGATTGTACGCGCGAAAGCCGGCTGGCCTGTCGATTCCATAGGTCGTGATCGGACGGGAGACAAAAGGGATCAGTTCGCGCACGTTGGCATCGTCCGCGCACAAGATGACGCTGCCGTAAAAGGGCAGGCGCTGTGTGAATTCCACAAAGGCGCTCTTGAGCCGGGCCACGTCATGGCCGTACGTGTCCATGTGATCCAGATCGATGTTGGTGATCACCGCCATGACGGGCAGCAGATTCAGGAACGAGGCGTCGGACTCGTCGGCCTCGACCACGATGAAATCCCCCTGCCCCAGGCGCGCATTGGCATCCGCCGCATTCAGGCGGCCGCCGATCACGAACGTGGGATCCAGCCCCCCCGCAGCCAGTACGCTGGCCACCAGGCTGGTCGTGGTGGTCTTGCCATGGGTGCCGGCGACCGCGATGCCCCGCTTGAGACGCATGAGCTCGGCCAGCATGAGGGCCCGCGGCACCACAGGGACATGGGCGGCCCGCGCGGCCAGGACTTCGGGATTGTCGGCCTGGATGGCCGTCGAGGTGACCAGCGCCCCGGCGCCCTGAATGTGTTCGGCCGCATGGCCGATATACACCTGGGCGCCCAGCGCCCGCAGACGGTGAGTGACCGCGGTCTCTTGCACGTCCGACCCGCTGATGTCGTAGCCGAGGTTCAGCAGGACCTCGGCGATGCCGCTCATGCCGGAACCGCCAATGCCCACGAAATGCAGCTTGCGTATGCGATGCTTCACCTGGGTTCCTTCCTTGACTGTATGCAGACCTCGGCGATGCGCCGGGTCGCCTCGGGGCTGCCATGCTCCAGCGCGTGGCTCGCCACGGCAGCCAGTTCGCTGCGTGTGCGTGCCATCAGCCAGTTCGCCAGGGCGACGCCATCGAGCTGGGCCTGCGGAATCACCCACGCGCCGCCGCATTCCGAAAGATACCGCGCATTGGCTGTCTGATGATCATCGATGGCATGCGGTAGCGGAATGAACAAGGCCGCCACCCCGACGACGGCCACCTCGGCCACCGTCATGGCGCCAGACCGGCATATGACCAGATCCGCCCACGCCAGGGCCTCGGCCATGTCTTCGATAAACGCGCTGACATCGGCGTCCAGCCCCAACTGGGCATACTGCTCGCGCACCGCCGTGACATGCGCATCGCCGGCCTGATGCCGCACGCGGGGCCGCAACGCGGGCGGCATGTTGACCAGCGCCTCCGGTACCAGCTGATTGATACGCAACGCCCCCAGGCTGCCGCCCACCACCAGCACCTGCAACGGGCCCGAACGCCGGGCATAGCGCAGCGCGCTGGGCGTGACATCCACCAGTGCCTCGCGAACCGGATTGCCGGTCATCAGGGCCCCCGGCAACGCCCCTGGAAAGCCGGCCAGCACACGGGTCGCGATCCGGGCCAGAATGCGATTCGCCGTGCCGGCCACGGCATTCTGTTCATGTATCACCAACGGAATGCCGGAAAGCCGGGCCATCAGGCCGCCCGGGAATGCGGCGTAGCCGCCCATGCCCAGCACGACGTCCGGCCGATGGACCCGCAACACACGGCGCACCCGCCAGCAGGCTGCACTGAGCGTGAATGGCAGGCCGAGCAGCGCGCCGGTACCCTTGCCGCGCACCCCCCCGAACTGTAGCGGCAACAATTCGATCCCCTGGGCCGGCACCAGCCGCCCCTCCATGCGCCGCGGATCGCCCAGCCACAAGACCCGCCAGCCCAGGGCCCGCAGGGCGGCCGCAACCGCCAGACCGGGCATGATGTGCCCGCCCGTACCGCCGGCCATGATCAGGATCAGGGGCGGTGTCATCGGCGTTTCCCCCGCATCAGGCAACGCATCTCGTGATCGATGCGCAACAGAAGCGCCATGGCCGCCAGGTTCATCACGATACCCGAACCGCCATAGCTGACCAGCGGCAGGGTCAGGCCCTTGGTAGGCAACAAGCCCAGGCACACGCCGACATTGATGAACGCCTGGACTCCGATCCACAACGCCACGCCCTGGGCCACCAGGCTTTCATAGGCGCGCTCCAGCACCATGGCCTGGCGCGCGACGTCAAATGCGCGCAGCACGATGAACACGAATACGGCCATCAGGCACAGCAAGCCCACCAGGCCCAGCTCCTCGCCGATCACGGCAACGATGAAGTCCGTATGGGCCTCTGGCAGATAGTGCAGCTTCTCGATGCTGGCCCCCAGGCCCACACCGAACCATTCGCCCCGCCCCAGCGCGATCAGCGAGTGCGACAGCTGATAGGCACTGCCGTAGGCATTGTCGGGATTCCATGGATCCAGGTAGACGAACAGGCGCTCGCGGCGCCAGGGCGAAAGCCAGATGAGCAACAAGAAGCTGGACATCACGCCGCCCAGCATGAGCGTAAACAATTTCAGGTTGATGCCGCCGATGAACAGAATGCCGACGGCAATGGCCCCAATGACGATGAAGGCCCCCAGATCCGGTTCGAGCAGGAGCAGTACCCCGACGACGATCAAAGCCAGCGCGATGGGCAGGAAGCCACGCACGAAACCGGCCACGAACCCTTGCAGGTGCGATTGCTTGCGCACGACATAGTCGGCCGCATACAGCATCATGGCAAATTTCATCAACTCCGACGGCTGAAAATTCAACAACCCCAGCGGCAGCCAGCGCCGCGCCCCATTGACCTCGCGCCCCAACCCCGGCACCAGCACCAGTACCAGCAACAACAGCGCACACACGAACAGCGGCACGGTCAGCTTGTGCCAGACACGCATCGGCACGGCCGCCACGATGCCCGCCCCCAACAGGCCAATCGCGATGAACAGCGCGTGGCGGCCCACGAAATAGAACCGGCCGTACCCTTGGTAGCGTGGTCCGTCGGCCAGGGCGATCGACGCCGAATACACCATCAGCAAGCCAAACAGCACGAGCGCCATCACCGCGACCAGCAGGCCGATGTCCAGCATCGGCATGGCACTGCGTGTAGCCCGTGCCGAGCCGGTGCTGCGCCCCAGGGCGCCGAGCACGCTCACGCCACCTCTCCCTGGTCTGCCGCAAGGGCATCGACACAGGCCACGAAATGCTGCCCGCGATGCACATAATTGCGAAACATGTCCATGCTCGCACAGGCGGGCGAGAGCAGTACGGCATCCCCGGCCTGCGCCCGCTCGAACCCCTGCCGGACAGCCTCCTCGAGACTGGTGCAAAAATGCAGCGGAACGCCACTGTCGGACAGCGCCTGGGCCACGATCCGGGCGTCCTGGCCGATCAGCATCACGGCTCGGGCATGATCACGCACCGCCGCCGACAGCGGCTGGAAATCCTGCCCCTTGCCCAGCCCCCCGGCAATCAGGACCGAAGGGCGTCCAAGGCCCTGGAGCGCCGCGAGCGTGGCGCCCACATTGGTCCCCTTGCTGTCATCGATGAAGTCCACGCCAGCCACCGAGCGCACGAACTGCATCCGGTGCACCTCGCCGCGGTAGGCACGCACCGCGTGCAGCATGGAGGCCCAGTCCAACCCGATGGCACGCCCCAGCGCCAAGGCGGCCAGGGCATTGAGTACGTTATGCTGGCCGCGTATGCGCAACGCCTCGGCAGGCATCAGATCCAGCAGCCGCCCCGCTTGGCGACCGCTATCCGGCGGCGTACGGCGTGCGCTCTTGCGCGCGCGCACCGGCTGGGACGCAGAATCCGCCTCCATCACGGACAGCCAGGCCAGGCCGCCTTGCTCATGGATGCCCAGGTCCCCGACGAGGGCCGGTTGGCCCAGGCCGAAGCTGCACACCTGAAGGTCGGCCGCGTCGGCGATCATGTCGCGGACCCGGGCGTCATCCCGATTGAACACCTTGCAGCCCGCCATGCCGTAGAGCCGCGCTTTGGCAGCGGCATACGCGGGCATGGAACCGTGCCAGTCCAGATGGTCCTGGGTCACATTGAGCACCACGGCCGCGTCGGCCTGCAAAGACTCGGTGCCCTCGATCTGGAAGCTGGACAGCTCCAGGACCCAGACCTCCGGCAGCATGTCGTGTTCGACGGCATCCAGCAAGGCGGCCAGGGCGGCCGGCCCAATGTTGCCCGCGGCCCGGACCCGGTAGCCGGCGGCCTCGACCAGTTCGCGCGTCAGGGCGGTGACCGTGGTTTTGCCATTCGTGCCCGTGACGGCCAGCACCCGCGGCGCATACCCCTCCTGCCCGTGCAGAGCCTTCAGGGCGCGCGCAAAGAGCTCGATCTCGCCGAGCACGTCGACGCCACGCGCCCGCGCCTGGGCCAGGAAGCCCGCCACGTTTGGATCCCGCGGAGAGATTCCCGGGCTCACGACCAGGGTCTGCACGCCCTGGAGGAACGCTTCGTCGAATTGCGCCACACCCAAATGCCCCTGGACCACCATGCCATGTGCCTGCAGGGCCGCCAGGCCGGGCGGCTGCTCGCGGGTATCCAGCACGCGCACCACGTCGCCCTGGCGGGCGCACCAGCGGGCCGCGGCCACACCGGTCTCACCGAGGCCCATGACCAGGGTGACGGGCGCCGGGGCGCCTGCGCGCGGCGATGCACTGGAGGCGGCCACCGGACTCATCGCAGCTTCAGGCTGGCCAGACCGACCAGCACCAGCATCATGGTGATGATCCAGAAGCGGACCACCACCTGCGTTTCCTTCCAGCCGCCCACCTCGAAGTGGTGATGCAGTGGTGCCATGCGAAAAATCCTGCGCCCCTCGCCGTAGCGCTTCTTGGTGTATTTGAACCAGCTGACCTGCAGCATCACCGACAAGGTCTCGACCACGAACACCCCACCCATGATGAACAGCACGATTTCCTGCCGCACGATGACGGCAATCGTACCCAACGCCCCCCCCAGCGCCAAGGCACCGACGTCGCCCATGAACACCTGGGCCGGGTACGCGTTGAACCACAAGAACGCCAGGCCCGCGCCGGCGATCGCCGCACACAGCACCATCAGTTCCGAAGCACCCGGAATATACGGGAACAGCAGGTATCTGGAATAATCGACGCGCCCTACCACATACGCGAATATTCCAAGCGCGGCGGCGATCATCACCGTGGGCATGATGGCCAGGCCATCCAGCCCATCCGTCAGGTTGACCGCGTTGCTGGTGCCCACAATGACCAGCCAGGTGAGCGTCATGAAACCAAAAACGCCCAGCGGATAGCTGATCGTCTTGAAAAACGGCACGATCAGATCGGCACGCGTCGGCAGCGGCATGGAAAAGCCGCTGAGCACCCATTCGCGAAACAGAGGCCACAACCCGGTGTTGGCCGGCACGGAGACCGCGAAACTCAGGTACATGGCGGCAACCACGCCGATCAGGGCCTGCCAGAAGAACTTCTGCCGGGCGGGCATGCCCTCGGGATCGTGATGGACCACCTTGCGGTAGTCGTCGGCCCAGCCGATCCAGCCAAAACCGAACGTCACCAGCAGCACGACCCATACGAAGCGATTCGACCAATCGGCCCACAACAAAGTGCTGATGCCGATCCCAATCAGGATCAACGCGCCCCCCATGGTGGGCGTGCCGCTCTTTTGCAGATGCGTCTTCGGGCCATAGCTGCGCACCGACTGACCGATTTTCATGGCCGTCAGGCGGCGAATCAACCAGGGCCCCGACAGGAGCCCGATGGCCAGCGCCGTGGCGCTGGCCAGTACCGCCCGGAATGTGATGTATTCGACCACACCAAAGGCACGAAAATGATGGTCCGCCAGCCAGCGTGCCAATTCAAGTAGCATGAGGCCCCCCTCGCGGGCCGGTCGCATCGGCCTGCAATGCCTGCACCACCCGTTCCATCTGCATGCTGCGCGAGCCCTTGACCAGAATATGCCCCGGCCGGGCTGCAAGCAGCTGCGGCAGCAAAGCCTCCAGCGAATCAAACGACTGGGCGGCGGCTCCGAATGCGGCGGCTGCGGCACGGCTTGCGTCGCCCAGCGTCAACAACACATCGATGCCACTGTCCCGCGCGTGAGCCCCCACTTCGGCGTGCATGGCCGGCCCCTGCACCCCCACTTCCGCCATATCGCCCAGGACGAGAATGCGCCGGCCGTCGAGGGCCGCCAGCACCTCGATGGCGGCCCGCACCGAATCCGGGTTGGCATTGTACGTGTCGTCGATGAGTTGAAAGCCATCGGCCATGGTCGTGGGCTGCATGCGCCCACCCACCGGGACGAACCGCTTCAGGCCTTCGACAATGGCCGCCGCCGGCGCGCCGGCGGCCCAGGCACAAGTGGCGGCAGCCAGGGCATTGTGCAGGTTGTGCCGGCCAGGCGCATGCAGCACGACCTCGTGAGACTGGCCGGCCAGATGCAGTTCGAATTCAGTGCGTTGCGGCCGGGCCCGGATTCGCGCCGCCCTGACCTCGGCCCGATCGGAAAAGCCGAAACAGCGCACGCGCCGCGACCCGGCCATGTCCCGCCAAAGAGGCGCGTAGGGATCCTCGGCGGGAAACACGGCGACGCCGTCCTCGGGCAGGGACAGCAACACCTGCCCATTCTCGCGGGCGACCGCATCGACCGACTGCATGAACTCCTGGTGCTCCCGCTGCGCATTGTTGACCAGCGCCACAGTGGGCTGTGCCACCGCGGCCAGATCTGCGATTTCGCCCGGATGGTTCATACCGAGCTCGAACACCGCTGCGCGATGCTCGCCCCGCAGCCGCAGCACGGACAGGGGCACGCCGACGTCGTTGTTGAAATTGCCCGGCGTGGCCAGGCGCTGGTCCGCGCCCCACCAGACGGCCAGGATGGCGCTGATCATCTCCTTGGTGGTGGTCTTGCCATTGCTGCCCGTGACGGCGATGACCGGCAAATGGAATTGCCGGCGCCAGACGCTGGCCCACAACTGCAGAGCGTGGCGCGTATCCCCCAGAACCAGCTGCGGGAGATCCACGTCGGGCAGCCGGCGTTCGACCAGCGCAGCGCGCGCGCCCGACTGGGCCGCCACCTGCACGAAGTCATGCCCGTCGTAGCGCTCGCCACGCAAGGCAAGGTACAGGGCGCCCGCCGGAAAATCACGCGTGTCCGTCGCCACGTGCGCCCCCTGCTGCCAGGTCAGGGCCAGGCAGGCCCAGTCCCGATCGTCGAACGGCCGCCGCACACCCCGGGTTTCCTGCCACGTTTCATGGCCCTTGCCCGCCAGCAGGATTACGTCGCGCGGTTCGGCATCCCAGATGGTTTCCAGGATGGCGCGGGCCCGATCGATCTGCACGTGCACCGGCGCCCGCATACCGGACAGAATGGCCTGCACAATGGCTTCCGGCGCCTCGCCGCGCGGATTGTCGCTGGTGACTACGACCCGATCGGCCAACCGCTCTGCCACCGCGCCCATCAGGGGACGCTTGCCGGCGTCGCGATCCCCCCCGCATCCAAACACGCACCACAAGCGCCCGTCGCGCTCCTGGGTGACCGGCCGCAGCGAGACGAGCACGCGTTCCAGGGCATCGGGCGTATGCGCATAATCGACCACCACCAGCGCCTGCGCATACGGCCCCGACGCCGGCCCGCCGGGCAGGGCTGTGATCGCCTGCAGGCGCCCGGGTACCGGCTGCAGGCGCGCCAGGGCCCGGGCCGTACGGCTCAGGCCCCAGCCCAGCTCGCGCAGGACACCCGCCACCAGCAGCAGGTTTGAAATGTTGTGCTCGCCCACCAGATGGGTCACGATTTGCGCGCGGCCGCGGGGCGTGATCAGGTTGAAGACCAGGCCATCGGCACTGTGTTGAATGTCTTCTGCCCGAAACAGGGCCATCCCGCCCGCCGCCAGGCCATATCCATGACGATGGCCCGACACCGGCTTGCATTCGAGCAGCTCTCGCCCGGCCGGGTCATCTGCGTTGATGATGGCCCCGCGCAGGCCGGGCCGGTCGAACAGGGCAAACTTGGCCTTTTTGTAGTCGTCGAAACTGCCGTGATAATCCAGATGATCCCGGGTCAGATTCGTAAAGCCCGCGACCTGGACCGTGACCCCGTCCAGGCGCCCTTGCTCGATGCCGATGGACGACGCCTCGATCGCGGCCGCCACCGCCCCCGCCCGCTGGATGGCGGCGAGGCTGCGATGCAGCGTCAGGACGTCGGGCGTGGTGAGCACCCCGCCCAGATTGCGGCCATCGGCCAGGGTGACGCCCAGGGTGCCCACGGTGCCGCAGGGCATGTCCTCGGCATTGAGGGCTGCGGCAATCCACTGGGTGGTCGAGGTCTTGCCATTGGTCCCGGTCACCGCGATCACCGTCAGGGCATCCGATGGCCGTCCATACCACAAATGGGCCACCTCCCCCAGGCAGCGGGCCAGATCATCCACCTCGAGCACGGGCAGCCCCTCGGGCGAAGGGAACGCGCCGCCGCGAGCGCGCACGATCGCGCCAGCCCCCGCATCGGCTGCGGCCTGCATGAAACCGCGGCCATCGTCCGCCTGCCCCGGGCAGGCAAAGAATACGTCACCCGCCTGGATCTGGCGCGAGTCCAGACAGAGATCGGCGGTTCGAGCCACCTGTTCGTCCAGCCACGTCAGAATATCCAGACTGCTCATTGCACGGCCCTCCCGCCCGGCGCGGCCGCCACCAGGGCGTCCACCGCTTCCACGGGCGCATCGGGCCGGACCCCCATGCGCCGTAGCGTGCCCGACACGATGTCGGCAAAAACCGGTGCCGCCACCCGCCCACCATAATAGCCACCCGCGCCTGGCTCATCGATGGACACCGCGACCACGATACGGGGATCCGACACGGGCGCGAAGCCGACGAACGAGCTGCGGTACTTGGTCTTGCTGTAGCGGCCATTGACGATTTTGCGCGCCGTGCCGCTCTTGCCCGCCACCCGGTAGCCCCGAACCTGGGCCAGCCGGGCACCATCGGGGCCAGCGGCGGCCTCGAGCATGCCGCGCATCAGGCGCGCCACCTCGGGTGAATAGACTTGCACGCTGGTCGGGCGCCCCTCGCGACGAACCATGGATAACGACACCATGTCGCCATCCCGCGCGAAAACCGTGTAGGCGCGCGCGACCTGCAGCAGCGACACCGACAGCCCATAGCCATACGCCATGGTGGCCTGCTCGATGGGCCGCCAGCGTTGCCAGGGCCGCAGGCGGCCGGATGCCGTGCCTGGAAACAGCATGCTCGGCACCCGTCCAAAACCCAGTTCCGAAAACGTGGTCCACATGCTGCGCGCATCCAGGCGATCGGCAATCATGGTCATGCCGATGTTGCTCGAATGCCGGATGATGCCACGCACATCCAGCCGGCCGTTGCGCGAAACATCCGAGATCACGGCACCATGATAAGCATAGCGGCCATTGCCGGTATCGAACAACGTATCCAGGGCGATGCGCCCGGAATCCAGGGCAAGCGCCGCCGTGAAGGGTTTCATGATGGAGCCGGGCTCGAACGTATCGGTGACCACCCGATTGCGCAGGGCCGGGCCGCTGCGCTGCGACGTCTCGTTCGGATCATAGGATGGCAGGGTGACCATGGCCAGGATTTCCCCCGTCTGTACATCGAGCACGATCGCCGTCCCGGCCTGGGCCTTGTGCACTTCCAGGGCTTCCTGCAGCGCCTTCCAGGCATCGAACTGAATGCCGGCATCAATAGACAGCCGCAGATTATGGCCATCCACCGGCGGCACGACGGCCTGCACCTCTTCCACGATGCGCCCCAGACGATCACGGATCACGCGTCGCATACCCGGCTGCCCGGACAGATGATCATCAAAGGCGAGCTCCATCCCCTCGATGCCATGATCTTCGATATTGGCGAAGCCGACGATATGCGCCATGACGTCGCCTTCTGGATAGATGCGGCGCGTTTCGGGCAACTGGTGCACGCCCGGTATCTTCAAGGCACTGATCTTGCGCCCCACGTCGAGCGGCACCTGGCGTCGCAGATAGACGAAACTGCGCGCATCGCCCGCGGTCCGCTGGCGCAGCTCGCCCACCTGGAGACCCAGCAGTTCCGCCAGCTGCCTGACTTGCGCGTCATCCGCCCGGTTGAAGTCCTCCGGCACGGCCCAGACCGCGCGCGCGGGCACGCTGGACGCGAGCACGACCGAGCCGCTGCGATCGAAGATCTTGCCCCGGGTGGCGGGCAACACCAGGGTACGTTCGTAGCGGCGCTCGCCCTGGCGTTGCAGGAATTCGTTGGACAGGACCTGGAGATCCAGCGCCTTCACTGCCAGCGCCATGAACCCCAGAAGCAGCACGAGCACCACCAGCCTGGCGCGCCAGAACACGGGCCGCATCCCCAACACGGGGCTGGCGTGAAATCCGACGCGCTTCATGGCCGGCCCTCCAAAGGCTTCTGGGCCTGCTGGACGTACAAGGTGCGCTCGGGATCGACCGGCACCAGATGCAATTCATTGCGCGCCAGCGTGTCGATGCGGGCGTTGCGTGCCAGCTCGGCGCGCCTCAGCTGCAAACGGCGCCAATCGGCATCCAGATCGTGCGCGCCGACTTTCAGCTGCTCGACCTGCATGAACAGTTCGCGCGCCTGAAAGCGGAGGGTCACCAGGGACAGGGCGGATGCCATCAGCAGCACGGCCAGGAAAACGGACAGACGCATCATGCCCGCCTCCGTGCCCGATTCCGGTCCGGGTCCTGACGTGCGCCCCACCCGGACGCCGAACGCAAACGAGCCACGGCATGTGCCGGCATGGGCTCGCTGGTGCGCTCGACAGCCCGCAAGACGGCCGAGCGGGCGCGCGGATTTTCGGCCACCTCGGCGGCATCGGGCCGCCGACGCCCCAGCAGCCTGACCCAGGGCTGGGGCATGGCCGACTCGGGGATCGGCAGACGGGCCTGTGCCTGGCCAGGGTGCGCCGCCGCGGCGAAGCACTGCTTGACCATGCGGTCTTCCAGCGAGTGAAAACTGATGACCGCCAGGCGCCCGCGGGGGCACAGCCGCTTCAGGGCTGTCGGGAGGGTGTGCGCGAGCTGCGTGAGCTCGTCATTGATGTGAATCCGTATAGCCTGGAAGCTGCGGGTAGCCGGATGACGGCCTTTTTCGCGCGTGGGGACGGCACTGGCAATGAGCTCGGCGAGCTCGCCCGTGGTACACAGCGGCCGGGATTGGCGGCGCGCAACAATCGCTTTTGCAATCCGAAGAGCAAACCGTTCTTCGCCATAATGTGCGATGACCTCCTTGATCTGATTTTGCTCGGCTTGGGCCAGCCATTCGGCCGCCGTCTGTCCGAAACGAGTATCCATGCGCATGTCCAGAGGGCCATCGCGCAGAAAAGAGAACCCCCGACCGGCCTCATCGAGCTGCGGCGACGACACCCCGAGATCGAGCAAAATGCCGTCCAGGCAGGCAATGCCCAACCCATCGAGGTGTTCGTCCATGGCAGCAAACGTGTCGTGCACCACAATGACCCTGGGGTCCTCGCGCTGCAATTCACGGGCGACGGCCACGGCTTGCGGGTCCCGGTCGAACACCAGCAGGCGCGCCCTTGGCAGAAGCCGCGTCAGCAGGTGCCGGGCGTGGCCTCCGCGCCCGAATGTACCGTCCATGTACACCCCTTCCAGGCTGGGTGCCTGCCCGGTGGGCCCTTTGCCGCCAAACCCGGGATCCAGCAAGGCATCCACGGCCGGTTCCAGCAGAACGGTACGATGAGCAGACACCATGGAAGGGCTCAGAATGAAATTTGTTCAAGAATGGCCGGATCGAGGTTCTTCACATCGTCGGCACACCGCACATCCCATTGGGTTCTATCCCACACTTCAAAATTGGCCCCCAGGCCCAGCAGCATGACATCACGGTCCAGGCCAGCCGCCGAGCGCAGTTCGGGCGCCACCAGTATCCGACCCGCCGAATCCATGTCCACATCCTGGGCGCTGCCAAGCAGCAAGCGCTGCAGGGCGCGCGCGGAAGCCGGCAGGGCAGCGATCTTTGCACGCCGGGCTTCCCACTCGGACCGCGGATAAAGGATCAGGCAGCCATCCGGGTGGCGGGTCAGTGTCAGGCGCCCCTGTTCTTCGGTCTGCAGGACGTCACGATACCGAGCCGGAATGGACATCCGGCCCTTGGCATCGAGCGTCAAGGCACTGCTTCCCTGGAACATGGGGGGATCTCCCACTTCATGACACAAAAACCTACTTTCGCCCACTCTAAGGGAAGCGTGCCCGCCGGTCAAGCCCAAGATGCAGATTTATTCAATCACAACAAGCACTTACACCTGTTCCAGAGATATTTTATGCAAATAAAACCATGTCAAATCAATGCATTACGCGTTGATCTGAATGTCGTTTATGAGAAGGAAAGGACGGAACAGGCCTGTAGGCCGGATTCTGTACACCGGGACGAGCCCAGTGGGCGATCATTCATCTGGGCGCGCCATTGCTGGCGCGCTCTGGCTATCGACCCGCATGCTCGGGCGGGCCGCCCTTTCGGCCAATGGCCTGCGCATGCCTATTTGATATTGCTCCGGGTAGAGGTTGCCGCGTTTCACCCTGCCATGCCACGACTGCATTGCAGCCGCACAGCACGGAGATGGCCGTGCCGGTGTGCCCAACAGGCACCCGCATGGCAGACTCGTCTCTGTGGCCCTGTTCCTCGGCTTGGCGGCCGGCCCCTGGCCTGCCACCTTGCCGGACGGCCGTTAGCCGCTACCGCGCCCTGTGGAGTCCGGACCTTCCTCGATGCCTGTGGCACCGCGACCGCCCGGCCTGCCCCGCCCGCCCATTGTACACTGGAGGGATCATGACGGATACTGTTCTGGCCCTTTCAAAGGCCCAGCTGGCCTATGGCCACCACCCGCTTCTGGACCAAGCCGACCTCCAGTTGCAAAGCGGCGAACGGGTCGGCCTGATCGGGCGCAATGGGGCAGGGAAATCATCCTTGCTGCGGGTGCTAGAAGGCCGCACCGCACTGGACGACGGCGAAATCCGGCGCAGCCCGGGCCTGCGCATCGCGCGGGTCGACCAAGAGCCCGAACTCCCCGAGACCAGCACGGTCGCCAGCTACCTCGCGGGCGACGTCCTGGCCAGCGAAGACTGGTCCCGCCCAGCCCGCGCCGATCAGCTGATCGAAACCCTGGGGCTGGCGGCCGACCATCCGCTGTCTGGCCTCTCGGGCGGACAGCGCAAGCGGGTCGCATTAGCGCGCGCCCTGATCGACGAACCCGACCTGCTGCTGCTGGACGAACCGACCAACCACCTGGATTTCGACGGCATTGCCTGGCTCGAAGAGCACCTGCTCAAGGCCCGCCTGACGCTGGTGGTCATCACCCACGACCGTCGTTTCCTGGATACGGTCGCCACCCGCATCATCGAACTCGATCGCGGGCGCATACTCAGTTTTCCCGGCAATTTCAGCCGCTGGCAGGCGCACAAGGCGCAATGGCTCGAAGCCGAAGCCCAGGAACAGGCCCGTTTCGACAAGTTTCTTTCCCAAGAGGAAGTCTGGATCAGAAAAGGCATCCAGGCCCGGAGAACCCGCAACGAAGGGCGCGTCCGCCGGCTCGAGGACCTGCGCAGGCAACGGGCGGCGCGCCGGGATGTCCAGGGACAGGTACGGTTCTCTTTGGCCGATGGGCAACGATCAGGCAAGCGCGTGATCGAGCTGGACGCGGTCGACTTCGGCTACGACGAAACGCTCCTGGTCCGTGATTTCAGCGTGCTCATCCAGCGGGGCGACCGGGTGGGCCTGATCGGCCCCAACGGGGCAGGGAAAACCACGCTGCTGCGCCTGATGTTGGGCCAACTCGCGCCTCTTCGGGGGCAGGTGCACCGTGGCACCAACCTGTCGATTGCGTATTTCGACCAGATGCGCAATCTGCTCGACGAGCAGGCCACGCTGGCGGACACCATCAGCCCAGGCAGCGAATGGGTTGAAATCGGCGGGCAACGCAAACACGTCATGAGCTACCTGGAAGACTTTCTCTTCCCACCCCAGCGGGCGCGCTCGCCCGTCTCCAGCCTGTCGGGTGGCGAGCGGGCCCGGCTGGCGCTGGCACGGCTGTTTGCCCAGCCGCACAATGTGCTGGTACTGGATGAACCCACCAATGATCTGGACATCGACACCCTCGAGCTGCTCGAGGCGCTTTTGCAGGACTACGGCGGGACCGTACTGATGGTCAGCCACGATCGCAGTTTTCTGGACAACGTCGTCACCCAGGTGATTGCCGCCGAAGGCGGCGGGCACTGGGTCGAATACGTGGGCGGCTACACCGAATGGCTGGCGCAGCAGCAAGCCAGTGCAACCGGCACGGCACAGGCCGCACCGGCTCGCTCTTCAGACACGGTCGCCCGCGCGACACCCATGGAGACGCCGCCGGCGCCTCGCGATGAGGCGCGCAGGCCGCGCAAGAACCGGCTGGCTCCCTGGGAAGAAAAAGAGCTGGCCGAACTGCCCGACCGGATTGCCGAACTCGAGGCCCGACAGGAAGACCTGGCGGCCAGCCTGTCCGACCCCGATCTCTACCGGGACGGCAGCGATCAGGCGCAGGCCATACAAGAAACGCTGGACCAGCTCCACACCGAGCTCGACACCCTTTTCACGCGCTGGACAGAGCTCGAAGACCGCAACGACGCCTAGCCGGCGGCCTGCTCAGACGGGGTTATGGCGCGTCATCGAGCGGGCTGCTGCCCGGATCGCCCACCGTGTCCAGCACCCGCCAGGGCAGCCATTCACCCGCCGCCAGCGGGACGATTGCCTGTGCGCCCGCGCCCGCGTCCAAGCATTCGGGCACCCGATCGGCGGCCCGCTCGATGACCAGCCGGCTGGTGTTCACGGGAAGACCATAAAAAGCAGGCCCGTGCAGGCTGGCAAAGCCCTCGAGACGCGCCAGCTGGCCCACCGAATCGAAGGCCGTCGCATACAGGGCCAAGGCGTGCCGCGCCGTATAGCAACCTGCGCAACCGCAATCCTGTTCTTTGGCCGGGCGGGTATGCGGCGCGCTATCGGTTCCGAGGAAGAATCGGGCATTGCCGCTGGTGGCCGCCTGAAGCAAGGCTTGCCGGTGGCGCTCGCGCTTGAGCACCGGCAGGCAGTACCAATGCGGGCGCAAGCCCCCCTGAAACAGGGCGTTGCGGTTGTACAGCAAATGATGGGCCGTGATGGTCCCGGCGACCGGGCCGTCGGCTTCCTGAACATACGCGACCCCCTCTGCGGTGGTCAGATGCTCGAACACCACCTTCAGCGCCGGAAACGCATGCCGCAGGGGCCGCATGACACGGTCGATGAATACCGCTTCGCGGTCGAAGAGATCGACCGCCGGGTCCGTGACTTCGCCATGCACCAGCAGGGGCATGCCAAGCGCCTGCATGGCCTCGAGCGCCGGGCGGCAATGCCCGAGCAGATCGGTCACCCCCTGGTCGGAATGCGTCGTGGCGCCTGCCGGATACAGCTTGACCCCATGAACCAACCCACTGTCGCGGGCGCGCTGTATTTCGGCTGGTGCGGTCTGGTCGGTGAGATACAGCGTCATGAGGGGCTCGAACGCGGCGGCCTCGGGCGCCAGCCCAGAGCGTGCCAGGGCCTCGAGAATGCGCCCCCGATAAGCGATGGCCGCCTGCGTGGTGGTGACGGCCGGCTTGAGGTTGGGCATGATGATTGCACGCGCAAACTGACGTGCGGAGTCGGACACCACCGCCTGCAGCATATCGCCGTCGCGCAGATGCAAATGCCAGTCATCGGGGCGGATCAATTCGAGACGGTTCACGGGTGCTGGAGTCATGTACATTTCCTGGTTATCAAAAGATCCAAAGATCCGTTTTGTATTTCGGTGAAACACGCGTTATGCTGCGAAGGCATTTCTTCAACCAAGCAGGAGCCTGAAATCATGCCAAGCACTCAAAAGACGGGGCGCAAGCCCAATGCGGCCTTCATGAAACCCCTGACACCTAGTGCAACCCTGGCAGCCGTCATCGGCAGTGAAGCCATCCCGCGCACTGAAGTCACGAAGCGCATCTGGGACTACATCAAGAAGCACGACCTCCAGGATCCTGCCAATCGCCGCAACATCAATGCCGACGACAAGCTGCGGCCCTTGTTCGGCAAGGATCAGGTATCGATGTTCGAGCTCACGAAACTGGTCAGCCAACATCTTAAATAACCCAAAGATATCCGCCATGCATCCAACCGGCGGCGCATGCCTGACGAGCCCTCCAGGCATGACCCCGGGGAGGGGGCATGGCCGATATCCTAAAGCCCGGGCAGGGGGGTTTCACCGGCAAAATGCGCGAGCCACCCCTTGACCACCCGGTAGATCACCCAGATCAGGACGATGAGCCCAGTGACATAGCCGACGAACACCAGGCTGGCAATCGCGCTGAGCAGCGTCCATAGAAGCCCCCACCAGAATGTCCTGAGGATCCAGTCGATGTGGCCGGCGTATACAGTGCCGATCATTTCGCCCCGCTTCAGATACGCCAGCACGACCGCTGCGATGATGGCCGCCCCCAGGAGCCCTGCCGTCAGTACGCCCAGGGCAAACAAGCCGTACATCAGGTGGATCAATTGTCGTGAACCCAGGCCCTTGTCAGCCTCGTATCGGCCCTCTTCCTGTGTCATGTGAAGTCTCCGGGCCACTGCAGCCCTGTCAGTTCGAACCCTAGGATTCTAACGTATTCAGGCGCCATGCCACGGATGTCGTCGGGACGTTCCTGGCAGGTGCGCGACGGCCGGCTGGACATGCAAAAAGCCCCTGCAGTTTGTTTCTGCAGGGGCTTTTTCGGATAAGGTGCCTGACGATGACCTACTTTCACGGATGTCCATCCACTATCATCGGCGCGAAGGCGTTTCACTGTCCTGTTCGGGATGGGAAGGAGTGGGGCCACCTTGCTGTGGTCGTCAGGCATGAGCGATTGTGAGCCAGGCCACACGGGGCGGTCTGGCTCACCAAACTGGAAGAAGCACACAACGGGTTGCATTAGTTCATCACGGCCCGCGCACACCTGGTGCGCAAAGGCCGCATACGGCACGTCTCTCGCAAACCCAGCACCTTGCAGCCTCATCGAATCATTCGAATCTGCAAAGTTATGGGATCAAGCCGCACGGGCAATTAGTACTGGTCAGCTACACGCGTTGCCGCGCTTCCACACCCAGCCTATCAACGTCCTGGTCTCGGACGACCCTTCAGGGGGGTCAAGCCCCCGGGATACCTAATCTTCAGACGAGTTTCCCGCTTAGATGCCTTCAGCGGTTATCTCT
>NZ_JBAYTI010000043.1:0-23973 GCF_041675725.1 Castellaniella sp. | reverse complement strand
GCTGCCCGGTGACAACATCTCGATCAACGTGAGCCTGATTGCGCCCATCGCGATGGAAGAAGGCCTGCGCTTTGCCATCCGCGAAGGCGGGCGCACCGTCGGTGCCGGCGTCGTCGCCAAGATCATCAAGTAATTGATGTTGCGGCGGGGTACGCCCCGCCGGCTTCGTTCTTTAGGGATTCCCATGAAAAGCCAGAAAATCCGTATTCGCCTCAAGGCCTACGACTACAAGCTGATCGACCAGTCGGCCGCCGAAATCGTCGATACCGCCAAGCGGACCGGCGCCGTCGTGCGCGGGCCTGTGCCCCTGCCCACGCGCATCCGCCGCTACGACGTTCTGCGTTCGCCGCACGTCAACAAGACGTCGCGCGACCAGTTCGAGATGCGCACCCACCAGCGCCTGATGGACATCGTGGACCCCACCGACAAGACAGTCGATGCGCTCATGCGCCTCGACCTGCCGGCGGGCGTCGACGTCGAAATCGCCCTGCAATAGCCGTTCTGCGCGCATCGGCATGCGCACCGGCCGCCTGAACGCCATGCTTCGCGCATGGCGTTTTTGCGTGGTGCGCCGTGGGCGCGCGGCCGACCGGCAGTGCGCCGACCGCCAGCGCGCGAGGGCTCAGGGAGCCGGGCCGGACTTGCGCCCTTCCAGGGCCGCCAGGCGCAGGTGGGGGGCATTGCCCACCAGCACGCGGTTGAGCAGCTGCGCCAGCGTGTCGCGTTCTTCTGCGCTGAGCATGGCCACCAGCTGTTGTTCGACCCGGGCATGGTCGGGCATGGCCCGGTCGGCCAGCGCGCGGCCGGCAGCCGTCAGCCTCACCCGTACCCCCCGGCCGTCGGCCGGGTCGGCCGCGCGCTGCACGAGCCCGCGTTTTTCAAGGCGCTTGAGCAGGTTGGACAGCCCGCCCGAGCTGCACAGCAATCGCGACAGCAGGTACCGTGGCGCCAGCCCGGCGGGTTCGGGGGCCACGCGCAGGGTGGCCAGCACCGCGTATTCGAAATACGTCAGCCCGTGGCTGCGCAGCGCGTGGTTGATGGGCTTGAGCACGATCTCTTCGAGGCGGATCAGGCGCCCGACGATGCGCTTGCCCGAGCTGTCGATGTCTGGGCGGGCGTGGCGCCATTCGGCGATGCCGCGATCGATCAGGTCGTCATCCGCGGCGGGGGGCGCCGCCTGCAGGCGCAGCGGGGCCGGGTGGGCGGGGTGCGGATCGGATGAGGGCTGGGGCTGGGTGGATGTGGGCATGGGCGACAACAAAAAATGAAACCGTCTTTTTTGAGTATGGGGCACGGGCGCTGCCCAGGACACTCAGCGTAAACCCTAGTGGATTTTATCTTTTCAAAAAGATAAATTGCCCACTATTTGCTGCTTTTTCTGCCCGCGGAGGCCCCCATGAAGAAATCCAGCCTTGCCCTGCTCTGCACCGCCTTGTTCGGCCTGTCGGCCCTGGCGCCCGTCCACGCCGAAGAGCTGGTCGTCGGCCTGTTCGGCGGCTCTTTTGCCGATGATTCCAAGACCTGTCACATCGAGCCGTTCGAACAGAAAACGGGCGCCAAGGTGCTCACCAAATTGGGCAATTCGGCGCAATTCGCCGCCGGCGTACGCGCCACCCGCGGCCAGTCCGATTTCGACGTGCTCTACATGGACAACTCGCTGGCCACCCAGCTCAAGAACGAAGGCCTGCTCGAGACCATTGCGGTCGATCAGCTCGCCAACGCGGCCGACGTGGCTCCCATGGCGCTGGATAAAGACAACCAGTACGTGGCCTTCATGACCGGCGCCACCGTCATCGTCTACGACACCACCCGCATGCAGAACCCGCCGCAGGCCTGGGCCGATCTGCTCAAGCCCGAATACCAGAAAAAACTGGCCATCGGCGACATTAGCGGCACCTCGGGCATGCAGTTTCTGCTGGCGCTCAACCGGCTGGAAGGCGGCACGCTGGACAACATGGATCCGGGCTTCGAGGCGATCAAGCCGCTGGCCAAGGCGTCGGCCCAACTGTACACGCAGGCCGATCAGATCATCCCCATGTTCGAGCGCAAAGAGATCGACCTGGCCGTGTGGTATCCGGATCGCGCCGGTTCGGCCATCGACGCCGGGCTGCCGCTGGCCGTGGTCTATCCCAAGGAAGGCGCAGTGGGCATCCTGCCGGTCGTGGTCATCCCCAAGGGCGCGAAACATCCCGAACTGGCCCTGAAATACATCGACGAACTCCTCTCGCGCGAAGGCCAGGCCTGCTTTGCCGAAAAGAAATACGCCGGCCCGGTCAATACCCAGGTCAAGCTCTCCGACAAGGCGGCCGCCATCGTCCCGGTGGGCGAGAACTTCGAGCGGCTCTGGCTGCCCGATCCCACCGAGGTGGCCCGCCACCTGCCCAGCTGGATGAAGCGCTGGCAGCGCGAAGTGGCCCGCTAAGCCTCATGCCGGCCCGTCCGTTGCCCGTCGAGCCCGTCCATGCCTGAACTCACCCTGGAAAACCTGCGCAAGGAATACGGCGGCCACGTGGCGGCCGCCAATATTTCCCTGACGGTCGCGGATGGCGAATTCGTCTCGCTGCTGGGCCCCTCGGGCTGCGGCAAGACCACCGTGCTGCGCATGGTGGCCGGCCTCATCGCCCCCACGTCCGGCCGCATCCTGGTCGACGGGCGCGACATCACCCGCGTGCCCACGCACCAGCGCCAGATCGGCCTGGTCTTCCAGTCGTACGCGCTGTTTCCGCACATGACGGTGTTCGACAACGTCGCTTTTGGCCTGCGGCGCCAGGGGGTGCGCGGCGCCGAACTCCAGCAGCGCGTGCAGCAGGCGCTGGCCAGCGTGCGTCTGCCCGATCATGCCCGGCGCTACCCGCGCCAGCTTTCGGGCGGCCAGCAGCAGCGCGTGGCCCTGGCGCGCTCCATCGCGCCGCAGCCGCAGCTTCTGCTGTTCGACGAACCCTTGTCCAATCTCGATGCGGCCCTGCGCGATGAAATGCAGTTCGAGCTCAAGCGCCTGCAGCGCGAACTGGGCATCACCACCCTGTTCGTCACGCACGACCAAACCGAGGCCATGAGCCTGTCCGATCGCGTGTGTGTCCTGGCCGAAGGGGTCGTGCAGCAATACGACCGCCCGGAAATCATCTACGACCGTCCAGCCACCGCGTTCGTCGCGCGCTTCATTGGCCGCTCGAACCGGCTGGACGCCCGCCTCGAGGCGCGCGACGGGGCGCAGTGCCACCTGCGCCTGGCGCAGGGTGCCCGGCTCGTGAGCCACCACGCCGCCGCGGGCGTGGCGCCCGGCGAATCCGTGGCCGTGGTGGTGCGCCAGGAAGACGTCTTGCTGCTGTCGCAGGCCGGCGAACACACCCATCGGGCGCGCATCCTGCTGCGCTCATTCGTGGGCTCGCGCGTCCAGTATGCGCTGCAGCTGGACGGCGGCCCCGAACTCATCGCCGAAGTCGCCGCCAGTGCCGACCAGGCCCAACTGCAGCCAGGCGATGGGGTTCACGTGGGGTTTCGGCCCGAGCGCGTCTATGTGCACGCCGACGCATCGGGCAGGGCGCCGGCGGCCGTGCCCATGCAGGCGCGCCCATGAGCACGCGCCTGGCCGCCTGGGGCCTGATGTCGCCGCTGGGCGTGGTGTTGCTGCTCATTTTCGTGGCGCCGGTGCTGTTCATGGTGCCGCTCAGCTTCCAGGAATACATCCCCGGCATGGGCACCTCGGGCGCCTGGACGCTCGAGAACTATACCCAGATCGCCACCGATGGCTACTATCGCGAAATCATCGGCCGCACCCTGGTGCTGGGCCTGGGGGTGACGGCCCTCTGCCTGCTGCTCGGCTATCCCCTGGCCTGGTGCATGACCCGGGTCGGGCCGCGCCTGCGCCTGGCCTTGACGCTGCTGGTGATTTTTCCCATGTTGCTCAACCTGGTGGTGCGCGCCTTTGGCTGGATCGCCCTGCTGGCCGACCACGGCCTGATCAACAACCTGCTGATGGACTGGGGCCTGATCGAAGCCCCGGTGCGCATGATGTTCAACCTGAGCGGCCTGCTGGTGGGCATGACCCACATCTACCTGCCCTTCATGGTGTTGATGCTCGTGCCGGCCATCCAGTCCGTGCCCCAGGACGTGCATGATGCGGCCGCCACGCTGGCGGCCGGGCGGGCGCGCATCTTCTGGTCGGTCACCCTGCCCATGACGGCGCCGGGCATCCTGGCGGGCTCCATCCTGGTGTTCGTCCTCTCCATCAGTGCCCTGGTCACGCCGCGTATGCTGGGCGGGGCCACCTACAAGGTCGTGGCCACCCTGATCTACGACGAATTCCTGCTGACCCTGAATTGGCCGTCGGGGGCCGCCCTGGCCTTCGTGCTCACGATCATCGCGCTGGCGGTGGTGGCCCTGTCCAACCGCGTCCTGGGGCGCTGGGGGGGGCTGTCGTGAGCGAGACGCGCCGCTGCCCCTGGCCGGTGGGCCTGGCGGCCGGGGGGGTGATCCTGTTCCTGATGCTGCCGGTGGCAGTCGTGATCCTGGCCGCCTTCAGCGAAACGGCCTACCTCACCATCCTGCCCAAGGGGCTGACGCTCAAGTGGTTCGTCGCCGTACTGCAAGACGACGACTACCTGCGCGCGGCATGGACCAGCCTGTGGCTGGCCAGCGCCGCGACCGCCGCGTCGCTGGTGCTGGGGGTGGCCGCCGCCTGGGCGCTGCACCGCAAGCTGGTGCCCGGCGCGCGGGCCCTGGCCAGTTTCTTCATGGCCCCGCTCATCCTGCCTTCGGTGGTGCTGGGCGTGGCCCTGCTGCAGTATTACGTGGTCACCGGCCTGCGCGGCCATACGGTCAGCCTGTGGCTGGCGCACGTGGTCATCACCGTCCCGTACGTGGTGCGGGCGGCGCTCTCCAGCCTGGCCTCCTGCGACGACAGCCTGGAAGACGCCGCCGCGGTGCTGGGGGCCAACCGGCTGGCCGGGTTCTGGCTGGTCACCCTGCCCATCATACGGCCCGGTCTGACGGCCGCCGGCCTGTTCGCCTTCATCACGTCATTCGACAACGTACCGGTAACGGTGTTCCTGCTCTCCGCCAGCCAGAACACCTTGCCGGTCAAGATTTTCACCAGTGTCGAACAAGGCGTGGATCCGCGCATCGCCGCCGTGTCCGCCTTGCTCATCCTGGCCACGGGGCTGATTCTCCTGGTGGCCGAGCGCTGGGCCGGTTTCCACAAGAATCTCTGAACCAAAAAGGTATGCCCATGTCCGTCACCCGACGCGGTTTTCCCCTGCTGCTCACGTTCGACCTCGATTTCGAGACGATGTGGCTGGCACGCGATCCTGAGTACGCCCGCCGGCCCATCCTCATGTCGCAGGGGGCCTACGGCTGGAAGACGGGTTTGCCGCGCATCCTGCGCCTGCTCGACGAGTTCGATGTGCGCTGCACGTTCTTCGTGCCCGGCCAGATGGCCGAGCAGCATCCCGCGCAGATCCGCGGCCTGGTCGAGGCGGGCCACGAGGTAGCCCACCACAGCTACAGCCACCGCTGGATCGTGAATCTCAGCCACGAAGAAGAGCGCGCGGAGTTCGAAAAAGGCATGGAGGCGCTCACCCGCATCACGGGCGTGCGCCCGCGCGGCTGGCGCTCCCCGGCAGCCGAGTTCAGCGACATCACCTTGCAGCTGATCCGGGAATACGGATTCGATTATTCGTCCAATTTCTTCGATGCCGACACGCCTTATCTGCTCGAGATCGACGGCCAGGTCACGGATATCGTCGAGCTGCCTTTTCGCTGGGTGCTGGACGATGCGCCGTTTTTCCAGTATTCCATCGTGCTGCCCGGGCGCACCATGCAGTCGCCCAGCGCCGTGCTCGATGCCTGGACGCGCGAGTTCGACGTGCTGTACCGCGAACAGGCCATGATGATGCTGGGCATGCACCCGCAGATCATCGGCCAGCCGTCGCGCCTCGAGGTGCTGCGCGGCCTGCTCGAACATGCCCGGCGCCACGAGGGCGTCTGGATCGGGCGCTGCGACGAGATCACCGACGACATGCGCGTGCTGCTCAAGCAGCAGGCGGGGCGGCCATGACGGCCAGCGCGCCGGTCGATCCCGTCCGGCCCCATCACGGGCGCCACTACCTGGTCGTCGGCGGGGCGGGCGGCATCGGCCTGGCGCTTGCGCGCGAGGCAGCGCGCCAGGGGGCCGTGGTCTGCGTGGCCGATGTGGATGAAGCGGCCCTGCGGGCCTGCGCCGCCGAGCCGGGCCTGCAGCGCACGGTGCACTGCGACGTGGGTGATCCGGCCCAGATCGAGCGCATGGTGCAGCAGGCCGCCACGCATCTGGACGGGCGCCTGCACGCGCTCATCGTCACCGCGGGCATCGATCTGCGCGGTCCGCTGCACACCCTGGCCGACGCCGACTGGGAGCGCGTGCTGACCATCAACCTGACGGCCGCCATGCGCCTGAGCCGGGCCTGCCTGCCCATCCTGCGCGCAACGCGCGGCGACCGCAGCATGGTGTTCCTGTCCTCGGCCGCGGGCCTGTCGCCCCTGCCCGAGCGCAGCGCCTACTGCGTGAGCAAGGCCGGCCTGGTCATGCTGGGCAAGTGTCTGGCCCAGGAGCTCGGCCCCGAGGGCATCCGCGTGCTCACGGTGGCCCCGGGCGCCGTCGACACCCCCCTGCTGCATACGTCCTATGCGGGGGTCGCCGACCCGGCGCAAGCCCGCGCCCAGATCCGGGCGCGGTATGCGCTCGAGCGGATCGCGGCACCCGAGGAGGTCGCCTGGGCGGTGCTCTACCTGTGCAGCCCGCTGGCGGCCTACGTGACCGGTACCACGCTGGCCGTCGATGGCGGGCGCAGTTTTCACTGATTCATGGTCTGTCGGGGGGCATGCACGATGTCGGATCGTTTCACGGATCAACTGGTCGTCATCACCGGTGCCGGCCACGGAATCGGCGCAGCCACCGCGCGCCAGTTTGCCGCCTGTGGCGCCCGGCTGGCCCTGATGGATCGCGACGTGGCCGACCTGGCCGACCTGCAGGCCGCCGGCCACCGGGTCGTGGCGGGCGACTGCACCGGGCCGCAGCTGGACCAGTTCTTCGAGGGGGTGCATGCCGACTGCGGCGAGGTCGACGTGCTGTTCAACAACGTGGGCCAGAGCGCCCGCGAACGCGCCTGCCCGTTCGTCGAGTCCGAAGAGGCCACCTGGCGTTTCGTGCTCGAGGTTTCGCTGTTCACGGCGCTGCGCGCCAGCCGCATCGTGGCGCCCCGCATGCGGCGGCGCGGCAGCGGCCGCATCATCAACATGAGCAGCAACGCCGCGTTTGCCGGCGATGTGGGCCTGGCCGACTATGCCGCGGCCAAGATGGGGGTGGTCGGCCTGACCCGGTCCCTGGCGCGCGAGCTCGCGCCCCACGGGATCACCGTCAATGCCGTGTGTCCCGGCGCCATCGCGACCACGGCCCATCGACACCTCAAGCCCGAGATCCTGCAGCGCATCATCGATGGCACGCCGGCGGGCTACGTGGGCACGCCTGACGACGTGGCCGCCGTGGTGCTGTTCCTGGCCAGCCCGGGCGCCCGGTACATCACCGGCCAGACCCTGATGGTCGATGGCGGGCGCTGGATGCTCTGACCACAGCCCGTCCCCTGATTCCGATGCGAGCGAGAAACCCATGACCGATGACTTGAACCTGCCGGCGCGCGCGCTGGCCGCCCTGATCCGCGAGCGCCAGGTCTCGCCTGTCGAAGTGGTGCAGGCCGCCCTGGACCGCATCGACGCGATGCGCCATTTGAATGCCTTCATCACGGTGACCGCGCAAGCCGCGCTGGCGGCCGCACGCCAGGCCGAGCAGGCGGTGCTGCGCGGCGAACCCCTGGGTCCGCTGCATGGCGTGCCCTGGTCGGCCAAGGACCTGATCCTCACGGCCGGCGTGCGCACGACCATGGGCTCGGCCATCTACGAAGACTTCGTGCCCAAGAAAGACGCCGTGGCGGTGGCGCGCACCAAGGCGGCGGGCGGCATTCTCATCGGCAAGACCACCACGCCGGAATTCGGCGCCAAGCAAAGCACCGACGCGCCCCTGTTCGGCCGTACCTTGAACCCCCATGATCCCAGCGTCACCTGCGGCGCATCCAGCGGCGGCGCGGCGGTCGCCGTCGCAGCCGGTCTGGGGGCGCTTGCGTTGGGCACCGACGGCGGCGGCTCGATCCGCATCCCGGCGGCCTGCTGCGGCATCAGCGGCCTCAAGGGCACGCTGGGCACCGTGGCCTATCTGCAACCGGCCGACCGCTTTGCGGCCCATTCGTACGTGGGCCCCATGGCGCGCGACATCGCCGACCTGCGCCTGTTCCATTCGGTGCTCCAGGGCTTCGACCGGCAGGACCCCTGGGGTCAGGCCGGCCTGCTGCATCGTGAACACACCGCGCTCGCCGGCCTGGACACGGGCCGGGGCCTGGACGCGGTGCGCGGCCTGCGCGTGGCCTACCTGCCGTCGGCCGGCAATCCGGTCGATCCGCAGGTCCGCGCCGCCACCGACGCCGTGGCCGTACGCCTGCAGGACGCAGGCGCCGTCGTCCAGACCGTATCGCTGGATTTCGTCGCGTTCGAGCGCTATTTCCTCATCTTGCTCGAGAGCCTGACCGCCGCGCGCGTGCTGCCCCATCTCGAGGCCTACCGGGCGCGCCTGGATCCCGCCCTGGTGGCGCTGGTCGAGCGCGGCCGGCAGCACAGCGCGATCGACCTGCACCGTGCGCAGGCCGCCCGCACGCGCTGCTTCGAATTGCTGCAAGACGTGTTCGCACACCATGACGTGCTGCTCTCGCCCACGGTATCGGCGCCGCCGCTGCCCATCGCCGTGGATCCCAACGGCCCCATCGAGATCGCGGGCAAGCCGGCGGGCACGATACGGGGCGCCTGGTACCCCTATACCTACGCCATGAATCTCAGTGGCCACCCGGCGCTTTCCATGCCTTGCGGCCAGACCGCCGGCGGCTTGCCCATCGGCCTGCAGCTGGCGGGCCCGTGGTATTCGGATGAGCGCCTGCTCGACCTGGCCAGCTTGCTTGAAGACGAATTGCGTAGTAACATGTAGGGCTTTCGTCAAGTGGGTTCACGCTTGGCGAACCTAACAGCCCCGGCCAATCGTAGTCGGGATCCGTATCTGAGGGGAAACACCCCCAGGAGAAAACAATGTCGCAATCGACACCTGCGCCCGCGGCGTACCGCCTTGGGCTCGTGGGGCGCAAGCTTGGCATGACGCGCGTCTTTACCGAGGATGGCGTATCCATTCCGGTCACCGTGCTCGACGTCTCCAACAACCGCGTCGCCCAGGTCAAGACGCCCGAAACAGACGGTTATGCCGCCGTGCAGCTGGCCCATGGCAGCCGTCGCGCCTCGCGCGTCAATCAGGCCCAGGCCGGCCATTACGCCAAGGCCGGCATCGAAGCCGGCAGCCAACTCAAAGAATTCCGCCTCGATCCGGCGCGCATCGCCGAATTCACGGCGGGCGCCGTCATCGCGGTCGACGCGGTCTTCGAGGCCGGCCAGCAGGTCGATGTCACCGGTACCAGCCTGGGCAAGGGCTTTGCCGGCACCATCAAGCGCCACAATTTCGGCGGCCAGCGCAATTCGCATGGCAACTCGCTCTCGCACCGGGTGCCGGGCTCGATCGGCCAGGCGCAGGATCCTGGGCGCGTCTTCAAGGGCAAGAAAATGGCCGGTCACATGGGTGCCGAAACCTGCACCGTACAAAATCTCGACGTCGTGCGGGTTGACGCCGAACGCGGCCTCTTGCTGGTCAAGGGCGCGGTGCCCGGCCACAAGAACGGCGGCATCGTCGTGCGTCCCGCCGTCAAAGCTGCTGCCAAGGGGGCCTGAAGATCATGGAACTCAAGCTCTTGAACGAAAACGGCCAGGCCACGGCCACCGTGCCGGTCGCCGACGCCATTTTCGGGCGCGATTTCAACGAGGCCCTGGTTCACCAGGTCGTGGTCGCCTACCAGGCCAATGCCCGCCAGGGCGACCGCGCCCAGAAAAGCCGCGGCACCGTCAAGCATTCCACCCGCAAACCCTGGCGCCAGAAAGGCACGGGCCGAGCCCGCGCCGGGATGACGTCCTCGCCCTTGTGGCGGGGGGGCGGCCGGGCGTTTCCGGCAAGCCCTGAAGAAAACTTCAGCCAGAAAGTCAACAAGAAGATGTACCGCGCGGGCCTGCGCGCCATCTTTTCGCAGCTGGTGCGCGAAGACCGTATCGCCGTGCTCGAAAGCTTTGCGCTCGATGCCCCCAAGACCAAGCTCGCTGCCAGCCGCCTGAAAGACCTCGGCGTGTCCGAGTCCGTGCTCATCATCACCGACGAGCTCGATGAAAACGTCTACCTGGCCACGCGCAACCTGCCTCATGTGGCGGTGATCGAAACGCACCAAGCCGACCCGCTGTCGCTGATCCACTTCAAGAAAGTGCTCATTACCCGGCCTGCGGTCGCCCAACTCGAGGAGTTGCTGGGATGAATGCCGAACGTCTGATGCAAGTCATATTGGCGCCGGTGGTCACTGAAAAGTCCACCCTGGTCGCCGAAAAGAACAACCAGGTCACCTTCCGGGTCGTGGCCGATGCCACCAAGCCCGAAATCAAGGCAGCCGTCGAGCTGCTCTTCAAGGTCGAAGTCCAGTCCGTCCAGGTGGCCAACCGCCAAGGCAAGCAAAAACGCTTTGGCCGCTTCATGGGCCGTCGCCGCAATGAGCGCAAGGCCTATGTCTGCCTCAAGGCCGGCCACGAAATCGACTTCTCGGAGATCCATTAAATGCCGCTCGTCAAAGTCAAACCCACATCGGCCGGGCGCCGCGGCATGATCAAGGTCGTGCACCCCGAGCTTCACAAGGGCCCCGCCCACGCGCCGCTGCTCGAAAGCCAGCCGCGCGGCTCGGGCCGCAACCACCATGGCCGCATCACCGTGCGCCATCGCGGGGGCGGGCGCAAGCAGCACTACCGCATCGTCGATTTCCGTCGCAACAAAGACGGCATTCCGGCGCGTGTCGAACGCATCGAGTACGACCCCAACCGCACGGCGCACATCGCCTTGCTGTGCTACGCCGATGGCGAGCGCCGGTACATCATTGCACCGCGCGGCCTCGAAGTCGGCGCCACCGTGGTCTCTGGGCTCGAGGCCCCGATCCGCAGCGGCAACACCTTGCCCATCCGCGCGATTCCCGTGGGTGCCACCATCCACTGCATCGAGATGCAGCCGGGCAAGGGCGCCCAGATGGCCCGTTCGGCGGGCGCCGCCGCCGTGCTGCTGGCACGCGAAGGCGTCTATGCCCAGGTCCGCCTGCGTTCCGGTGAAGTCCGCCGCGTGCACATCGACTGCCGGGCCACCATTGGCGAGGTCGGCAACGGCGACCACAGCCTGCGCCAGATCGGCAAGGCCGGCGCCATGCGCTGGCGCGGCGTGCGTCCCACCGTGCGCGGTGTGGCCATGAACCCGGTCGATCACCCGCATGGCGGCGGCGAAGGCCGCACCGGCGAAGGCCGCGAGCCGGTCAGCCCGTGGGGTACGCCCACCAAGGGGTACCGCACGCGTCGAAACAAGCGCACGAGCAATATGATTGTCTCGCGCCGCAAGCGCAAATAAGGGGCGCATACTATGTCACGTTCGATCAAGAAAGGCCCGTTTGTCGATGCGCATCTGATCAAAAAGGTCGATGCGGCCGTCGGGGGCAAAGAAAAGAAGCCGATCAAGACCTGGTCGCGCCGTTCAACCATTTTGCCCGAGTTCATCGGGTTGACCATCGCCGTGCACAACGGGCGCCAGCACGTGCCCGTGTACGTCAGCGAGAACATGGTCGGCCACAAACTCGGCGAGTTTGCCCACACGCGCACCTTCAAGGGGCACGCGGCAGACAAGAAATCCAGGAGGTAAGCCATGGAAACAACCGCCATCATACGCGGCGTCCATATTTCCGCCCAGAAGGCCCGCCTCGTGGCGGACCTGATCCGCGGGAAATCCGTGGCGCACGCACTCAACATCCTGACGTTCAGCCCCAAGAAGGCGGCCGGCATCATCAAGAAGGCGCTCGAATCGGCCATTGCCAATGCCGAGCACAATGATGGTGCAGACATCGACGAGCTCAAGGTCACGACCATCCACGTCGACAAGGCGCAGTCCATGAAGCGGTTCTCGGCACGTGCCAAGGGCCGTGGCAACCGCATCGAAAAACAGACCTGCCACATCGTGGTCAAGGTCGGGGCCTAAGGAGTCACTATGGGACAGAAAATCCACCCGACCGGTTTCCGCCTGGCGGTCAACCGCAATTGGACATCACGCTGGTACGCGAACGACAAGAACTACGGCCCGATGCTGGCCGAAGACATCCGCGTTCGCGAATACCTCAAGAAAAAACTGGGCTCGGCCTCGGTGGGCCGTGTGGTCATCGAGCGCCCGGCCAAGAACGCCCGCATCACTATTTACTCGGCGCGCCCGGGGGTGGTGATCGGTCGCCGCGGCGAGGACATCGAGCATCTCAAGGCCGACCTGCAGCGCCTCATGGGCGTGCCCGTGCACGTCAACATCGAGGAAATCCGCAAGCCCGAAACCGACGCCCAGCTGGTGGCCGACTCGATCGCCCAACAGCTCGAAAAGCGCATCATGTTCCGCCGCGCCATGAAGCGCGCCATGCAGAACGCCATGCGCCTGGGTGCCCAGGGCATCAAGATCATGAGCTCGGGCCGCCTGAACGGCATCGAAATCGCCCGTACCGAATGGTATCGCGAAGGCCGTGTGCCGCTGCACACCCTGCGCGCGCACATCGACTACGGCACGGCCGAAGCGCGCACCACCTATGGCATCATCGGCATCAAGGTGTGGGTCTACAAGGGCGATATGCTGCCCAACGGAGACTTTCCGCCCGAAACCGCCGCCCCGCGCGACGAAGAGCGCCGTGGCCGCCGCGCACCGCGTGGCGACCGTCCGGGCCGCCCCGGCAGCCGTAGCCGTGGCAGCCGCCGGGAAGCCGCCGCCGCCCAGGCCGAAGGAGAATAATCATGTTGTCACCCGCTCGCAGGAAATATCGCAAAGAGCAAAAAGGCCGCAACACCGGTCTGGCCACCCGAGGCACCAACGTGTCCTTTGGCGAGTTCGGCCTCAAGGCCACCGGTCGCGGGCGCCTGACGGCGCGCCAGATCGAGGCCGCCCGTCGGGCCATCAACCGCCACATCAAGCGCGGTGGTCGCATCTGGATCCGCATCTTCCCCGACAAGCCCATTTCGCAGAAACCCGCCGAGGTCCGCATGGGCAAGGGCAAGGGCAATCCCGAATTCTGGGTCGCCGAAATTCAACCGGGCAAGGTCCTGTACGAAATGGAAGGCGTGAGCGAAGAACTCGCCCGCGAAGCGTTCCGTCTGGCCGCTGCCAAACTGCCCATCGGCACGACCTTCGTGTCGCGCCGCGTCGGGGCGTAAGGAATCACCATGAAAGCCAGTGAACTTCGCACCAAGGACAGCACCGAGCTGCAGGCCGAGCTCGAAAGCCTCTTGAAGGCTCAATTCAACCTGCGCATGCAGCGGGCCACCCAGCAGCTGAGCAACACCAGCCAGCTGGGCAAGGTGCGCCGCGACATTGCCCGCGTGCGCACCATCATGACCGAAAACGCAGGTAAGTGAAATGAGCGAAATCGAAACCGCAAGCATCGAAGCCGCGAGCACCGAAGCCGCACCCAAGCGCCAGCGCACCCTGACCGGCAAGGTCGTCAGCAACAAGATGGACAAGACCGTGGTGGTCAGCGTCCAGACCCGTGTCAAACATCCCGTGCTGGGCAAATTCGTCAACCGGTCGGCCCGTTATCAGGCCCACGACGAACACAACCAGTACAACGAGGGCGATACGGTCGAGATCGCCGAAGGCCGGCCCCTGTCGCGCCACAAGTCCTGGACGGTGGTGCGCCTGGTCGAGGCCGTGCGCGTCATCTGATCGGATCGGGTATGGACATCGCCAGCTTCGATGACCTCCTGCAGGCGGCCCGCCTGCAGGACCAGCCCCAGCGCCTGCTGTTCGTGTTCGCGGACAGCAGCGTGCCCGACGACGCCACACCCGCCCAAAAAGAACAATACGCCCGGGGCGAAGGCGGTGAACTCACCCCGATCCTGTGCGTCGACAAAACCCCGGATCAGCTCACCAGCTTCAGCGCGCTGGTGCAAGAATCCACCCTCACCGGCAAGGGCTGGCACGTCGTGTTCGTGGCCGCCATGGCCGACCAGTCGGCCTTCCTGCCCGACAACAAAGACGTCGACCTCGCCTTCCAGCGCATGACGCAAATGATCAAGTACGGCACCATCGGCTCGCTGCTGGCCTTCGATCGCAGCGGTGAGCCGTTGCAGTTTGGCGCGGCCTGATCCCTCCGACACTGTCATGTTGAACCCGATTGCCCGCAGCGCCCTTCTGGCGCTGCTGTTGTCGGGCGCCTGCGCGTGGCCGCCAGCCATTGCCGCGCAGGCCGGCCCGGCCTTGGCGGTGACCGCCGCCGAAGCGCAGACCCAGGCCGTGGCAGTCACCGCCACGGCGGTCACCCGGGCCGCGGCGGCCGCCTACGACGACGGCTATGATATTTTCCATCCGGTGGTGGCCAGCCATGCCATGGTGGCCAGCGAGAGCGCGCCGGCGACCCAGGTGGGCCTGCAAATCCTGCAGGCGGGCGGCAATGCCGTCGATGCGGCCGTCGCTACTGCGTTTGCGCTCGCCGTGGTGCAGCCCTGGGCCGGCAACCTGGGTGGTGGCGGGTTCATGGTGGTGCACGACGCGGCGGGCGGCCAGAATCATGCGGTCGATTTTCGTGAAACGGCGCCCTTGGCGGCCGGCCCCGCGACGTACGTCGATGCGCAGGGCCAGGTCATCCCGGGGCGCTCGCTGCACGGCCCGCTGGCGGCGGGCGTACCCGGTACGGTGGCCGGCCTGGCGCTGGCGCACCGGCAATGGGGCAGCCTGCCCTGGGCCCGGCTCATCGAGCCGGCGATTCAGTGGGCCGAACAGGGGATGGTGGTCAGCCCCACCCTGGCCGACGCGCTGCAGCGCAACCGCGACACCATGGGCCCGTGGCCGGCCACCCGCGCCATCTTCTGGCGCGCCGGCCAGCCCCTGCGCGCCGGCGAGCGCCTGGTTCAGGCCGATCTGGCGCAGTCCCTGCGCTGGCTCGCCCAGCAAGGGGCGGCCGCATTCTATGAAGGCCCTATCGCCGAACGTCTGGTGGCCGAAATGCAGCGCACGGGCGGCTTGATCGATGCCCACGACCTGGCCGCGTATCGCGCGCGCCTGCGCGCCCCGCTGGAAGGCCATTACCGCGGCAAGCGCGTCGTCACCATGCCACCGCCCAGCTCGGGCGGGGTTCATCTGCTGCAGCTGTTGCACATGCTCGAACCGCTGCCACTGGACCAATGGGGCGTGGGCAGCGCGCGCACCATCCACGTCATGGCTGAAGCCATGAAACTGGCCTATGCCGACCGGGCCCGCTACCTGGGAGATCCAGACTTCGTCCAGGTGCCCGTAGCCGGGCTGGTCTCGCGCGCGTATGCCCGCGAGCGGGCGGCCCTCATCGATCCCGGGCATGCGCGTCCGCTGGCCGACTGGCAGGCAGGCGATCCCTGGCCCCACGAAAGCGAGCAAACCACCCATTTCTCGGTGGTCGATGCCCAGGGCAACGCGGTCGCGCTCACCTACACCCTGAACACCGGTTTTGGCAACGGCCAGGTCATCCCCGGCACGGGCATCCTGCTGAACAATGAAATGGATGACTTCGCCCTGCAGCCCGGCGTGCCCAACGTCTACGGCCTGGTCGGCTCGCAGGCCAATGCGGTGGCTGGGGGCAAGCGTCCGCTGTCATCCATGACGCCCACCATCGTGTTGGACGAGCACGATCAGGTCTGGCTGGTAACCGGAACGCCGGGGGGCGCGCGCATCATTACCACCGTGTTGCAGGCGCTGGTCGATGCCATCGACTTCGGCCTGAATCCCGCCGAAGCCGCCGCCCAGCCCCGTTTCCACCACCAGGGCCAGCCCGACGAGCTGCGGGTGGAAAAAGGCTTCAGCCCCGATACGCTGGCCCTGCTGCGCGCCCGGGGCCACTCGGTGGTGGTGCGCCCCACCATGGGCAAGACGCAGACCATCCAACGCCACGATGGCCAATGGTACGGGGCATCCGACCCGCGCAATCCCGATGGCTTGACGCTGGGGTATTGAGCGTCAGGCCGCAACTATATTTTTTGGTGTCAGTTGCTTCAGCGCGATACTCAGTGCCTGATCGTCGAATAAGGCTTTCTTCGCGTTAAGGTTTGGGTAGTGCTTAGCCATCTTGCCCACGCGCCTCATCGCGCAGGTCCTTGCGCAGAATCTTGCCCACCGCGCTGCGTGGCAGGTCGTCGCGAAATTCGACGTATCGGGGGACTTTGTAGCCCGTCAGGTGCTCGCGACAGTATGCAATCACCTGTGCCTCCGTCAGCGACGGATCGCTGCGGATCACGAACAGCTTGACTGCTTCGCCGGCCACCCCGTGCGGCACCCCCACGGCGACCACTTCGTGTACCCCGGGCAGCCCCATCACGACGGACTCGACCTCGTTTGGATAGACGTTGAAGCCCGACACCAGGATCATGTCTTTCTTGCGATCCAGCAGGAATACGTAGCCGCGCTCGTCCATGCGCCCGATGTCGCCGGTCATCAGCCAGCCGTCCGCATCGAACGTGTGCGCGGTTTCGTCGGGCCGCTGCCAGTAGCCCGCCATCACCTGGGGCCCTTTGACGCAGATTTCGCCGACCTCGCCGATTGGCAGGCTCTGGTTGTTCTCGCGGATCGCCACGTCGGTGGACGGCACAGGCAGGCCGATCGAGCCGTTGAATTCCACGGAGTCCAGCGGGCTGATGGTGACGGCCGGCGAGGTTTCCGTCAGCCCGTACGCTTGTGCGATCGGCACCCCCGTGACGGCGAGCCAGCGCCGCGCGACCTCTTCCTGCACGGCCATGCCGCCGCCCAGGGCGAGCGTCAGGGCCGAGAAATCCAGCTGCGCGAAGTCTGGCCGTGCCAGCAGTGCGTTGAACAGCGTATTCACCCCCGTGAGCGCGGTGAAGCGCAGGCGCCGCATCTCGTGCACCAGGGTGTTGGTGTCGCGCGCATCCACCACCAGCAGATTGCTGGCTCCGAGCTTGAAGAACACCAGGCAGTTGGCCGTGAGCGCGAACACGTGATAGAGCGGCAGCGCCGTGACGATGAGCTCGTTTTCGCCGCGACAGAATGGCCGTACCCAGGCGTGGGCCTGATGGACGTTGGCCACCAGGTTGCCGTGCGTGAGCATGGCGCCCTTGGCCACCCCCGTCGTACCGCCTGTATATTGCAGGGCCGCCAGGTCGTCGGGCCCCAAGGCCGGGGGGGTGAAGGACAGGCGCCGCCCCTGCGCCAGCACGCGGTTCAGGCGGAAGCTGCCGGGGATGCGCCAGGTCTTGATTTGCTTGCGCACGTAGCGCACCAGCCCGTTGGCCAGGTGTCCGCGCCAGAACCCCAGCAGGTCGCCCACCGCCGTGACCACCACGCGCTGCACGGCGGAGCCGGGCAAGGCCTGTTGCAGCACGTGCGCGAAATGCTCTGCCACCACCACGGTCGTCGCGCCCGAGTCATTGAGCTGGTGCTGCAGCTCGCCCACGGTGTAGAGGGGATTGGTGTTGACCACCACCGCGCCCGCCAGCCAGGTACCGAACAGGCACACTGGATACTGCATCAGGTTGGGCATCATCAGCAGCACCCGGTCGCCGCGCCCCACCCCCTGCCGTTGCAGCCAGGCGGCAAAGGCATGCGCCTGCCGGTGCAGCCCCGCGTAGTCGAGGGTGGCCCCCAGGCTGTGATAGGCAATGCGCCCGGCGTGCCGGGCGCAGCCTTCTTCGAACAGCGCCGCCAGCGAGGGGCAGGCCTGTACCTGGTCCATGATGTCGGCCGGAACCCCGGGTGGATAATGAGACAGCCAGATGCGCTCCATGGAAATATCCTGAACGACGTGCCGCAGCGGCGCCGCGGCTGCATTCTGAAAGCTTACACCACCGCGCGGGTCCCGCCGCACCCCTGGCCGCTCCGGGGCGGCCAGGGGTGTCTGGGCAGTGGACGGCGCTGGGTCGGGCACCGTCAGGCACCGCGTCCGCGCATGAACTGGCTGAACTTGGGGTGCCCCACGTAGGCGATGTTCAGGCGGGTGGCGGGGCGCGGACTGCAGTGTTCGGGTGTGAACAGATAGCCGGGGGCGATGAAGATATTGCGCTCGGAAGCGTCCTGCACCAGGCGTTCTTCGGTGTCGCCAGCCGGCAGGAAAGCCCACAGATAGAAACAGCCCGTGGGTTCGCAGAAGACCTCCAGCCCCAGCTGGCGGACGATGTCCATGGCCTGGCGGGTGGTCTGCGCGACGCGCGTGCGCAGCCGGCGCAGGTGTTTGAGGTACTGGCCCGAGGCAATGAAATCGTACAGCATGCGCTCGGCGTAGTCGCCCGAGCACGCGATCGTGAGCATCTTCAGGTCGCACAGGGCCTGGGCCAGCCGTGGATGGGCCGCCAGATAGCCGACCCGTAGGCCGGCCGACAAGGTCTTGGAGAATGTGCCCACGTAGATCACCCGTTCGAGCTGATCCAGGCTGGCCAGCCGGGGCGCATCCGGCGACAGGATGTCGGCGAACGGGTCATCTTCGACGATCAGGAAATTGTGCTGTGCCGCCGCGACCAGGATGCGGTGGCCGATCGGCAGGCTGAGCGCGCTGCCGGTTGGGTTGTGGGCCTGCGACTGCGTGAAAAAAATCTTCGGCTTGTGGCGCATCGCCTTGAGGTTCAGATCGTCGATGTCGGGGCCGTTGGCCAGGCGCCGTACGCCGATGATCTGGAGGCCGCCCAGGTGCAGTTTGGCGAACAGGGGGTAGTATCCGGGGCTGTCCACCAGCACCGTGTCGCCCGGTTCGAGCAGCTGGCGTGCGATCAAGTCCAGCGCGTGGTTGGCCCCGAGCGTCGTCAGGATCTGTTCGGGAGCGGCCGCGATCTGCCGGTCGCCCAGGCTCTGCGCCAGGTAGTGGCGCAGCCGCGCAAAGCCCCAGGGGTTGCCATAAGCGTGCACTTCGCCACCCGGTGGTGGGTTGTGCATATGCGGCAGCGGCTTGAATACCGGGCTGCCCACCCAGTCGTGAGGCGGGCGCCCCTCGCCCACGCGCACCTCGTACTGCCGGATCAGCTGCTCGCGCAGCAATGTGGCGGCATCGACTGCCTGTGCCACCGACAAGGCCTTGGGCAGGGGATCCCGGCGGTTGCGGCGGGGTACGTAATAGCCCGAACCCAGCCGCGCCTCGAGCTGACCCATGGCCACCATGCGGTCGTACGCCTCGGCCACGGTGTTCTTCGACACCTGGAAGGCCTGGGCGGCGGCGCGGATCGACAGGATCTTGCTGCCAGGCGCCCAGAGGCCGGCCGTGATCTCGGCTCGCACGTTCTGGATCACGGCTTCGATGCGGGTGGGGGGTGGGCCAGCCACTGTCATGGGTCAAAGAAGGGTACAGAATCACGAATTAATCACAACTGTACCTTTTATTGTACCGGTCTGACTCCTAATATGATCCTACAAGCCCGGGCCACGCGACTCGCAGCGCCGCGTGCATGACGCGCCTGCCTGGTGCCGGGCGATGAACAACAGCACTCAACAGGAGAAGACAATGCAGACAATCAACCGACGCGCCCTGCTCAAGACCCTGGGGGCCGCCTCCGTGGCGGGCGTGGGGCTGGGGCTCGCGACGTCCGCCCGCGCACAGGACAAGGTCAAGTGGCGCATGCAGGCACTCTGGGATGGCGGCACCACGCCGCAGAAGTTCGAAGAGCTCTTCGTCAAGCGCGTCGCGGAACTCACCGATGGGCAGTTCGAGATCGAGCTGTTCTCGGCCGGCCAGCTGGTGCCGCCCAGCCAGGCCTTCGATGCCGTGCGCGGCGGGGCCTTCGAGCTCATGAAAACCTTCGACGGCTACGAGGCCGGCAAGATCCCCGCACTGGCCTTCACCAGCACCGTGCCTTTCGGCTTCACCGAACCCGACCAGTACGAAGCCTGGTTCTACGAGCTGGGCGGCCTGGACATGGCGCGCAAGGCCTATGCGCCCGCCGGGCTGTTCTATATCGCACCCACCGTCTATGGCCCCGAACCCATCCACTCCAAGGTGCCCATCCACAGCGTGGCCGATTTCAAAGACAAGAAAGGCCGCTTCGTGGGCCTGGCCTCGTCCGTCATGGGGGGCCTGGGCGTCGCCGTCGCGCCCCTGGCCACGGCCGACGTGTATTCCGCGCTCGACAAAGGGGTGATCGACATCGCCGACCGGGGCGACCTCACTGCCAATCTCGAGGCCGGCCTGGGCGAGGTGGCCAAGTACATCGTCATGCCCGGCCCGCACCAGCCCACCACCGCCACCAGCTACGTCGCCAATCAAAAAGCGTACGATGCGCTGCCGCCGTCCTACAAAGCCGCGCTCGCAGCCGCGGCCCGCGAGGTCTCCACGGCCTTGCGCCAGCACATCATGGTGTCCGACGGCAAGGCCATCGACGCCTTCAAAGAGCAGGGCGTCGAGGTCAGCGCGCTGGATCCGGCCGACGTCGCCCAGGCGCGCAAGCAGGTGGTCAGCATCTGGCGCGACGCCACCAAGGGCGAGCCACTGGCCACCGAAATGCTCGACAGCCAGGTGGCCTTCATGGAGAAACTCGGCCTGCTGAACTGATGCGGCCCCATCCCGACCCGATCGCTGGCGCCGCGTCCGGCGGTGGCGCCAGCCGGGGCCTGGCCAGGCGTCCTGGGCCGGGGGGCAGGCCATGATGCGCCTCCTGTATCTCTACGTCCACGGCATCACCACGCTGAACCGCTGGCTGTTCTGGCTGGCGGCCGCGCTGATGCTGCTGATCGTGCCCTCCATGATGGCCGAGGTCATCAGCCGCTACGTTTTCCATGCCCCCACGGTCTGGGGCATGGAATTCGCGGTGCTGCTCTTCGGGCCGTATTTCCTGCTGGGCGGACCCTACCTGCTGCACGTGGGCGGGCACGTCAACATGGATCTGGTGCGTGCCCGCATGCGGCCGCGCACCGGCCGCTGGGTGGATACGTTCAACCAGCTGATCATTCTCTTCTTCTGCGTGGTGATGCTGTATTTCGCTACGCCGCTGGTCGTGCAGGCCATCGAATACCGGGAAACCACGTTTTCGGCCTGGAATCCCCCTCTGTGGCCGTATAAGGTGGCCGTGCCGCTGGCCTTCCTGCTGCTGGGCCTGCAGAGCCTGGCCGAACTCATCCGGCTGCATGCCGGCGACCCGGAGCCCGCATGAGCGCCAACATGATTCTCGCGCTCATGTTCGGGGGCCTGACCGCGCTCATGCTCACCGGGCTGCCGATCGCCTTCGTGCTGGGCGGCTTGTCCCTGTTCCTGACGGTCACTCTCTGGAATCCGGACTCGGTCATCATCCTGGTGTTGCAGATTTTCGACACCATGCGTTCCGAGCCCTTGCTGGCCGTGCCGCTGTACATCCTGATGGCGGCCATCCTGCAGCGTTCGGGCGTCATCGAAGACCTGTACCGCGTGATGGGCCTGTGGTTTGGGCGCCTGCGCGGTGGCCTGGCGATCGGCACGGTCATCATCTGCGTGGTCATGGCGGCCATGACCGGGGTGGTGGGGGCGGCGGTCACTTCCATGGGCGTGCTGGCCATGCCCGAAATGCTGCGGCGCAAATACGATGCCTCGCTGGTGGCGGGCACGATCTGCGCCGCAGGCACGCTGGGGGTGCTGATCCCGCCCTCGGTGCTCACCATCGTCTATGCCGTCACGGCCCAGGTCTCGATCGGCAAGATGCTCATTGCCGGCGTCGTGCCTGGCCTGCTGCTGGCCGGCCTGTACATCCTGTATATCCTGTACGTGGCCTATTTCCAGCGCGGGCGGATACCGCCTGCCGCGCAGCAGCCGGTTTCCATGCGCCTCAAGTGGCTCAGCCTGCGCGCGGTCGTCATCCCGGCACTGCTCATCGTGCTGGTGCTGGGCTCCATTTTCCTGGGCATAGCCACGCCCACCGAAGCCGCTGCCGTCGGCGTGGTGGGGGCTGTGCTGGCCAGCCTGGCGCGGCGCAAGTTCTCGTGGGCGGGCCTGGCCGATGCCGGTGTGCAGACGCTCAGGGTCACGGCCATGATTCTCTGGATCACCATCGGCGCCAAGGCGTATGTGGCCATCTTCACCGGCCTGGGCGGCGCCGACACGCTGATCGCCCTGATCCGCGACCTGGACGTCAACGCCTACCTGGTGCTGGCAGTCATGATGCTCATTCTGATCTTCCTCGGGACCTGTCTGGACGAGATCGGCATCATCCTGCTCACCGTGCCGGTCTTTCTGCCCATCGTCAAGCTGCTGGGTTTCGACGAGATCTGGTTTGGCGTGCTCTACGCCATCTCCATTCAAGTGGGCTACATCAGCCCGCCTTTTGGCTACTCGTTGTTCTATATACGGGCCACGCTGCCCGAGGGCATCGGCATCGGCACCGTCTATCGCGGTGTGGTGCCGTTCATGGGCCTGCAGGTGCTGGCGCTGCTGATCTGTGCCGCCTTGCCGGGCATGGTCACCTGGCTGCCCAGGATGATGGGGTGATTATTTCTTGATTGAATGAAAGGTATCTGTCGTGTCGAACAATTCATCGCGTATTTCAGGCTTTCACAAGCTCAGTGTGTCCGAACGGGTGCAGCGGGTGCTGCAGTACGCCGGTCTGCCGGCGGGCGAGCTCGAGCCCCTGTTCCTGAATACGGGCAATCTGCCGGCCGCGCTGGCCGACCAGCTGATCGAAAACGTCGTGGGGACCATGAACATCCCCCTGGGCGTGGCCACCAACCTGCTCATCGACGGCCGGGACTATCTGGTCCCCATGGCCACCGAAGAGTCCTCGGTCGTCGCGGCCGTCTGTAATGCGGCGCGCCAATGCTACGACAGCGGCGGCTTCATCACCTCGATGTCGGGGACGCAGATGATCGCCCAGGTGCAGCTGGTCGGCGTGCCCGACCCGGCCAACGCCCGGCTGGCCATTCTCGAGCACATCGACGACATCCGCCGCCTGTGTGACGCCTGCGACCCTGTCCTGGTAAAGCTGGGCGGCGGCTTCCGGGATCTCGAGGTGCGCCTCATCGAGGCCGCCAGCGGCACCATGGTCGTGACTCACCTGATCGTCGATACCCGCGATGCCATGGGCGCGAATGCCGTCAACACCATGGCCGAAACCCTCGCGCCGCACATCGAATCCTGGGCGGGCGGGCGCGTCCGCCTGCGCATCCTCTCCAACCTGGCCGACCGGCGCCTGGCCCGCGCGCGCTGTGTCTGGCCCGTCGACGCCATCGGCGGCGCCGACGTGCGCGATGGCATGATCCAGGCCTACGAGTTCGCGCAGATGGATCCTTACCGCGCGGCGACGCACAACAAAGGCATCATGAATGGGGTCACCGCCGTGGTCCTGGCCACCGGCAACGACACCCGCGCCATCGAGGCCGGCGCCCATGCGTATGCGGCGCGGCGCGGCTGGTACAGCAGCCTCACGCACTGGGAGGTCACGCGCGAAGGCCACCTCGCGGGTTCCATCGAGATCCCCATGGCCGTGGGGCTGGTCGGCGGGGCCACCCGCCTGCACCCTATGGCCGGCGCCTGCCTGAAGATCATGCGCATCGAGTCGGCCGAACAGCTTGCGCGCGTCATCGCCGCAGTCGGCCTGGCGCAGAATTTTGCGGCCCTCAAGGTCCTGGCCACCGAAGGGGTGCAAAAAGGGCATATGTCGCTGCACTCGCAGAACATCGCGCTCATGGCCGGCGCGCAGGGCGACGAGATCGCGCGCGTCGCGCACCGCCTGGTCGAGCTGGGCACGGTGCGCATCGACGTGGCCGAGCGCGAACTGCGGGCCTTGCGCGCCGGCGGCTGACGGCCCGCCGCGTCAGCAGGCTGCTCGCGCGGCCCGCCGCCATAT